>NZ_CP120983.1:7117732-7427199 GCF_030719215.1 Streptomyces sp. Alt3 | reverse complement strand
CCGGCCAGACCTCGGCCCCGTCGACGGTCGTCCACGGCGATCTGCCAGATGACAAGGCTGCCGGGAGCGTCCGGGCGTATGTAGCCCGTCACGAAGGCCACGGCCTCTCCGCTCTCGTCACGGGCGACCACGG
This sequence comes from Streptomyces sp. Alt3, assembly GCF_030719215.1. NCBI lineage: Bacteria > Bacillati > Actinomycetota > Actinomycetes > Kitasatosporales > Streptomycetaceae > Streptomyces > Streptomyces glycanivorans. The sequence goes on along the minus strand of NZ_CP120983.1, from coordinate 7,427,066 downwards.
AGGTCCCCGCGAAGTCACGGCACCACAGCAGATAGCTGTAGGACGAATTCACGTCGAGCACGCGGGAATCCCGCGCGATTCGCCACGCCGAGGCCCCGTCATGGATCGTGGGCTCCGCCATCTGCTCCCTCGGCCTCACCATCGGTCCACACCTCCGTCTCACCGCAGTACACGAGGCGGGAATACTCCCGCAGTAAGCGTGTGACGCTCTTAGGGTCGAGCGCGAACCAAAATATGTGCGAAGCGAATTGATTGACGAAAATACTTTTTCGGAAAAGCGGATTCGATACGAAGGTAATCGCCTGGTCAGCAGCGCCAAGTCGTCGCCTCGGAGCGCCGCCCCGAATCATGTTAGACCAGCGGCCCTTTCCGGGCCACAGGAGAACTGTGGCACGGATCTCGACCGAAAGTGCGAGCTCGACAGCGGCTTTCCGGGGACCCCGACATCCACCTCGGACAGCCGGTGAGTTCTTTTTCCTTTGCCAGGACAGTTATGACCGCCGGTAATGCCCGCCGATCACTCGATCAAGATCAGTACGCTTTTCTGCCCGGCACCGACTCCGTTCGGGTGAGTTCTTTCGGAAATCCGGTCACCGGTCGGCTTGCAGAAATTCACCTGATGGATGCATCTCGGCTGCGGATGTTTAATTCCGGCTCCTCCCGCCGGCCCCGAGGACGGACCTGCCCGCGCGCCGAGGGATCCGGCGGCGGAGGGCCGTTGCCGCCGGCAGGAGCACCGGACGCGGGCACCGGCACGGCAGATCCCGGCGAGGTGGCGCGACCACGGTGCGGCGGGGCCGTCGCAGCGTGGACCGGTACCGGACGCAGCCCCGGAGCACACAGCCCCCTCTTTTCACCGCTGCACCACATCTTTTGATGAAGCATCAGGAAGTTCGGGAGATTCGTACCGAACCTCTGGACAGTCCCCCACGCGTCGTCCTAATCTCTCGGCCCACCGAGACATGCGTTTCGGCCAGGTAACACCGCAGCCCATCGGCGTTCCCCCCGCGAACGCTCCCCACCTCACGAGTCCCTCCACGTCTCTCCCCCCATGGCCGGGCCACCACCCGTCACGAGGCACCGCGCGATCGCTGTCACGGCGGTCGTCGCTCACGCACCGTTCAGCACCCCGTCACAACGGGGGAAACCGGCCGGGTCACCGACTCCGCCGTGACCGCAGCGGAAGGGAAGCGACATGAAGATTCGCACGTTCATCGCCACGGCCTCACTGGTGGCATCGGGGAGCCTGGTGGCCTTCTCCGGCTCCGCCCAGGCAGCGCTCTACACCACATGTGTCGGTGACGGCGGGGCCGTGACCGTCAGCAACGACCTGGTCGTCCCGGCCGGGAAGTCCTGCACCCTCACCGGTACGAAGGTCAGGGGCACGGTGACGGTGGAGGCCGGAGCCGATCTCGTGGCGGCGGGTGCCACGTTCAACAGCTCGGTCACCGTCGCCGAGAACGCCTATCTCGACCTCACCGACACCACGGTCAAGGGCACGCTGACCACCGACTCCGCGTTCGGCGCGCACCTGGAGAGGAGCACCCTCAAGGCGGTCGACGCCGACGAAGGCTTCGTCTACGTGGTCGACTCGACGCTCGGCGGGGCCGTCAGCACCGAGGCCGGCGAGCTGTACGTCTCCGGCAGCACCCTCAACAGCTCGTTGACGGGCGAGGGCAACCAGTACAGCGACGTGTACGACACCACCGTCAAGGGCGCGCTCACCGTGAACGGGAACACTCTCGGTGGCGTGTTCTGCGCAAGCGAGGTGTACGGCGCCGCGGCGTACACGGGCAACGCCGACAACCTCCAGATCGGCGGCCAGGGTCTGCTCGGATCATGCACGGGCGCCTCGTACTTCGGCGGAAACCTGGCGGTCACCGACAACACCGCGAAGTCCGTGCTCGACAACGCCATCGTGCGTGGCGGGCTGACCGCGACCGGCAACGACCCCGTCCTGGTCGTGGGCGAGTCGGCACGCGTCCGTGGTGCCGTCACCGGAGAGACCGCCGCCGGTGCGTCGTCCTCCCGCTCGGCCAGGGAGGCGGCGCCGCAGGACCGCGGTGCCGACCTCGCCGAGAAGGCCGCCGCCCGCTCGGCGGCGGCGGTGGCCGACGCTCACGCCGCGGGCGCGTCCCGCCTCTGACGCCGGACGGCCCGGGCGGCGGCACGCACGGCGACACCGCGGGGGACGGCGTCCGCGCCGGCCTCCCGTGACCGGGCACCGCACGGCCGAACGCTCACCCAGCGCTGTTCCGGGCCACGGAGCCGCCATCGAGGGGCGCATCCCGGAACGGCAGTCCGGCCGTGCGCCCCGGTTCACACCTTCCTCGCCTCGTTCCCCAGGAGTGACCGTGAGTCATATACACAAGTCCTTCGACCGCAGGGACTTCCTGCGCGCCACCGTCGGCACCACCGTGGCCGTCGCCGCGGCTTCCGTCACCGGGGCCGCCGCCACATCGGCGGCCGCCGCGCCGGGCGGCCTGTCCATCCCCAAGGACCGCATCGGCATCCAGCTCTACAGCATCCGCGACAAGGTCAGCGCGCTCGGCTTCGCGGTCGTCCTCCCCGAACTGGCCCGGATCGGCTACACGGAGATCGAGTTCGCCGGGTACACCCAGTCCACCTCCATCCTGGGCCGGCAGATCACTCTCCCCGAGATCCGCCAACTGCTCGACGACCACGGGCTGCGTGCCGTCGGCAGCCACGTCGGCATCGGCAGTCTGCGCACGAACCTCCAGGCCGAGCTGGACGCCGCGCAGATTCTCGGTATGCCGCACGTGGGCACGGCCAACGCCCCCTCGAACATCAACACGGTCGAGGGCTACCGTGCCGCCGCCGACGAGTTCAACACCTGGGGTGCCGCGGCGACGGCACGTGGCCTGAAGCTCTACCAGCACAACCACGCGGGCGAGTTCGCGTTCGCCACCGATCAGCCCTCGGTGCGGCTGTACGACGTGTTCCTCAGGAACACGGACCCGCGCCACGTCTATCTGGAGCTGGACATCTACTGGGCGTACGTGGGCCGGCACCGCTGGCCCGGGTTCGACCCGGCCGCGTACGTGCGCAACCAGCCGTACCGCTACCCGCTGTTCCACATGAAGGACGGCGACGCGAACGCGGCGAACGTCAACGGTTTCGACATCGTCGAGTTCGGTGCCGGTGACCTCCCGTACGAGAGGTTCGTCCGTGACATCGGGCCGCGGGCCTCGCACATCGGCATCTGGGAGCAGGACACCGCTCCCAGCACCCTGCCGAACCCCCCGGGTTCGCTCGGCGCGGCGGAGCGCAGCTTCACGGCGCTCTCGGGGCTCCTCGGCTGAGAGCACTTCGCAGAAGAGAGGCGCCCGCGCGCGAAGGCGCCTCCGTGTCCACTCGTCACCACCAGCGATCGAGGAGACGCATCACCGTGCACCTCACCCTGAGACGCCTGATCACAGGGGTCCTGCTCCTGGCTCTGCCCGCGCTGGGCGGTGTGGCGCTCGCGCCCGCCGCCCAGGCGCACCCGGGCCACGAGCACGCCCTGGACTGGTCGAACTACGAGAAGGTCACCCTGACGAAGGACACCGGCGAGCCGATCGACCTCGCCGTGCTGCCCGACAACCGCGTCCTGCACACCGCCCGCAACGGCGACGTACGGCTCACCGACCCCGGTACCGGTGTCACCAAGGTCGTCAACCACGTCGACGTCTACCAGAACTCCGAGATGGGTCTGCAGACGGTCACCCTCGACCCGGACTTCGCGACCAACAAGTGGGTCTATCTGTACTACTCGCCGCCGCTGAACACCCCGGCCGGCTCCGCACCGCTCCAGCTGCCCGCCGGTCAGGACGACTCGTACTGGAAGCGGTGGGAAGGTTACGACACCCTGACACGCTTCAGGTGGACCGGTGACAAGCTGGACCTCTCCACCGCGCAGGAGATCATCCGGGTCGACTCCAACCGCGGCCAGTGCTGCCACGTCGCCGGTGACGTGGACTTCGACGGGGAGGGCAACCTCTACCTCGCGACCGGCGGCAACACGCCGGCGTCGGGCCCGAACGTCAACGGCTACACACCGATCAACGACGCGGCCGGCTACAACCCGGGGCTCGACGAGCGCCGCGGTGCGGGCAGCACCGACGACCTGCGGGGCAAGATCCTGCGCATCGACGTGCAGGAGGACGGCAGCTACACCGTCCCGGAGGGGAACCTCTTCGAGCCCGGGACGGCGAAGACCCGTCCCGAGATCTTCGTGATGGGTCTGCGCAATCCCTTCCGGCTGGCGGTGGACCGCGAGACCGACGCGGTGATGTGGGGTGACTACGGTCCCGACGCCGGTACGGCCGACCCGAACCGCGGGCCTATGGGATACGTCGAGTGGCAGACCACGACCAAGGCCATGAACAGCGGCTGGCCCTACTGCACCGGTGACAACGGCAAGCCGTACCGGGACTTCGACTTCGCCACCCTCACGCCCGGGCCGGCCTTCGACTGTGCCGCACCGGTCAACGACTCCCGGTGGAACACCGGCCTCAGGGAGCTGCCCCCGTCGACGCCCGCCACGCTCTGGTACGGCGACAAGGACAGCGACCAGCCGTGGCCCGAACTGACCTCCTTCCGCGGTCCCGGAGGCCCCGGCGGCCAGGCCCCGATGGGCGGTCCCGTCTACCACTACGACGCGGAGAACCCCTCCCCGGGCAAGTTCCCCGAGTACTGGGACGGGAAGGCGTTCTTCGCGGAGTTCTCCCAGGACTACGTCGCCGCCTTCACGCTCGACGGCCCGGACGGCCCCGTGAGCAAGCTGGAGAACCTCCTGCCCAACAGCGAGCGTGCACAGAACGGCATCCCGCAGTGGGACAACCCGATGGACCTGGAATTCGGTCCGGACGGCGCGCTCTACGTGCTCGACTACGGCGACGGCTTCTTCCGTCAGAACCCCGACGCCGGTCTCTACCGGATCGACTACGCCGAGGGCAACAAGGCGCCCACCGCCGTGATCAAGGCCGACATCACGTCCGGCCAGGCCCCGCTGAAGGTCTCGTTCGACGCCACCGGCTCCAGCGACCCGGAGAACGGCGGTCTCACCTACCAGTGGGACCTCGACGGTGACGGCACCTTCGACGCCACCGGACCCGAGGTAAGCCGTACGTACCCGGACAACGGGCAGTTCCAGGCCCGGCTGAAGGTCACCGACCCGCAGGGCAAGTCCGGCCTGTCGAGCCGCCAGATCACCGTGGGCAACACGGCGCCGACGATACGGATCACCTCGCCGCCGGACGGCGGGTTCTTCAACTGGGGTGACGCCGTGCCGTACGGCATCGCCGTGGAGGACCCGGAGGACGGCACCACGCCGGACTGTGCCAAGGCGGCGTGGACCTTCGGCCTCGGGCACAACCAGCACGGGCACCCCGTCAACAGCGGCACCGGCTGCACCGGCGGCGTCGTGACGCCGGCCGACGCGGGGCACGGTGACACCGAGAACGTCTTCGGCGTACTCGGCATCACCTACACCGACAAGGGTGCGGGCGGTGTCCCTCCGGCCACCGGTGACGCCCAGGTGGTGCTCAACCCGGCCCTCATGCAGGCCGAGCACCACGACTCGGCGGAGGGCGTCACGATCACGGACGACACCACGGCGTCCGGCCAGCGCAAGCTGACCTCCTTCGACGCGGGTGACTGGATCGCGTACGACCCGGTGTCGTTCGCCGGGATCAACGGGCTGAAGACCCGTGCCAGTGGCGCGGGCACCCTGGCGCTGCGCTGGGGCGCGGCGGACGCCGAGCCGTTCACCACGGTTCCGGTTCCGGCGGGTGAGGGCTGGCAGACCGTCACCACGGCTCTGGCGAACGCTCCTTCGGGGAGCGGAGAGCTCTTCGTCACCAGCTCCGGGGGTGTCGAGCTCGACTCGCTGACCTTCCAGGGCGCGGGTGTCGCGGACAGGACGGCCCCGAAGGTCTCGGCCGCGCTCGACCCGCCGCGGCCCGACGGTGACGAGGGCTGGTACACCGGCAATGTGTCCCTCACCGTCTCGGCGACCGACAACGGGACGGTCGCCGGCCGCCAGTACTCGGTGGACGGCGGTACCACCTGGCTGTCGGCCAACGCTGCGGTCACCCTGTCCGCCGAGGGCGCGACGACCGTCCGGTACCGGGCGACGGACAACGGCGGCAACGTCTCCGAGGTGGGTTCGCTCACCGTACGGATCGACCGCACCGGTCCCACGGTGGCGGTGGGCGGACTCGACGCGGACGGCGCGTACGGGAACTCCGACCGCCCGACGCCGGTCTTCTCGGCGCAGGACACGGTGTCCGGTGGGGCCACCGCCACGGCCACGCTCGACGGGAAGCCCGTCGCGTCCGGACAGGTGCTGGAACTGTGGCGGCTGCCCCTGGGGAACCACGACCTCACGGTCAGGGCACGGGACAGGGCCGGCAACACCGCCACGAAGACCGTCTCCTTCACCACCCGGACCTCCTACACGGACATCCGCGCGCTGATCACGCGGCTGCGGGCGGACGGATCGATCACGGCGCAGGGGCAGCAGCGGCTGACCGTACGGCTCGCCCAGGCCGAGGCACACGCCGACGCGGGACGCACCGGTCAGGCCGCGGCCGTGCTGGAGTCGTTCGCGGGCTACACGTCCGACACCGCCCTGGTGCCGGACGGGGCGGCGGGTGAGGCTCTGGCGCGGAGTGCCCGGGCGCTGAAGGGGGGCGCCGCCGGCTGACCCGGAACAGGAGGAGCTGCCCCGCTGCCGACGGCGGGGCAGCTCCGTACCCGGGCCTGCGGGCGGCGGAGTCCCGTCGTGGGAGTTCCGCCAACGGTGCGGCGACTTTCGACGCGCTGTGAAAAAGTTGCCGCACGTCGTCCTGCGGGCCCCCGCGCGCGGCCCTGCCTGACGGTACGCCGCCCGGCCCGTACCGCCCCCGCGACGGCTCCCGGACCGTTCGAGGGTGTCCAGAGGAAGTGAGTCCGTGAACCTCCAGTACCGCGTGCTGAGTCAACTGCGTGACAACGGACCGCTGTCGCGCGCCCAACTCGCCGACCGGCTGGAGGTTCCGCGCCCGCGGCTGCTCGGCGAGCTGGACCGCATGGTCGCCGCCGGGCGGGTCCGCGAGGCGGGCCCCGCCGCGTCACGCGGCGGGCGGCGCTCCACCCTCGTCCAGCTCGACCCCGGCGTGCGGTTCGCCGCCGTCGACCTGGGAGCCAGCTCCATCGACATCGAGATCACCGACGGCTCGCTCGCGCCCGTGGCGTCCTGCTCCGAACCCGCGGACATCCGTTCCGGTCCGGTGGCCGTGCTGGGGCGTGTCAGCGAACTCCTGCGCGCCATGGCGGACCAGGGCCACTGCGCACGGCTCGACGCCATCGGAATCGGTCTGCCGGGGCCGGTGAGTTTCCGGGAGGGCGTGCCCGTCTCGCCACCGATCATGGTGGGCTGGAACCGCTTCCCGGTACGCGACACCCTCGCCCGGGCCCACGGCTGCCCGGTCGTGGTCGACAACGACGTCAACGTGATGTCACTCGGGGAACAGCACAGCGGGGTCGCGAGGACCGTCGACCATCTGCTCTTCGTGAAGATCGGCAGCGGAATCGGCTCCGGCATGCAGCACCACGGCCGCATCTACCGGGGCGCGGAGGGGTGCGCCGGCGACATCGGACACGTCCAGGTCGAGGCCGAGGCGGACGGGCCCGTCTGCTCCTGCGGCAACACCGGCTGTCTGGAGGCGTACTTCGGAGGGGTGGCGCTGTCCCGGGACGCCACGGAGGCCGCGCGGTCGGGCCGTTCGCCCGCGCTGGCCGTACGGCTCGCCGAGCGGGGGGTCCTGACCGCGGTGGATGTCGCGGAGTGCGCGGACGGGGGCGACAGCACGAGCGTGGGTCTGGTCCGCGCCGGCGGCCACCGGGTCGGGCAGGTCCTCGCCACGCTGGTCAGCTTCATGAACCCGTCGATGATCGTGATCGGCGGCGGGCTGACCGGGCTCGGCTATCCCCTGCTCGCCGAGATCCGCAGCGTCGTGTACAAACGCTCGCTGCCCCTGGCCACCGGCAATCTGCCGATCGTCATGTCGGAACTCGGCCCCCGCGCGGGAGTTGTGGGCGCCGCGCTCCTGGCGAGCGAACTCGCCTACGGCGAGGCATCGGTGGCGGGGGTCGTCGGCAGTGCTGCCGGCGCCGGGGCCCGGAGCCACTCCCGGTAGGGCTGAGCGTCACACCGGCGGCGGAGTGGGTCCGGCGGCCACGGCGTCGAGGACCCGGTCCAGGCCGGTCGCAAGGGATGTCGCCGGGTCCACGTCCGTACTCCCGTGCACGGCCTCGGCCGGCGCCGGGACTCGGCCCGTGGCCGGCGTCCTCGTCACACGTGGGCCCGCAGGTGGGCGAGGATCACGACAGCCGGTCCGGAACGCCTCGTGAGCCCGGACCCCACCCGGGCCCTCGCACCCTTCGACCGGGTCCGGTCGCCCTGAGGGCCGAGCCCGGGAGCACCACCGCCGGCGACCTCGACAGCTCCGCACGGCGAGGCAACCCCCCGAGCGCGCCGCAGTATCGCCTCCGGCGCGTCGCCGCGCTCTCGGTCCTGTCGCGTTTCTGACGTCGTGTCGTGACACCGGGCGTACCGCGCGCAGAGGAAGGAGGCTGTGGACACTCGCCCCCTCCTGCCCCGAGCAGCCCTTGCAGCCCATGGCGCCAGGCGCTTTCGCGGCCCTTCACCGCGCCGTCCCGTCGTCGGTCCCGCACCGCCCGAGCCCGTCCCTGAGGGTCGTCGTGCGCCACGGGCCACGGCTGAATCTATTCGGTGCCCGGACAAACATCGGGCGGTCGCGATCATCGTATCGAGTTAATGTCGCCGCCTTCCCTTGGTCCGGGGGCCGAAGCCGCGATTAGTGTTCCCCTGGATCTGGACGGGTTCCCGTTCATTCACCACTTATCACTCCTTTCGCCCGACGGCGTCCGCATACGTGTGCCACCGACCTGACCAAGGAGAGCGTGCCGATGACTGTCGACTCGAACCCGGACGTGTCGAACCCTGACGTGCGACTGGAGCTGCCCCGGCAGTCCAGTCTGGGCACGGCGGCTGCCCGTAACCTCGCCAACACCACCAAGTCCGCGCCGCAGATGCAGGAGATCTCCTCCCGCTGGCTGCTGCGCATGCTCCCTTGGGTGGAGACCAAGGGCGGGGCGTACCGGGTGAACCGCCGCCTGAGCTACACCGTCGGCGACGGCACGGTGGAATTCGTCCAGGACGGTGCGGACGTCCGCGTCATCCCCCGTGAACTCGGCGAACTGGCCCTGCTCCGGGGCTTCGACGACGTGGACGTCCTGACCGCGATCGCCGATCGGTGCGTGCAGCGCGAATTCCGCGCCGGCGAGACGCTGGTCGAGCGCGGGGCGCCCGCGGACAAGCTGCATCTGATCGCCCACGGCCGCATCACCCAGACCTCCGTCGGGAGTTACGGCGACGAGGTCGTCCTGGACGTACTGGCCGACGGCGACCGGTTCGGGGAGAGCGCGCTGCTGGACGAGGAGGCCCGCTGGGAGAACACCGCCACGGCCGAGACGTCGGGCACCCTGCTCACCCTGTCACGTGCGGACTTCGCGGCCGTGCTGTCCACGGCATCGAGCCTCCGGGCCCATCTCGACGCGTTCTCGTCGCGCTCCCACCAGCGGCAGAACCATCGTGGCGAGGCCGAGATCGCGATGTCGGCCGGCCATGTAGGCGAGCAGGAACTGCCCGGCGCGTTCGTCGACTACGAACTGAGGCCGAGGGAGTACGAGCTCTCCGTCGCGCAGACCATCCTGCGGATCCACACGAGGGTCGCCGACCTCTACAACGGGCCGATGAACCAGACCGAGGAACAGCTCAGGCTCACCATCGAGGCGCTGCGCGAGCGCCAGGAGCACGAGCTGATCAACAACCGGGAGTTCGGTCTGCTCCACAACGCCGACTTCAAGCAGCGCATCCAGACGCACTCGGGCCCGCCGACCCCGGACGACATGGACGAACTCCTCTGCCGGCGCCGCGGCACCAAGTTCTTCCTCGCGCACCCCCGGACCATCGCGGCGATCGGGCGTGAGTTCAACGCGCGGGGGATCTATCCGGACCACGCCGACCTCGGTGGTCAGCAGGTCCCTGCCTGGCGCGGGGTTCCGATCCTCCCCTGCAACAAGATCCCCGTCACCAAGGAGAAGACCAGCTCGATCCTCGCCATGCGTACGGGCGAGGAGAACCAGGGCGTCATCGGGCTGCACCAGACCGGGCTGCCGGACGAGTACGAACCGGGCCTGTCGGTCCGGTTCATGGGCCTCGACGAGAAGGCGATCACGTCCTATCTCGTCACCACCTACTACTCGGCCGCGATCCTCGTGCCGGACGCGGTCGGCGTGATGGAGAACGTCCAGATCGCCCGCTGGCCCAGGTAGCGGTCCGTGCCCGGAGGGCTTGGGACCGATGCCTCCGAGCACGGTCGCGCCGGCCCCGGAGGCATCGGGACACCGCACACCCCCACCAAGGAGCCATGGATGCCCGCACCTGAGCTGCCACCACCACAGTCGAGCCTGCCGGAGGCCGCTTCCCGCTTCGGGGCGCACCTGCTCGCCGCCGCGGCGCACGTACTCGACGCCGAGGACGTGAGCGGCGGCCCGTCCTGCGCGCCCTCCCTGCCCGCCCCGCCCGTGACCTCCGCGTCCGCCCTCGCCGCCCGGCCCCTCCCCGGCGCCCCGGCAGCCGAGGCGCCGGCACCGAGCGCCGGCCTGGAACGGATCCTGCGTGGCCCCAGCGGTCTGGGCACGGCGGGCCTGCGCCTGTTCCCGCGGGACGAGCCGCAGACACCGTCGTCCGCGCCGGCGGCCACGGAAGGGACACCGGTCCCGGGCCTTTACCACCACCCCGTGCCCGAGCCCGACCCGGTGCGGGTCGAGGAGGTCAGCCGAAGGATCAAGGCGTGGGCCCTGGACGAGGTCTCGCTGTATCCCGAGGACTGGGAGGAGCAGTTCGACGGCTTCTCCGTGGGCCGGTACATGGTCGGCTGCCACCCGGACGCGCCCACCGTCGACCACCTCATGCTCGCCACGCGCCTGATGGTGGCCGAGAACGCGGTGGACGACTGCTACTGCGAGGACCACGGGGGTTCGCCCGTCGGCCTCGGCGAAAGGCTTCTGCTGGCGCACACGGCACTGGACCCCCTGTACACGACGAGGGAGTACCAGCCGCAGTGGGCGGAGTCGCTCCACGCGGACGCGCCCCGGCGTGCCTACCGCTCAGCCATGGAGTACTTCGTACGGGCGGCCAGCGCCTCCCAGGCGGACCGGTTCCGGCACGACATGGCCCGGCTGCACATGGGGTACCTCGCCGAAGCGGCCTGGGCCCAGCTGGACCACGTCCCCGAGGTGTGGGAGTACCTGGCGATGCGCCAGTTCAACAACTTCCGCCCCTGCCCGACCATCACCGACACCGTCGGCGGCTACGAACTGCCCGCGGACCTGCACGCCCAGGCCGGCCTGCAGAAGGTCATCGCGCTCGCGGGAAACGCGACGACCATCGTGAACGACCTGTACTCCTACACCAAGGAACTCGACGCTCCCGGCCATCACCTGAATCTTCCGGTGGTGATCGCCGAACGGGAGGGCCTCTCCGACCGGGACGCCTATCTGAAGTCGGTCGAGGTCCACAACGACCTCATGCACGACTTCGAGAGCGAGGCCGCGGCCCTGGCCGAGGCCTGTCCGGCGCCCGGCGTGCACCGCTTCCTGCGGGGCGTGGCCGCCTGGGTCGACGGCAACCACAACTGGCACCAGTCCAACACCTACCGCTACAGCCTGCCCGATTTCTGGTAAAGAACGGATTCATCTGTGACCCACACCGAACTCGCACCCGCCGCCACCGCAACCTCGGGCTCCGTGCGGATCCCCCGCCCGGCGTCCCCCTACCAGGGGGACATCGCCCGCTACTGGGACGGTGAGGCCCGGCCTGTGAACCTGCGTCTCGGCGATGTCGACGGGCTCTACCACCACCACTACGGCATCGGCGAGGTGGACCACGCCGCTCTCGGCGACGCCGAGGACAGCGAGAGCGAGAAGAAGCTGATCGCCGAGCTGCACCGGCTGGAGTCGGCGCAGGCCGAGTACCTTCTGGGGCACCTCGGTGACATCGGCGGCGACGACACCCTGGTCGACGCCGGCTGCGGGCGCGGCGGCTCGATGGTGATGGCTCACCAGCGCTTCGGGTGCAAGGTCGAAGGTGTCACGCTCTCGGCCAAGCAGGCGGACTTCGCCAACGGCCGTGCCCGTGAGCTCGGCATCCAGGACCATGTCCGCGCCCGGGTCTGCAACATGCTCTCCACGCCGTTCGAGACCGGTTCGGCCGCGGCTTCGTGGAACAACGAGTCGAGCATGTACGTCGACCTGCACGACCTCTTCGCCGAGCACTCCCGCGTCCTCGAGGTCGGTGGTCGTTACGTCACGATCACCGGCTGCTGGAACCCGCGCTACGGCCAGCCCTCGAAGTGGGTGTCCCAGATCAACGCCCACTTCGAGTGCAACATCCACTCGCGCCGGGAGTACCTGCGCGCCATGGCCGACAACCGTCTCGTGCCTCAGGCCGTCGTCGACCTCACCCCGGACACCCTCCCCTACTGGGAGCTGAGGGCCACGTCCTCGCTGGTCACGGGAATCGAGGAAGCGTTCATCAACTCGTACAAGGACGGGTCCTTCCAGTACCTCCTCATCGCGGCGGACCGCGTCTGACCTCGGACTGACGGGGAGGGCCCGACCTGGCGGGGGCCCTCCCCGTCGGCTGCGCGCCGTGCCGGCACGTCCGTCGCCACGCAGTCCTGCCGGCACGGCCGGCCCGCCGCTCCCGGGGTCAGCCCACGAGGTCCGGCGCGCGCAGCATCTCGGGCGGGATGCCCCAGGCGTCGACGAGATCGACGGCGAGGGGCCGGACCTTGCGGCAGAGGTCGTTCACCTCACGGCTGATCGCCTTGGAACGCTGGACGGTCAGCCGGCCGTGTTCCATGAACCAGGCCCGGTCCGCCTCGATCGTCGACAGGGCGAACAGGTCGCACAGCAGGCCGAGCGCGACCTTGTTGCCGCCCTCGGGCTGCGTACGCACCTTGTCGACGAACGCCTCCAGCACCAGCCGCTCGACGTGCGCGTGGGCCACCGCGATGACGTGGTCCTGCACCTGCGAGAACACGACCCCGGCATTGCGCTTCTGGTCGATCCCGCGCTTGAGCCGACGGGCCACACCGGCGAGCATGTGCTCCTCGCGGTAGCGGAGCATGGCCAGTTGGTATTCGGAGTCGAGCAGACCGGCTTCCTGGTCCCACTCGTCGCCGCCGGGCAGCAGGTCGCGTACCCGTTCGAGCAGCTTGTGCGCCGAGGTCTTCTCGATGACCGTCTCGACGGCGAGGCCGGTGACGTGGCGGACCATGCCGAGCTGGTCCAGGTCCTCGAACTCGCTCGCGTAGTGGGTGAGCAGGCCCTTGGCCACGAGCTGCAGCAGGACGTGGTTGTCGCCCTCGAAGGTGGTGAAGATGTCGCTGTCGCTCTTGAGGGCGGCGAACCGGTTGACGGCGAGATAGCCGGCCCCGCCGCACGCCTCACGGCACTCCTGAACGACCCGGGTGGCATGCCAGGTGCCGAGCGCCTTGGTGCCGGCGGCCCGCGACTCCAGGAGGCGCCGCGCCTGCGCGTCGTCCTCGATGCCGGAGAAGACTTCGTGCAGTTGCGTGCGCACGACGTCCTGCGCGAAGTGCAGCGCGTACGTACGCGCGAGGAGCGGCAGCAGACGGCGCTGGTGGAGACCGTAGTCGAGAAGCAACTGCTCCTCCGTGTCCGAGGCCGCGTCGAACTGCCGGCGCCGGACGGCGTACTTCGTGGCGATCGCCAGGGCGACCTTGGCCGCGTTGACCCCGGCGCCTCCGACGCTGACCCGGCCCTGCACCAGGGTGCCGAGCATGGTGAAGAAGCGCCGGTCGGGGTTCTCGATCGAGCTTTCGTACACGCCTTCGACGGTGACGTCGGCGAACCGGTTGAGCAACGCCTCGCGCGGCACCCGCACCCCGTCGAACCGGATACGGCCGTTGTCGACGCCGTTGAGGCCCATCTTGCGCCCGTCGTCCTCGATCTGTACGCCGGGGACCACTTCTCCGCCGGACCGGATCGGCACGACGAAAGCGTGCACGCCCTCGGCCGTCCCGTCCACCTCCAGCTGGGCGAAGACGACCGCGAGCTCGGCGTGGCGGGCCGCGTTGCCGATGTAGTCCTTGCGCGCCTGGTCGCCGTCGGTGGTGATGACGAACTCCTGGGTGCCGGCGTCGTACACCGCGAGGGTGCCGAGCGCCTGCACGTTGGAGCCGTGCCCGGTCTCGGTCATCGCGAAGCAGCCCATCAGCTCTCCGGTGATCAGGTCCGGCAGGTAGGCGTCGTGGTGACGCCCTGTGCCCAGATGCAGGATCGCGCCGCCGAAGAGCCCGAACTGCACGCCGACCTTCACCAGGACCGACAGATCACCGAAGGCCAGCGTCTCGAACGCGGCGATCGAGGCTCCGACGTCACCGCCGCCGCCGTACTCCGCCGGAAAGCCCATGCCGGTCTGACCGGTCGCGGCCATGTCGACCACGAGCTCACGCACCCGCTCACGGTACGCGTCGACGCCGAGTTCGTCGGCCTCCTCGAGGACGGAGGCATGCGTCACCAGGTTGGTCCGGACGAGGTCCCGGATCCCGGCGTACTCGCCGTCGAGCACCTCGGTCAGCGCCCGGACGTCGACCTCGGGCTGCACGTATCCGCTCGCAGCAGCGGATGTCTTGTCAGTGGCCATGTCCTTTCGCTACCCCGCCCGTGAACGATCAAGCGGCCACCCGGGGCTGTCGGAGCCGTACGGGCGAGCACGACGAGGCCGGGTGGCCAGGATCGGGCCGCGGCCGGAAGACCGGGCGCAGCAGCGCCTGTCATGACCATTGCCGACGGCCACCCGCGTCGCTATGTTAATTGGGAATCACATCGGGCTTCATGATCTGAAACGCGGAGCCAGAACAGTCGATCCTGCATCAAGGGCACATGACTCCATCAGGTCGAGCATGGAAGCAGGTAAGTTAATGCACAATCTCGACAGGCGAAAAGTCCTGTCCCTCGGTGTCGCACTCGGCCTCGTGGGCGCGGCAGACCCCGCCAAGGCGTGGGCGTGGGCGTCGAAGGACTCGGTGGCAGGCAGCGGCACCGGTGTCGATCCGGAGTACGTCTGGGACAGCGCGACGGATCCGCTGATGGTCTCGCTGCTCCAGAACGGTCAGGTTCCGGCGGTCAACACCGCGATGGCGGGGTGGGTGAACAACGGGGACGCGCTGCCCGCCGGGCTGCCGGCCGAACTCACCGCGCATCTGCGGACGGTCAACAAGCTGCCGCCCTGGGCCGACCCGGTCAAGCTCGCACGCGCGGCCGACTTCAACAGGCGCAAGGACACCTACCTGTTCGTGCTGTACGGCCTCGGCAGCGGGATCATGAGCACGGTGATCCCCCGCGAGGCCAGAAGCGTCTACTGGTCGGTGGGCGGCGCCGACATGAAGGACCGCGCGGCCAAGACGTTCACGTTCGGCTACGACCTGTCCCAGCTGGACGCCTTCAAGCCGACGGGGCAGTTCGTCGTCACCGCCAACAAGACCCGGCTGGTGCACGGCGCGGTGCGACACCTGCTTCCGCAGTCGCCCCACTGGCGGGCGGTCACCGACCAGTCCGTCCCCATCAGCGCCGCGGACATCCTGGTCACCTTCCACAGTCTGGGAACCTTCGTGCGCAGGAGGCTGCTCGACTGGAAGGTCCCGATGTCCGCCGCGGACCAGGAAGCCTTCCTGCATTCCTGGCAGGTCGCCCTTCATCTGCTCGGCGTACCGGACGAGTACATCCCCCAGACCTGGGCGGCCGCGGAAGCGCAGTCGGCGCAGGTGCTCACCCCGATCCTCGCCCCGACACCGGAGGGTCTCGACCTGGCCGAGGTACTGCTCGGCCTGACCGCGGAGATCGATCTCGGTGTCACGCGTGGGTTCCTGAACGAGTTCGTGCGCTACGTGCTCAGCAACGAGGTCGGCGACTGGCTGAAACTCCCGCGCGACTACGCGGCGGCGGCCCTCGTCCGCACGGTCTGGCCCGCCTTCATCCTGTTCCGCGAGGGCCTGTCGCCCGTCATGCCCGGCACCTTCTACATGTTCGACCAGTTCGTGCGGGGCCTGGCCATGCTGTTCCTCAACAAGGGGAGCTCCACGACCACCACGCCGATCACGATCCCGACGGGGAACCGGCCTGGCTGATTCCCGGTACCGCCCTGTGGGTGTCCGGCCCTCGGCAGTCGTACCGAGGGCCTTGGGCCGGGCACCCCGGGTGACTTCCGCGTCAGGCGCTTCACCGGGACGGCACCCCGCCCGAAGACGCGGGACGTACCGGTTCAGAAGCCCAGGGCCCCCATGACCAGCGCGGTCACGGCGTCACGGTGGTCCGGGCCGTCCTGCCACCGCAGCCCGCGACCGGCCTCGACCGCGACGCCGAATCCGGCGTGCACCAGCACCCGGGCCTGGCGCGGGTCCAGCTCGGGACGGGCCAGCCGCAACTGCTGCTCCCAGACCGCGATGTGTTCGCGCTGTGCGAGGACCAGGGGGCGCCGCAGGTCGGCGGGCAACCCGACGAGCTCGGCCTCGGCGACGCTGTTGAGCGCGGTGTACTCGAAGCTGTAGGCCACATAGGTCGCCGCCAGCGCGCCGATGGCCTCGCGCGGGCCGGACACCTCGTGGAGGCTCTGGTCCACCTCCCGGGCGAGGAGTCCCGCCGCCTGGAGACACGCCGCCGCCAGGATGTCGACCTTGCCGGAGTAGTGACGGTAGAGCGCCGACGGGGCCAGCCCCACCGCCTCCGCGATCTGCCCGTTCGTGACGCTGGCGAACCCGTCACGCGCGAACAGGGGGATGGCGGCCGCGAGGATCTGCGCGCGTCGCGTGCGTGGTACCGGGTGGGCGACCACCTCGACCGTGCGGACACCGCCCCGGGACGCCGCGGGAGCAGCCGAGGCCACCCGCAGCGCGGACGCCAGCAGCAGTTCCTCGGCACGGCGTTGAGCGATCGACGTGTGATGCATGGTGATCGACCCGATGGCGCCGAGGGCCGCCACGGCCCTCAGACGCCCGTCGGGCAGTGGGTGCTCGCGCTGCACCGCCTCGTCCACCCGCCCGATGACATGCCTGAACTTCGCCCTGAGCTGCCGGCGGTCCTCGTGGTTGAGGTACCGGGCCTCCCACCGGTACACGCCGCCCGATGCGCGGTGTGCGACGGTGACCCGGGTGACGGCGGTGAGCACATCCGTCGACGACGCCCCGGACGGTACCTCGTCGACGGCGACGACGAGCCGGTCCGCCATCAGATCGGCGCATTCGGCGAACAGTGCGTACTTGTTCGGGAAGTGCCGGTACAGGGCCGCCGCCGTGATGCCCACGCCGGCGGCGATCTTCTCCATGGACGCCATGTGATAGCCACGCTCGCTGAAGACCCGGCCGGCCGCCTCGACGATGAGCTGCTTGCGATTGCGGGGCCGGGTGGCCGCGGTCGGATCGGCGGTCACAGCCGAACGGGCGGTTGCGGAGACGTGGCCATGCGGATCAGTCAACCACACGCCGCCCGAGGCGCTCGGGCCCCCTCGGCTCGCGACGGAGTCCACGGCCCTCGGCCGCCGACCGGACGGGGACGTCGCGGCCAGGCGCGAAAGACCCGCAGGTGAGGTTGACGAAACCCGGGGCATGAGTGGCGACAGACGAAGGGAGGTTGCCATGGATGGCAGAAATCTGGAACTCGGCGAGCTTCTCACCGCAGCGGAGTCCGCGCCGCCGGGGGAGTCCGTCGGCGTGATCGCACACGATCTGCGCAAGCGCTTCGGGGCCGACCGCGTGTCGTTCCTGTTCGTCGATCTCATGGAGCAGCGGCTGCTGCGCCTGACCGCGCCGACCGACGGTGACCTGGAGGACGCCGAGGAACCGATCGATCTGCAGGGCACCGTCTACGACACGGTCCTGCGGAGCCAGTGCCAGCACGTGGACGCGGACGACGAGGGCGGGCGGCGGGTGATATCGCCGGTGAGCAATCGCGGCGACTGCATCGGTCTGCTGGAGGTGACGCTGCGGTACGCCGACGACTCCGTGCTCGGGCAGATCAACGACGCGGCCCACGCGCTGGCCTACATCATCGTCACGGACCGGCGCTTCACCGACCTGTACCACGCCGGCCGGCGGACCACCCGGACGAGTCTGGCCGCCGAGATCCAGCATCAGCTGCTCCCCTCGGCCTCCTGCTGCGAAGCCCCCCAGTTCACCCTCGCCGCAGGTCTCGTCCCGGCCGACGACATCGGCGGCGACACCTACGACTACACCCTCGACCGGGACACGCTGTACCTGTCCATCACCGACGCGATGGGCCACGACACCGAGTCCGCCCTGCTGGCGACGCTGGTCACGGGTGCGCTGCGCGGAGCCCGCCGCACCGGCTGCGACGCGCTCCGTCAGGCGCATCGCGCCCACGAGGCCCTGCTGTCCCACAGTCGCGGGCTGGCCACCGGACAGCTGCTGTGCATCCGTCTCGACACCGGCACCTGTGAACTGGTCAACGCCGGACATCCCTGGCCTCTGCGCCTGCGGGCAGGTGCCTCCGAAGCCGAGGAGGTGCCGCTCGTCGTCAATCTGCCGTTCGGGGTCGCCGCGCCCACCTCGTACCAGCTCCAGGAGCTGCAGTTGCACCCCGGAGACCGCCTGGTCCTGCTCACCGACGGCATGCAGGAGCGCGGTGCCGCCGCTGTCGATCTGGCTTCCCTCGTGAGCGAAACCCGTGACCTGCATCCCAGGGAGGCCGTGCGCATGCTGACCACAACGGTCCTGGAAGCCTGCCGGGGCAACCTCAACGACGACGCCACCGTCATCGTCCTGGACTGGCACGGCACCGAGGGGTCCGCCCGCTGACCGCTGCGGTCGGCACGACCGTCGACGGACAGCGGGAGGGCGGTGGTCCGGTCAGCCCGACTTCGGCGGCTTCTGCGTGTCGAAGGCGAAGAGGGTGTTCCCGGCTGCGGCGACGACCACCACCCGCCCCGCGACGGTCACGCGCGGGCTTGCGCCCTGCTCACCCGTCAGGCCGTCGACCTGCGGATCCGTCGTCCACAGGGGTTTGCCGCTGTTCGGTGACAGCGCGACGACCCGGCCGGTGGCAGAGCTGAAGTACAGTGCGCCGGATCCCGCCACGGGCCCCGAAGCGCCCTCCACGCCCGTCTGACGCGTCCACTTCTCCCGGCCGGTGGTGGGGTCGAGCGCCGTGACGAGACCGGCCTGACCGGCCACGTAGACGACGCCGTCCGCCATGCCGGGTGTGCCCGCGTATGTCCTGTCCAGTCGCGAGTACGTGACCTTGCCCGAGACCGGGTCGATCCGCGCCATCCCGTCGTAGCCGGTCAGCGCCGCTCCCTCCAGGTGCTCCTGGAGGAGGACGAGGCTGCCGTCCCGGACGCCCATCGGCACGGCGGGGCCGTCGACCGCGATGGGGCTGCCCCACGTCCCGGAGGTTCGGTCGACGGGCCGGAGGGTGGGGTTGCGCACCTCCGAGGCATCCACCTCGGTGTCCGTCGCGCACATGGCGAAGAACCGCGGGCCGGCCGGCACGGGAGCGCACTGCGTGCCCTCGGGGAACGACGTCGTCCAGGCGACCTCGCCACTGTGCGCGTCCCGGGCCTCGAAGCGGGAGTTGGAGGCGTCGACCGTCACCACGGCGGAGCCGGCCACCATGGCGTCCCGGCTCCGGCCCGTGACGGCCATCGACTGGGCGCCGGAGGGCACGGACCACAGCTCACGGCCGTCGTCCGCGTCGAAGGCCACCACCTCGCTGGGAGGGTCCTGCGGGGCGTCCTCGGCGGCGAAGCGGTAACCGAGCACCGTGTCGTCGGTGGCGCCGATCAGGTGCATGCCCTGGACCGGGACGCCCGGGCTCTTCGCCGTCCAGACACGCGAGCCGTCCTCGGGCTTGATGCGGGCCGCGACGACACCACCGCCCCCGCAGAACAGGGCGTCGCCGTGAGTCACGCAGCGGAGTTCGTCGGGGATGTCCTCCCGGCCTCCCAGCACGGTCCTGCGCCACGGCCCGAAGCCGTCCGGGAGTGGGGCGGCGGACGCGGCGACGCCGGCGCCCTTGTCGCCGTCACCGCCGCCTCCGGCATTTCCCGCCTTCAGCGCGGCGACTCCCCCGCCGATCGCCGCCACGGCGACCGCGGCCGCGAGGACGGGCCGCCATCGGCTGCGCAGGCGGCGTCCGGCGGAGGTGTCGGCGCTCCCTGCGGCGGCACCGGCCAGGGGGTCGCTCGGGGCAGCGGGCGGCGGGGCGGACGACGACGGGGCAGCGGGCGGCGGGGTGTCCTGCGTCACATGGTGCTGGGTGATCATGTCGCGGGTGCGGCCCGCGCCGGACTCGTGCACGCCGGTCCCGCCGAGGTCGTCCGGAAGGTCCCTCAGCAGCACGAGGAGCTCGTCCGCCGTGGGGCGCCCCTCGGGCTCCTTCTCCAGGCACGGTTCGACGACCGCACGCAGGGCCTCGGGCACGACACCCAGCGACGGCTCCTCGTGCACCACCTGATACGCGGTGAGGTAGGGGCTGTCCGCGTCGAAGGGCCCGTGGCCCGTCGCCGCGTAGACCAGCAGCGTCCCCAGGGAGAAGACATCGGATCGCGGGCCCACACCACGCGGCGCCTGCAACTGCTCCGGCGACATGAAGGGCGGCGTACCGATGACCCGGCCGGTCATCGTCAGTGTCTGCTGGTCCGCAGCGCGTGAGATGCCGAAGTCGATGACACGAGGGCCCTCGGGCGAGAGCACGACGTTCGAGGGCTTCAGGTCACGGTGGACGACTCCCACCCGGTGGATGTCGCGCAGCGCCTCCGCCAGACCGATGGCGAGCCTCCTCAGCTCCGCCCCGCCCAGCGGGCCCTCCGCGGCGATGCGCTGGGCAAGCGTCTGCCCCTCGATGTAGGTCGTCGCCATCCACGGCTGCTCGGCCTCAGGAGCGGCGTCGACCACGGCGGCGGTGAACGCGCCGCTCACCCTCCTGGCCGCCGCCACCTCCTGCCGGAAGCGGATGCGGAATTCCTCGTCCGCCGCGAACTGCTGGTGGATCAGTTTGATCGCGACGGGCCGCCCCGAACTCGTACGGGCGAGAAAGACCGTGCCCATACCACCCGAGCCGAGCCTGGCCTCCAGCGGATATCCGCCGATCTCGGCCGGATCGCCCACACGCAGCGACACGCCTCCCCCACCTCCCGTCCTCCGTGCGTCTCCGACGACACGGGCCCGCACAACTGTCCTGCACACAAACTAACCGCAGAGCGGTACGACGGAGCAAAGCGGGGGACGGACAAGGAGCCGAGGACAGCTCCCGTGCGGCACGTGACGGGCCGCCCGCCGCTCAGCCGGGGTGGCCGGGACCCGGGGGGCCCTCCTCGCCACCGGCGGAGCCGACGGTGAATCGAAACGGCAACCGGGCCCTTTGGTGGACGGCGTCGAAGCCGAGCCGCAGGAGGTGAACCGTGTCGGGAGCACCGTCGTGGTCGGTGGTGTGCACCGTTTCGATCTGCGCGACGCAGCCGTCCGGAAGACGCAGGCGGGCCCGTGCGGCGGTGCCGGTCCACACCACCCCGTCCGAGCTGAGTCCGGGGCGCAGCCGGCTGACGAACACCTCCTCCAGCGACAGCGGGCGGTCCGCCTCGACCTCGTCGACGAGCAGCAGTTCTCCGGTGTCCCGGTGCCAGGAGAAGGCTCGGCGCAGCGCTGTCAGGCCGTTCACCTCGTAGGCCGAGGTGAGGTCGAGGGTCAGGTCCGCGCCGTGCGCGTGGACGTCGAGCTTCAGTACCTCTGCCGCACGTGCGGAGCCCGGGGACTGCTCACGGCCGTCGACGCGGGGAACGGAGTGCGCGCGTGAGGAGGCGTGCAGGAACGCGTAGCGGGTGGCCTCGTCGAAGTACCCCTTGCGGTACTCACCGGCGCCCAGGTCGGCGAGCAGCACCTCTCCCCCGGCCGCCAGTACGAACTGGCCGAGGTCGTTGTGGTTGTGCGGCTCGGCGTTGTGGGCGCCCTTGGCTGCGAAGGCCACGCCCTGCCCCCGGTCGACCAGCCAGGCGAGGTCGGGCAGGTACGCGGTGGGCGGCTCGGGTTCCGGCGCCGGGCCGGGGGCGGGTGCGCCCCAGCGCAGGGTCCGGGAGAGGTCGGCCCAGTCCCGTGGGAGGTCCGCCGCGCCGTCGGTGGCCTCCACGGCCTCGGCGGGGACGCGCACCCCGAGCCTGCGCGCGAGCTGCCCGGCGAGACCGGCCGGCACACGTGGCCGTTCCGCCGCGTCCGAGAAGGCGGGGAACAGCCCGCCGCCCAGGTGCACCGCGCCCGGGAAACGGGCGATGGCCGGCACCTTGGGGTGCGTGAGCAGATCCTCCCCGGTGAACTCCCTCAGCCCTTCGGCGAAGTAGACGAAGTGTGCGAACCCGAACACCCAGTAGTCCACCCCTTCCGCACATCCCCCGTCGTCGCCGAAGCCGCTGAGGTAGGTGAGCTGGGCGCGTCGGCACCGGTCGACGACGCGCGTCAGGCGCGGCCCCGGCTCCCACAGGGCCAGGGCCGCGAGGCCCGCGCAACCACCGCACACGGCAGCCCAGTTGTGTGCCCAGCTCTCCCAGAGAAGCGGGCGTTCGTCGTCGGCGAGGAGGGACAGCACCCGATGGTCCACCTGGTCGCGCACGCGGGCGGCGACCCGGGGGTGGAGCCGGTCGCCGCAGACCTGGACCGTCTCGGCGAGCATCTGCGCGGTGAGCGCGGCGAACAGGTCCAGGCACTGGTCCATGCCCCGGTCCAGTCGGGTCGCATGCATCTCGTGGGCGGGCAGCGCCCAGGTGTACTCGTCGCAGACGGACCACAACGCGTCCTGCAACGGCCCGAGTCCGGCTTCAGGGTCGAGAAGCGCCTCGGCGGCGAGGGTCGTCACCAGCGCCCGGCGCCGGAAGTACAGCTCCTCGTACGCCAGACGGTCACCGTCGTCGTCGAAGCGGCGGTACGCGGAGAAGGGCAGGTCCGGCATGCGCGTGCTCCGCGCGGATTCCGCCGCCGACCGGATGCGGGCGTGCAGCCCGCCCTGCCGGTCAGCTGCCGGCGCTTGCTGCGGGTCCGATGCCCGACCGGAAGCCGTCGGTGACATCACGCCTCCCCTCTCGTGCGGCGGGATCGCTCGCCGCGCCCCGGTCGCTGAAGTACGCCATGACGCGGCAGTTGCGCCACACCACGAACAGCACGCACCCGGGCAGCACCGCGAGCCCCGCCAACGGCGCCTGGTTGACGAGCAACAGGGCCACAGCCCCCAGCGCGAGGTTCATCAGGGCCAGCAGCCCGTGCCGGAGTACCGCGTACGGCGCCAGCAGGAAGAGCCGCCGCCCGATGCCGGCGCCCCCGGCCACATGCGCGAGCGCGACCGGCCAGGCCGCGGCGGCCACCAGCGCGACCACGACCGCCACCGGCACGACCGCCGCGCCCGGTGCGAAGGTTCGCAGTGTCACGACATCCACGACGGCCGCGATCACGAGCAGCACGAAGGGTGCCGAGACCAGCACCGCTCGCCGGTAGAGCCGCAGGTACGCGCGGGCGAACAGCCGTACCGGCGCCTGCTCGTTCCCGGTCGTGCCGCCGAGATACGCGAACGCGGCGGCGAGGGACGGTCCCGGCAGCATCAGCAGCAACAGCCCGAAGAACACGGGGTGCCGCCAGGGTTGAGGGGACGCGTGCAGCGCGGCCAGCAGGGGCAGATTGGTCACTGCGATCCCGAGGTTGACGACCAGGACACGGTGGACGTGCGCCCATATCAACTCCCAGGAACCGTAGGCGACGTTGAGCCGCGGATGCCGGCTCGCCTCCGTCCTCCCCATCCCTCAGCCCTTCACACCGGTCGTCGCGATGCCCCGCACGAAGTAGCGCTGGCCGAGCAGGAACACCGCCAGGACCGGCGCCAGGGAGAGCACCGAACCCGTCATGATCATCGCCGACTCCGCGTCGTACTGCCCGATGAAGGCGCGCAGCCCCAGCTGCACGGTCCACAGGCGGTTGTCGGTGAGGTAGATGAACGGACCCATGTAGTCGTTCCAGGTGTTCACGAACGTCAGCAGGGCCAGGCTCGCGAGCGCCGGCTTGGACAGCGGAAGCACGATCCGCGCCCAGATTCCGTACTCGGTCAGGCCGTCGAGGCGGGCCGCCTCGCTGATCTCGTCCGGGATCGTCAGATAGAACTGGCGCATCAGGAAGACACCGAACGCGCCGAACGCCTGTAGCAGGATGAGTGAAGTGTACGAGTTCACCAGGCCGAACTTCTGCATGATCACGTACTGCGGGACCATGTACGCCTGCCACGGCACCGCGATCGTCGCGATGTAGCCGGTGAAGAGCAGATCCCGGCCGGGGAAGCGCATCTTGGCGAAGCCGTAGGCCGCGAAGCTGCCGGTGAGCACCTGCAGGAACGTGATCACGATGCTCAGGAGGAACGAGTTGCCGAGGTAGGCGGCGAACGGCACCCGTGTCCAGATGGTGGTGAAGTTCTCCCATTTGAACTCTTCGGGGATCCACTGGATCGGCACCGTGAAGACATCTCGGTCGTCCTTGACCGACGAGATCAGCATCCAGATGAACGGCAGGAGCACCGCGAGGGCCACCACCGCGAGAAGTACGTACAGGGCGATCTGCCCGACGGCCGCCCCCGCCCCGCCGCGGGCACGGGGCTCCGCCGGGGGGCCCGCGGGAGCCGGGTCCGTGGGTGCGGTGCTGTCCTTGCGCAGCACAGTGGTGCTCATCGCTCGCTCCTTCGCTGCATCCGGAACTGGATCACCGTGATCACCAGGCAGATCAGGAAGAGCATGAGGGAGACCGCCGAGGCGTAGCCGAAGCGGCCCTGCGTGATGCCCTCACGGAAGATCAGCTGGGAGAGTACGAGGGTCGAGCGGCCCGGCCCGCCCTCGGTCATGACCTGCACGAGGTCGAAGACCTTGAAGCTGGAGACCGTGATCATGACGGTGACGAAGAAGGTCGTGGGCCGGAGTCCCGGCAGGGTGACGTGCCAGAACCGCTGCCACGCACCCGCGCCGTCCATGCGGGCCGCCTCGTACAGCTCGGCCGGGACGGTCTGCAGTCCGGCCAGGAACAGCACCATGTAGTAGCCCATGTCCCGCCACACGCTCGTGATGATCAGGGCGGGCATCGCCCAGTCCTGGGAGCTGGTCCAGCCCGGCGGGTCGTCGATGCCGAGGAAGGTGAGGAACTGGTTGACCGGTCCCGACTCGGGGCTCAGCAGCATGTTCCACACGACGGCGACGGCGACGAGCGAGGTGATGTACGGGAAGAAGAACGCGGTCCGCAGGACGTGCACGCCGCGCAGCTTCTGATTGAGCAGCACGGCAAGGCCGAGCGAGACCACGAGGGTGAGCGGGATGTGTCCCGCCGCGTAGTAGAGGGTGTTCTGCAGCGCGGCCCAGAAGTTGGAGTCGTTCCACAGCCGCTGGAAGTTGTCCAGGCCGGCCCACTTCGGGGTGGAGTAGGAGTCCCAGTCGGTGAAGGAGATCGCGAGCGCGCCGATCACCGGGACGAGGGTGAGGGCGGCGAACCCGACGAAGTTCGGCAGGATGAACGACCAGCCGACCAGAAGGTTGCGGCGCCGCCGACGCTTCTGGGCGGCCTGGTGGGCCGCGGAAGCGCCGCCGGACGGCTGCTCGGTGACGGGGGGTGCGACGGCACTCACTGGACTTCGTCCTTCACACGCTTGTCCATCTCCTTGACGCCCTCGTCGACGGACTTCTCACCGCTCATGATCATCTCGTGCTCCTCCTTGAGGATCTGGTCGATGTCGGAGGTCTTGTCGCTGACCGGCATCTCCAGTTGCACCGTGGTCGGCTGCATCGTCCTGCGGGAGAGTGCGTCCGCCGGCATGCCGTCGACGGAGAAGAAGGTGTCGAGGATCTTGTCGCTGGTGTACGCGGGCGTGACGCCGATCTTGGCGACGGCGGCGGCGCCCTTCGGACCCGAGGCCCAGGTGACGAACTTCTTGGCGGCGTCCGCGTTGCGGGCCTTCTTGTTGACGGCGAACGCGGTCGGCGAGCCGAAGGTGACGTTCTTGCCGTCGTTCTGGGCCTGCGGCATCGGCGCCATGCCCCAGTTGATGTCGTTCTTGCCCTGCGCCTTCTCGGCGAGCAGGGCGGCCGCCCACCACGAGCCCATCGGGACCATGGCGGCCTTGCCGGTGGTCAGCTGCGAGTCGTAGGTGATCTGGTTGCTGGAGGCCGTGGCGAACGGCAGGGTCGCCTTCGCCTTCTGCAGGCCGAGGGCCATCTCGTACTGGTCCTTGAAGAACGCGTAATCGCCGCCGAGCTGGTCGCCGCCCGTCTGCGCGGAGGAGATCGCCTGGACGACGGAGCGCCAGGTGTGCAGGTAGGTACCGTAGACCTTGTCGGACCCCGAGCCCTTGGTGAACTTCTTCGCCAGCTTCGCGTAGTCGTCCCAGGTCAGCTCGGACAGGTCCTCCTTGCCGACCATGTCCTTGTTGTAGAAGAGGACCCAGAAGTCCGAGCGGTACGGCAGCGCGTAGTACTTGCCGTCGAGGTCGTAGTCGTCGAGACCGGAGTACGACGCCTTGTCCAGCCCGGCCGCCTCGTCGGTCAGCGGCAGGAGCTGGTCACGGGTGGCATAGCGGGCGTAGTCGGTGACGTTCTTCATGGTCAGGACGTCGGTGGTGTCACCGCCCGCGAGCATGGTGGTGACCTTCTCCGGGTAGTTGTCGGCGAGGATGTCGACCGGCTGGACGTCGATGCCGGGGTTCTCGGCCTCGAAGCCCTCGATCAGGGCCTTGAACTCCGGTGTGGTCTTGTAGTTCCACAGCGCGATCTTCACGACGGTCCCGCCCTGGGACGACGAGGTGCTGTCCGTGCCGCTGGCGTCGCAGGCGGTGGTGGTGAGGGTCGCGGCGACGATCAGCGGCGCGATACGTGCGAGGTTCTTCGTCAACTTCATAGCGGCGGCTCTCCTTTGAGCGGTTGGTGACGGTCGGACAAGCGGGTCTGGGTCAGGCGCTCAGGCCAAGGGCCCAGCTCTCCGCGGTGATCTCTGCGCGCAGCGGCCTGTCGGCCACCCAGCGGGCGAGTTCGTCGAGGACGTGGTCGGTCAGCCGGCCGATCTCGGTGCCCAGGGACCCGGCGATGTGCGGCGTGATCATCACGCGGGCGAGGCGGCGCAACGGCGAGTCGGTGGGCAGCGGTTCGGGGTCGGTGACGTCGAGGATCGCGAAGAGCCGGCGGTCGGCGCACTCGGCGGCCAGCGCGTCGGGGTCGACGAGCGAGCCGCGGGCGGTGTTGATGACCGTCGCGAAGTCGGGGAGCAGACCCAACTGCTCGGCGCCGATCAGGTGATGGGTCTCGGGCAGCTCGGGGGCGTGCACGGACAGCACGTGGACCTGCGGCAGCATCTCCTCCAGCGGTACGAGCCTCGCACCGGCTCGCGCCACCTCCTCCGGGTCGGCGTACGGGTCGGCCACCAGGCAGGTGGTGCCTCGCAGCACCCGCAGCAGTTCGACGACCTGGCGGCCGATCCGCGAGAACCCGACGATGCCGACGGTCCGCCGGAAGTTGGACAGGTCGCCGTAGCCGGTGACCGAGCCCCAGCCCCCGTAGGCGTGCCGCTCGTCGGCGGCGAGGAACGGGACCTTCTTCCCGGCGAAGATGATCGCGGCGAGGGTGTACTCCGCCACCGGCACGGCGTTGGCGTCGGCGGCGCTGGTCACGCGGATCCCGCGCCGCCACACCTCCTGTCCGACCAGGTCACGCACGCTGCCCGCCCCGTGCAGCACGGCCCGCAGGCGGGGTGCGGCGGCGAGTCGCTGCGGGGTGAGAGCGGGCGCGCCCCACGACGTGAGCAGCACTTCGGCGCGGGCCAGGCGTTCGCGTGACCGTGCGCTGTCGAGGTCGTCCGTCCAGCAGGGCTCGTCCAGGGCGACGAGGTCGGAGAGGCGGCGCAGCCGGTCCTGATCGAAGTGTGCCTCGAAGCTGGACCTGCTCATCACGACCAGAGCGCGGGCCTTGGTCTGCATACGGTGCGGGCTCCTCTGTCTCCGGGCTCCCGCTCAAACAGCAGGTGCCATTCGTGTTTCCGGCGAGTTCCAGCCAGAAGACGCTGAGTCAGAGATAGTGGTCACCCACACAGACCCACCAGAGCTCGACCACAGACGAAACGATCCGAACAGACTCGAACATCGCCCGGGCTCAGCACCGGACGGGAGGGGATGCGCCATGACGTCGACACGGCCCACCGGACCCGACGGACCCCCGGGACCTGCCGCGAGGGCCGACCAGCTTTTCGCGCTGCAACGCCGCGAACGGCTGATGGACCAGCTGCGGCTGCACGGCGCTGTTCGCGTACGCGATCTCGCGCAGGACCTCTCGGTCAGCGAGCTGACGATCCGGCGCGACATCGCGGCGCTGGCCGATCGCGGCCTGCTGACCCGGGTGCACGGTGGGGCCACGCTGCCCTCCGCACTGGAGCAGGAGCCGGTGCGCCGCAGGCGTCTCGCGATGCCGGCGTTCACGATCGGGATGGTCGTTCCCTCACTGGACTTCTACTGGCCGCAGATCGTCAGTGGCGTCCGCAACGCCGCGGCGGCGCACGGCGTGAACGTCCAGCTGCGGGGCTCCAGCTACGACCCGGCGGAGGACCGCCGGCAGATCGTCCGGCTGACCGAATCCGGACGGGTGCAGGGAGTGCTCCTCGCGCCGAACCTGGAGGGTCCCGGCATGCACGAGATGATCGACTGGATCGGCAGGCTGCCGGTCCCCGTGGTCTTCGTGGAGCGCAACACACCTGACTGGACCCCGACGCCGCACCAGCTCGAATGGGTACGCAGCGATCACGCGACCGGGCTGGAGATGGCGGTCCGGCATCTGCACACGCTCGGCCACCGCCATATCGGGCTCGTACTGTCCAAGGGCAGCCCCACGTCGGCGCACCTGGCCGTGGGGTGGGACCGCGCCTGCGCCGGGCTCGGTCTGTCAGCCGACTTCCTGATACGCGAGAGCGTCGCCCTCGACGTCCCGGGGCACCGCCGGATCATCGGCGACATCCTGGAAGGCTGCCGTCGCTCCGGCATCACCGCGCTCATCGTGCACAGCGACCCCGACGCGCTCTCGGTGGTGCAGTACCTGACCGAGCAGGGCGTCCGCGTCCCCGACGACCTGGCGATCGTCAGCTACGACGACGAGGTCGCCCATCTCGCCGACCCGGCCATCACGGCCGTCCGGCCACCCAAGGCGCTCGTGGGACGCACGGCCGTCGAGATGATGCTGGCGCGCCTGCTCGAAGGCCCTCGCCGTCCGGCCCAACGCGCGCTCATCCTGCCGGAGCTGATGATCCGCGCCTCGTCGCTCCCGGCCGGACCGAACTCCGTTCCCCCGCACACGGCGCGGCGCCGCGAACCGGCCTGAGCGGTCCCGGCGACACCTCCGCCGGGACCGCTCGGGCGCACACCGACCGCCTACCGCGCGGCGTCCTCCTTGCGCACCAACTGCTCGTACGCCGTTCGCAGCCTGCTCGCGAGCTGCTCGGCGCCTACGGTGTCGAGGCCCGCCCGCCCGGCCACGGCGGACTTCGCGGCGGCGGCCGCCCGCGCGAACACGTCCCACGACGCGGCCGTGTACGCCCCCCGCTCCGGCGCCGCGGTCTCCGCGAGGGCACGGCGGACCGGCGCCGTGTCAGCCCTGCCGCCCGCCGTGCGGGAGGCGGAGAAGGTGTTGAACGCGTCGAGGACGAGCGTCCCCGACTTCAGGACGAACCTCACCCGGTGCTTGCCTTCCGGCAGACCGCGCAGCGTGTACGTCGCCAGACGCTTGTCCGCGACGGCGGTCTTCGAGTCCCTGGCCACGAGCTCGCCGTCGACGTACACGTCGAGGACGGCGCTGCCGTCGTTGCCGCCGATGACATCGACTCCCGTACCGCGGAACGGGACGGTGAAGGAAGCGCCCGCCGTCGCGCTCGTCGACGTCGAGCGGTACCAGTCCATCGCGTCGCCGAGCGAGGCCTTCCTGCTCCACGCGCCCTCGTACGCGATCGCACTGTCCATGTTGTCCAACTGCGCTCCGGCGTAGGGCGTGTAGCCGTCGATCGTCTCGACCTTCAGGTTGTCGAAGCCCGTCCTGTGGAAGTCGCTCCCGAGCTTGACGCGGCCCTCGGTCTGCGGGGTCGGGTCGTCGTAGACCGCCACCGCCTCGCCGTCGACGTAGGCGGTGACCTGTGCCCCCTTCGCCTCCACGGCGAGGCGGTAACCGCCGGCCGCCGCGACCTCGCCCTGCGCGCGGGCCGTGCCGTACTCGTAGAAGGTCCAGGCGCCGTCGGGGCCGATGCGCAGGTTGTAGGCGGCGTCGCTGATCGACATGCCCTTCTGCTGGCGCACGCCCAGGGCCGCGAGGCCGCCGTCCGGGTCGGGGAAGGAGACGTCGACCGACGCCTTGTAGTTCTCCCAGCGGAAGTCACCGACCGTGGTGTTCGGTGTGTTCCTGTTCCAGGCGCCGGTGTCCTTCATGGACTGGTCCATGTACTGGTACAGCACTCCGTCGCCGCCCACCTCCCATGCGCCGGTCTGGTCGACCATGTAGCGGGGCTGGTTCCCACGCGAGGCGAGGTAGGGCTGGAGCGTCCTGCCGACCTTGACCCTTCCCTCTTCCTCGTACGCGAAGTCGTCCGCGTACAGGTACGTGTCCCGGGTGTCGCCCCGTTTGCCGCTCCCGTCGGTGTCGAGGACGGTGCGCTCCCCGGACTCGGGCAGGCGCTGCTTCGTGGACGCGTCGGCGCTCCTGTCGAGAGTGGTGAGTGTGGTGATGGACCGCGGCTTCACTGTGTACGTGTACGCACCATCGGCGCCCGGCCCGATCTCGTCGGCCAGCCGCTTGAAGTTGGCGTCGTAGCGCTGCCCGGCGTCGGCCGCCCGGGTCTCCCAGACCTCCATCGTGCGGTCACGGCCGAGCCGTAGATTCTCGGCTTTGATCCGATAGGTCTTCGGCTGGTCGCTGTCATTGACGACGACGGTCGAGAAGTCCTTCTTCCCGGGATCGGCGAGCGTCATGTAGCTGGGGGCGCCGTTGGAGCCGTCAAGATTCTCGGTGCCGCTCACTCCGCTGTAACTGGCTTCGGGCACCGTGCGCCAGATGCCGGCCGTGTTCGTGTCGTTCTCCCAGCCCGTCCTCGCGAATCCGGTGAACTGCTGCATCACGTACAGCGCCGCGTCGTAGTGGAGATGTCCCGACCACGGGTCACGCGCGCTGACCAGTTCCTTGTGGCTGTACTGGGCACCCTCGTAGAAGGATCCGATCGCCGGCTGGAAGATGTAATGCGTGCGCTTGGAGTTCGCGTAACTCTTGACGAGCCGGTTGGCGATGTCGAGAGCGCTCTGCACGCCACCGATTCCGGTACTGGCGCCGTCGGGACCCTCGGTGTTGTTGACCCTGTAGTCGGTGTAGCCGAACGAGCCGGTCCCTTCGCTGTACCAGACCTCCTTGTCCTGGCCGTAGGTGTTGTCGCCGGTCGCCAGCTTCGTGTACGGCAGGTAGGTGGGGCTGTCCACGGCACCCTCGCGCCGGTCCTCCGTGGTGTAGTGGTAGCCCGCCGCGTCGACGATCCCGAAGAGATCGGCGTCGCTGAGCATCGCCGGGCCCATGTTGAGGGTGTTGTTCTCGTCGGAGGCGACGATCTTGATGCGGTGGTAGGCCCTGGCGACGGCTTCCCGCGCGCGGGCCGGAATCCCGTAGCGCTCGTCGGCGAAGTCCGTGTCGTTCACGACCGCGTTCTTGTACCACTTGACGAACGGGATGTCCGGCGTGCGGGTCTCGTTCTTGTCCGGATCGACATAGTCGATCATGTACCCGTACTTTTCGTGGACGTCGAGAATGGTCTCCTTGTACCAGCGGTACATTTCATCCGTACCGGTGCCCTTGTTCCATTCCAGCTGGACCCATCGGGGCATTTCCCAGCGCAGGATCGAGACCTTGAGCTTCGGGTTGACCGTCTTGGCGTCGGCTGCCAGCTGGAAGCCGGGCGAACGGGAGGCGTCGGCGAGTTCGTCCCGTGTGCGCATGGTCGCCGGGTCGGCGCCGGTCGAGGTGTTCGTGTCGGACCCCATCTCGACCTTCACGTGATTGACCAGGGGGTTCCCACCGCCGAACAACACACGGACCAGCTGCCAGTACCGCTCGGGGTGCTCGGCCTTGTAATCCATCAGCAGATTGGTCGTACTGTTGCAGCTGAGTACGCCGAGGCCCTTGTACGTCAGGCCGTTCACGTTCTCGGCGCGCACGTCGTCGCCGTCGACCACGACCTCGACCGGGTCCTCCGCCGCGTGCGTGGGAGGCGCGGCTACCAGCCCCGTCCCCAGCGTCACGGCAGCGGCCGCGGCGAGCGCAGCCCATCTCGGCCTTCTCCGCGCACGCGTCTTCGTCTGTGTGCGCGTGTTCTGTGTACCCATCCAGCATCGTTTCCTTTGCCTCGTCTGCCTCGTCCTGGCTCGGGCGCGGGAACATGACACAACGACGCCGCTCGAACCCTCTACGGATCGCCCGCACACGACCACATTCATTCGCACTCGAACATCGGGGCCGGTGACCGCAACAGCCGTCGGCAGGAAGGCCGAACGACGAAAGTGAACACGCACGGTCGTGCCCGTGCCGGTGGGGATCCGCGCATCGTCGCCTTTGGTCGCTGAGGTACGCGACTTTCCGGGGCAGCTCCCACGTGGGCGTGATCGCGACGATGGTCATCCAGGCGAGAGACGGCCGCGAGCAGTGGCGGCCGGGCGGCGCACGAGATGTGACCAGAGGGAGACACCCCGTGGAGAGAACGCAGTTGCAGACGGCCGAGCGATTCGTCGTGAGCCAGAAGCTGACCGTGACGACCAATCAGTACGTGGTGAGCTCGGTTCAGCCCGACGGGTCGGCCGGTGAGGTCGTCGCGTTCGCCCAGCAGGAGCTGATGGCATTGAAGGACCAGGTGATCATCTACACCGACGAGTCCCGGGACCGCGTCCTGTGCACCTTCGAGGCCGACAAGGTCCTGGACGTCGGCGCCGTCCACACGGTGCGGGACGAGGACGGGAACCCCATCGGTTCGTTCCGTGAGAAGATCCTGACCTCTCTGCTGCGCTCGACCTGGGTCCTCGATCAGCCAGGGCTGGCGGAGCTCACCGGACGCGAGCGCAACGCGGCACTGGCTGTACTGCGCAGGATCTGGGACTTCCTGCCGGCCACCGAGTTCGTACCGTTCGCGTGGCCACGTCACTTCGACTTCGCCGAAGGTGGCAGGCGCTGGATGGCGGTCGAGAGGAAATTCCGGCTGCGCGACCGCTATCGGGTGGACATCGCGAACGTGGGCCTGGACCGCCGGCTCGCCATAGCGCAGGCCGTGGCGCTGGACGCCTTGCAGTGACGTCGGCGCGTCCGTGCCCGTTGCGGCGTGCCACCGTGGTGGCGCCGCAGGTCATCCCGAGGCCAGCTGCTCCGCGATCTCCTTGATCCAACCGGAGCTCCTCGACGGGTCGTTCAGGCTCTCCGCCCACGCTTCCGGCTCCAGCTTGTGCTTGGCGGGACCGGACTTGAGAGCGACGAGCAGGGCCCTTGCGGACTCACGCATCTCGGCCGTCGTCCCGCCGCTCCCGGAGATCTCGGGACCCGCGGCCAAGGCGTAGATCTCGCGTGCCATGGCCTGGCGTTCGCCCTTGGACACCTTCTTCCAGAACTTCAGGGCATGCTTCAGCGAATCCCCGCGGGACGCGGCCTCCGCCGGTGTCCCGCCCTCCGGCGCCCAGCGCTCGGGGTGGTGGACCTCCTCGTAGCGCTTGGTGGCGGCGCGGAGCGCCTTGTACATGGTGACGCCGAGGACGAGGCCGGCCCCGGCCCCGGCGAGGCCCCACCCGACCGGGTTGCTCGCCAGCCCGACCGTTCCCGCCGCTACCGCCGTCACGACGCCGGCCGCGGCCTTGGTGGACTCGCCCCCGCCCCCGACCGTTTCCTTGCCGATCTTGGCGAGCTGCTTCTTCCTGGCGTACCCCTGCACCGTGCTCAGCCTCTCGATGTCCCTCTCGGCTCGCTGGAGGTTCTCCGCGGCGTCACGGGCTTCGCCCATCGCCTCCCAGGCGGCGTCGACGGCCTCGGAGACGAGTTCCAGCCGTCCCCCCTCGCCCTCGTGCTTCCAGTAGGCGTCGAGCGCGACGTAGGCCTCGGCCGCGGCCCAGTTCGCGTGCTCCCGCGACTCGTTCAACCGTGCCAGTGATCCCGCGTGCACGAGGTGGGGATCTCCCAGCTTCTTGACCTGCCGGTACTTTCGGGCCGCTCCCCCGACGCGGAATGCCGACCGCATGCCCTTGATCGCACCGACGGAAGCGCTGGCGATACCGCTCGCCTCGGACGCCACCGCGGCGTCCGCCGCCTTCTGGATCTTGGTCACCTCCTTGGCGACGGCCGCGCTGTAGCTTCCCGATCCGGCGGCACCGACGACCGTGTCGGCGCCCTTGGTCCTGGCCTTCTTCTTCGCCGTGTGATGGCCGGCCCCGGTCTCGTGCTTCCTCGCGTCCTTCATGTTCTTGTACGCGTCCATGCCGCTGACCACGGTGCCGGCGGCCTCCGTGAGGAGGTTCCCCGAGGCGGCGGACGTCCCCGAGGCGGCGGCGGAGTGCTTGAGGCCCTCGTTGGCCGCGGTCGCGGCCTGCTGGGTGAATGCCGCGTTGGTAGGTGTCTGGAAGCCCTTGACGAAGGTGTCGATGGGCTCGAGATTCTTCTTGAATCTGTCGAGCAGCCCGGCGATCCGGTCGCGGTAGTTCTTCTTCGCCGCGGCAGGCGCACCCCCGTTCTCCGCAGCCCTCCCACCGGAGCTGTCCCGGGCGCGCTGCACCGCCACGGCCGCGGCCCGGTTGCCGACGCGGGACTGCAATTCGAGGAAGGCGCGCTCCGTCGAACGTGGGGACGAGCCCCCGGCCCGGCTCTCTTCCCGGCGCTGCAGGGCCGGCGTCAGGACGGCTGCGGACGGCCGCGCCGAGGTACGGCGGATCGGGGTGCTCATGGATGTACCTCTCCTGAACCGGGCCGGGCGAGGCGAAGGTAGCCGTGGCCGGCCAACAGAAGGGGTGCGGCGGGGAAACTCCCCGCAGACGCTGTGGGACGTGTGGTGGTGGATCCCGTCGGACGTCGCATCCGCGTGGCGAGGAGGTGTCCCCGGCCGGCCGTCCCTCACCTGCTCGGCGACGACGGGGACACCGGTCGCGGCTGCGGTGTCGGTCCGCTGACGTATCGTTCCCGCCACCGCACACCGACTCGGAGGACCAAGAGAATTGTCCGGCCTGCCTGCGTTCCCGCTGCCCTTTCACACCTCCCGCTCCATATCGTTCGCGACGCCCCGGACGCTGCGGGAACTTCAGATGATGCGGTGCAGCTCCCACATCCGGGCGAAGCCGGGATGGTTCGACAAGATGCACGATGCCGGCATCGTCGCCAGGTGGACGCGGGAAGCGGCTGCCCAGGGGCTCACCGAGGCACAGATCCAGTACGTGCTCGCCGAGCTCGTGCATTACGCCGCGCTGCGTGACGGGCGGACCGGCATCGAGGTGTCCGCCGTAGACGGGGTGTGGCATTCGGACACGCTGGTCGACGAAAAGCTCAGGTCCCGGCTGCGCGAGGCGGTCCGGGTTCTGGAAGAGGTCCCCGAGGCGGATCGGGACTGGCATCCGGGATCCGGCGGCCAGGTACTGGATCTGGTTCATCCCTCACTGTTCTGCCTGGTGAGAGAGGCGGGCAACGCACCCGAGCGGGCCTGGCGTAACCCCACGGACCGCTACTCCGCCTACGAGTTCTCGGAGAGGTTCCAGTGGCTTCCCACGGACGTCGATGTCAGCGCCGACGGCGGTGTCGACTTCCGTTCGTACGTCAACAACGTCCACCCCGGGATTCATCACGAGCTGGCGACCGTCCTGCCGGACGTGTTCGCGCGCATGCGTCCTCTGCTGGAGAACGTCCTCACGGATCTGCGCCATCCGCGGCCCCTGCGGATCGAAGCCGATCCCCACGGGTGGTACGACTCGGAGCCGGAGTATCCGCACAAGTCCTCCTACAGCGACGAAACGGCCTACGCGGAAGCCCTCCGCGTCTGGGAGGAGGCCCAGGACGACTGGTGGGAGAACCGGCGCCCGGTCATCCCGGACGCCCCGGCCTTCACCCCGCCGGAGCTGCCCGGTGAATCCGCCCGGGTCGATCTGCGCGGCCGCGGTCTCCAGGTCATCGTCAAGCTCGCCACCATTCATCTCACCCCGGACGAGCCCGAGTACCTCGGCGGTTCCTGGCACGTCGAGGGGATGGTGAACGAGCGGATCGTCTCGACCGGCATCTATTACTGGGACAGCGAGAACATCACCGAGAGCCGGCTGAGCTTCCGGGCGGCGCTCGACGACCCGAACTACGAACAGAACGACGACACCGGTCTGCGCGAGGTCTACGGCCTGGAGAACGAAGACGCCCTGAACCAGGCTCTGGGATCGGCGTCGACGCCGGCCGGGCGCTGCCTGGCGTTCCCGAACATCCTGCAGCACCGCGTCGGGTCCTTCCGCCTCACGGACCCCACGCGGCCGGGATATCGAAAGATTCTCGCGTTCTTCCTGGTCGACCCGTCGGAGAAGATCGTCTCGACATCCGATGTACCCCCGCAGCAGCCGTGGTCCGACGCCTCGACCATGACGCTCGAACAGGCCAGGGTCTATCGCGAACAACTCATGCAGGAACGCAAGTTCTTCGTCGCCGAACACAACGAGCAGCTCTACGAGCGCGAATTCTCCCTCTGCGAGCACTGAACCCGGACCGCGGCGTCGAGCATCACGACCTTACGGACACCGGACGCCCGCGGCGGATCCGGCGACAGGGCCGAACCGACCGCCGGCGGCCGAACCGGACACCGCCCGTCACGCGGGCCCCGAGGTCGCCGATTACGTGGCCCAATCTCATTGCTGCACGGCCGAGTTGAGCCGCGCAGGACTGTTGACGTGGGCACGCCCCAATGCTCTGATGATCTTGATGCTGGCCCACGGCCCTCACGGTCGTCCCTGAAGGAGTATGCATGCGTCCCTCCCTGCGGCGTACGGTCACCGGTGGCGCCCTCTCGATGGCATTCCTGGGGGCCGGTCTCGTCGCCGCACCCTCGGCCTCCGCTGCGGCGGCGTACAACGGCGCCTGCGGAACCGGGTACACCGTCGTCAACTCGGCCGCGGTGGGCACCAGGGGGATGACGTATCTGACCTACAGCGCGGCCACGGGGAAGAACTGCATCGTCACCATTCGCAACACGTCGGGTACGGGCGTCTACATCTACGCGGGATTCCAGCTCGCCGACCAGGGAGACACCGCCGTGGACGACCACGGCACGTACACCAGCTACGCGGGTCCCGTGTACATCAGCGGCAAGGGAGCCTGCATCGACTGGTCCGGCGCGATCGGCCCCGCGCCCGAGCAGTACGTCATCCGGTACGCGACGAACTGCGGCTGATCCAGCGGGCGGTGGGGCCGGCGCCGGAGGGGCGTGTCAAGTGGTGCGAGACCACCTGCTGGTTGAGCACGTCGCAGGTGTCCGAGCTGATGTGTCCGGTCCCGGACCGGAACATCACGGCCTTCCTGTCGGGCGGGAGCTTGTGCACCTCGGGCACCCACAGCTCGATCACGAACCGGCCGCCGGGTGCGAGGTGGCGGGCCGCGTTGCGAAAGCACTCGACCTGCTCGGGTTGGGTCTGCAGCACGGAGATCGCGTTGAGGACCAGGCAGACGAGCCGGAAGCGGCCCGCACCGGGAGCGGTCGCGGTGGCCATGTCGCCGAGGACGACAGGGGGCGCCTCCCAGTCGGCCTTCGTGCGCAACTGCTCGACCATGGGCCGGCTCAGCTCGATTCCGGTGACCGCGACACCCGGATCGTGTCCCTCCCGACCCGGGCGCTCCCTCTCGGAAATCAGCTGACGTCCCCGCCGTGCCGGGGCTTCGGAGCCCCCGGTGGGACGAAGCAGGCGGTGACCGTCTTCCCCGAAGCCTGCGGATGCGTGGCCCAGGCGTCGGCGAGAGCGTCGACGATCGCCAGTCCGCGCCCCCCGGTCGTCGTGACGTCCTCGGCCTGCTTGGCGGGGGGCAGGGGGTCGGAGTCGTGGACACTGACGTGCAGGCAATGACTGTCCCAGGTGAGGACCAGTTGGGCGTCGCTGTGCGCGTGCACGTGCGCGTTGGTGATCAGCTCGGAGACACTGAGCAGGATCGCGTCCACCACCTCGGGAGCGTCCGCGGTCCATGCCAAGGACGTCAAATGATCCCGCGTCCACCGACGGCCGGCCCGCACCCCTTGCGACACCGGAAACGACTGCGCCCATCCCATCGCCCGCAGTGACGTGTCCTTCGCCATCAGCCCTCCCTCGCTCATTCCGCCGTCCTCTCTCCTACCCCCGGCTTCGAGGCACACCCCGGCAAGTGCCGACGCCCCGCAGCCGAACCCGGGACGGGGCGAGGTGTGCGCCCGCAAGGGTGCTTCCCGGTGTCAGGAACGGGCCATGAGCGCGGCCAGACCCGCCCGGGTGGCGACACCGGTCTTGCGGAACACCCGGGACAGATGGGTCTCGACGGTACGCGGGCTGAGGAAGAGCCTGGTGGCGATCGCCTGGTTGGTGAGGCCCTCCGCCACCATGTCGGCGACCTGTCGTTCGCGTGCCGTCAACGAGGCCAGCCACGGAGGCGCGACGGATACCGTGGGCGAGGTGGAAGTCCGCGTCAGTTCCGCCAGACCGACCAGCAGGCCCGCGCCTCCGCCGGTGGCC
This sequence comes from Streptomyces sp. Alt3, assembly GCF_030719215.1. Classification (NCBI taxonomy): domain Bacteria; kingdom Bacillati; phylum Actinomycetota; class Actinomycetes; order Kitasatosporales; family Streptomycetaceae; genus Streptomyces; species Streptomyces glycanivorans. Next base: position 7,388,156 of record NZ_CP120983.1, on the reverse strand, counting down.
AGCCGTCGGCCCTGCTCCCACATGGCCGCTCCGCGCGTGCCGAACCCGGCGGCTGTCGTCACGGGGGCCGCGAGCAGCAGTGACCTCGCCTCCCAGAACACCGCACCGGAGCGTGCGCACAGCGCAGCTGCCTCGGAGAGCAGCGTCGCGGCCCTGGCGGTGGCACCGTCGTGCAGTGCGAGCTGGGCCGCGCTCCGCATCGCGGAGGCACGCTGCACGGGCAGACCGAGCCGCTCCGCCTCGTCGTGGGCCCGCCCGGACCATGCGGACGCGGAGTCGACGTCCCCTGTGGAGAGGGCCGCCGTGACGAGCAGTTCCAGGAAGAGAGGACGCATCGAGGGCTGAAGTCCACGCAGGTCGTCGCCGCCGGCCCGGAGGAAGGCGTCCCGGGCGCGGTGCGGATCGCCGCCGGTGATCGCGGCGTAGCCGAGCATGCACCACGCCATGGAGGCCCGCCAGTTGTCACTCGGCCCCATGGTCGCGACGGCCTCCTCGGCCACCGCCAGTGCCTCCGGGTCACCGGGGGCGGACGCCGCGATACGCACCTGGGCCTTGTTGGCCAGGACGAAGGCGAGCAGTTCGCTGCTGCCGATGCCTCGGGCGATGTCCTCGGCCTCGTCCGCCAGCTCCCGGGCCGACGGCAGGCGGCAGGTCTGGATACGTACGTGTGCCTTGCAGAGCAGCAGGAGTGGCAGGAGGTAGATCTGCCCGCTGTGCCGGGCTATCCCGAGGCCCCGGTCGGCGTGGCGCTCGGCATCCGTGAAGCGACCGAGGAATGCCTCGGCCCAGCCCAGTCTGCCCAGCGGTTCGCACAGCGCCGTGAGGTCGTCGTCGGGCAGACCGTCCAGCAGCCCGGCCGCCTGCGCGGCGTAGGCGCTCGCCGCGGCCACATTGCCCTCGTACGCCTCGCCGAAGGCGGCGACCGCCAGTGCCCCTGCTTCCCCTGGCTCGTTGCCGAGAGCGCGAGCATCCGCGAGAGTACGCACTACTTCGTCCCGCATCTGCGGATAGGAGGCGTTGTGCGGTGCGGACGAGCTCAGTTCGAGGCCGATCGACACCCTGTCGGCCGGCGAGGGTTCCGGCTGCCTGCTCAGTTCACGGCGCAGGAGTGCGATCGCCTCGGGGTATCTGCCGAGGTGCCGCTCGGTCGAGGCGCACAGCACGACCGCAGAGGTCCTGAGGCCGCTCTCGTCGGGGCCGGCCGTGCTGATGACCTTGTGCAACAGGTCGCGGCTCTCCCGCAGCCCGCCGGCCACACCGAGTGCCCGAGCACGCCGCAGCATCAGATCGCGTCGTTCGGGGCCGTGTTCGACCGTGTCGGGCAGCAGCCGGAGGGCGGCCTGGAGCCAGTGTGCGCAGCTCGTCGGGGCAGTCGAAGCGGTCTGCTCCGCTGCCTGCCTCAGCACGGAGTAGGCCCCCGGGTCCCACGTCGTCACCGACCGTTCGATGTGCTGTGCCTGCTCGACGGCCGGTGCGCCGGTGCGGGCCAGCTCGGCTGCGGCGGCATGATGGATCTCGACGCGCCGCCGAGCGGCGGTGGACTCGTGGACCAGTGCCCGGATCACCGGGTGGCGCAACACCATTCGGCCTGCCGGGCCCGACCGCACGAGGTCACGCCGCGCAAGGGTGTCCAGGTCGTCGTCGAGCTCGGCATCGGTACGTCCGGTCGCTCTGCGGATCACCGGGGACACGGCGTGGTCGCCGAGCACGGCGATCGCCTCCAAGGTCCCGCGTTGCGACGGCGTCAGCGGGGCCAGCTCGTCGAGCAGCAGCGCTCCGAGTCCGGTGGGCGGTTCACCGAGGCCGATCCCGGCGGGGGCCGAGGAGGGCGTACCCCGTGGCGCGGCCTTCTCGCGGTGCGCGTGGAGGAGGGAGAGGAAGTAGAGCGGGTTTCCCTCGCCTGCGGCGTACAGGTGCGCGGCCCGGTCGCGCGGCAGGTCGGGGGCGAGCCCTTCGACGCAGTCCTGTTCCGCGAGCGGCGCCAGACCGATCCGGAGTACCGCCTCGGTATCGGCTTCGCGCGTGAGCGCCGCGGTGAGTGCGGTCGGAGTCTGCCGGTCGCGGCGGGCGGCCACGAGGACGACCGGGCCCGGCACGGGATGCCGTACGAGGTGGTCCAGGAGCTCCAGGGACGCCGGGTCCGCCCAGTGCACGTCGTCCAGCGCCACCACCAGGCCACCGGACCGGCCGAGTCGCGCCAGCAGCCCTGCGACCGATCGGTGGAGACCGAAACGGTCGGCAGTGGCGGGCACCGGGCCGGTGGGCGGCCCTGCTCCACGGCCGCCGAGGATGCGGGAGACCGCGTCGGACAGGCCGGGTTCGCGCGGCGGGCGGTCGTCGAGATCGGCGAAAGCGTCGGCGAACGGATGGAACGGGAGGTGCCGCTCGTACTCCGCCGCCCGGCCGCGCAGTACCGTCACCCCGCGCCGCCGTGCCCGCAGGCAGAACTCCGCCATCAGCCGGCTCTTGCCGATCCCTGCCGCGCCGGTGATGTCGACGTAGGACGGGGCCCCCTGGCCCAGCCTGTCGATCACCGTGTCGAGCAGTCCCAGCTCGGCCGTGCGGCCGACGAGGGAGCTCCCGCTGTCGTGACCTGTGGCAGCGTCCACCGACGCTCCCACGTGTGTGATCTCTCCACCGAACTCCACGGCATTGTCTACCACGTCGGGCGGACAGCCGTTCGGCAGTCGTACGAAAGCCGCGTCCGGCACGTCCGCCGAGCACGCCGGGCCTGCGGCGCCCCGCCCTCTCAGCCGAGCAGCGCGGTGGCGATCGAGACGGGGATGCCCACCAGGAATCCGAGGGCGAGGGCTGCCAACTGGGCGGCGATCAGGACCGCGACGTAGTCGGCGTCGTGGCTCCAGGTGCCGTCCCGCGCGCAGGCACGGAACGACAGCGCCAGTGCGAGGAACGGTCCGAGGATGAGCCCGGTGACGGTGACCCACGTCCCCAGCGCGTCGCCCGAGAATTCGTGGGCTCTGCCTCGCGCCGTCCGCACCTCCAGGGTGCTGCCCGGTTCGTGCGATCGGGCGGCCTCGTCCAGGGTGATCCGATGTGAGGGCTCGCCCGCCGTCCGCGGCGTGTACGTGCCGCTGCAGTCGGTGCCGTCCGGATTCCCCTGCGCGTCAGTGGCCCCGTAGCACGAGGTGATCGTCATGACGCCGTCCACGGGGCCGATTCGCAGAACGGCCGCCAGGTGGGGTGCGGGGAACAGCCAGATCAGCCACCCGGCGATCGTGAGACTGACCACCGCGCCGGTCAGGTTCACCCTCCGTTGCCATGTCCCTGGCCTTCGCGTCACACCGCCTGCCCTCCGTGAAAACGGCCGTCACACGTGTACGTCTCCCGGGCCGGCCACGACTCTCCCACCCACCGTGGTGTCGCGAGTCCGTGGTTTCCCTGACGAGTTCTACGCAGTTCCGGGTGTGCGGGGTCGACCGCCCAGCTGTTACGTAGCGAAGTACGTGGTTCCACCGACGCCCTCGGCGGCGGATCCTGCGAGCATCGGTCCCCGCGCCGCAGCACGGCCGTGTGCCCGCAACTGCCGGCGTTCGGATCATTCGCCCTTCGGACAAGAGGTGCCCACGTGTCACGCCGCGTCCTTGTCTCCCCCCTCCTCGGAGTGGTCCTCGCGCTGACTTCTCGCCGCATGCGGATCCACGGCGGACAGGGACGCGGCTGCGCCAAGGACTTAACCGACAAGGGCGATATCTCGGTGGGCTGTGTGGATGCCGAGGGGCTGGCGCGGGTGCGGGGCGAACTGCCCGCCTGCGACAGCACCCTGCTCCACGGCTCAGGAGCCCGCACCCCTCGCGGCGATGAAGGGCCTCCTCCTGACTGACTGACCGTCAGCCCGGGGCCCGAGGGAAGAGGTCCGGCCCTCGGCCTTCCGTCCCTGTGCCGGCCGACGCAGGCGCGGCCCGCGTGGGACCGGGCCGCCACGCCTCGGTTCGAGCCACCGAGGACGCAGCCGGGTGGGGCCAGGACATGCACGCGAACGCAGATTCCGACCGAGGGAGCATCAGTGCGAAACAGAACGGCTGTTCCAGGGCTCGGCATGATCCGCGGTGATCACGCCGTCATCAACCCGGCGATGGGCGCCATGATGCAGGTGCTGAGGGGATTCATGCTGATCCTCTGGGTCTTCATGCTCGTCGCCACGGTCGTGAACCCCTCGGCGGTCAATGACAACGCCATTCCCACGACGGCCGTGGTGGCCGTCGTGTACGCCCTGAAGTTCGGATGGCGCCGACTCACCGCCGTGCTCGGTGTGACCAGGTGTTACCTGTGCGCGGACGGCGTGGCCGTCACCAACCGGTTGGGCCGGGTACGCGACTCCGTGGCGTGGAGCGAGGTGACCGGGGTGCAGCAGACGGCGGTGGTGGGTCTCGTCATGGGCTGCCACCGCATCGAGATCTTCAGGAGCGGTTCCGCCTCACCGCTCTGGTTCGTGGCGCCCGGAACGAAGTCCGCCCTGGTGCAGGCCCTTCTGGCCGAGGGAAGGCGCACCGGCGCCCTCCAGTGATCGCCGCGTGCGGGCGGCGGCGATGCCCGGGACCTGGAGCGGTCTCCCGTCCCCGAGGCCTGGAGCGGTCGCCCGTCCACGGGCTCGGGGTGCGGCTCGCGCCTTCTCCCCGGCGGGCCGGCCGTGGTCCGCCCCAGGCCGGCTGTTACGACCGCGTCCCGCGAGATGCCCGTGCGGCCGTGTATTCCGACAGCAGCGACTCGAGACTGCTCACCATGAAGCGGTAGTACTCCTGCATCTCGCTGAGCCGGAGCTGCTGCACCGCCGTCATCCCCGTGCCCCGCCCCTGCGCCCGTTCGGCAAGCTCGCGCAGTTGTGCGGTCGTGTCGACGATGTGCTGCAGGCACCCGATCCAGGCGTCGTCCCTCCAGCGGTAGACGAAGTGCCGCTGCCCGGGCTCCTTGTAGCGCTCCACGGTGCCGTTGGTGACGAGCAGCCGTGTCATCTCCGAAACCGACCCCTTGCTCGCGTCGAGGGCGTCCTGGAGTTCCGCGAGGGTCATCGGGCTCTCGCTCAGCATCAACAGGCGGGCCGCCCGGCCGGCCATCGGCGGCCAGCCCATCGCCCGGCCGACACGCATGCCGAACTCCCCGACGAGTGCTTCGTGGGCGTCGGCGTCGATGCCCTCGGGCGCCTGGGACACCGAGGTCCTCCAAAAATCAGAATAAGTTGAACGTTCAGTATTGACTGAACCCTGCGCCCGAGTGGAGAGTGCCAGGCAAGCCTGCGGACCTCCGAGGCCATGACCGATCACCCTACGGCGGGAGACGAGATATGACGAGCGGCGGCTGGGACGTCATCGTGGTGGGGGCGGGATCCGCGGGCGCGGCGTATGCGGTGCGCTCGGCGGAGAAGGGAAAGCGCGTCCTGCTGCTGGAAGCGGGCCCCGATTACCGGTCGGCACAGATGCACGAGGCGTGGCGTTCGCCCAACCCGGTGGTCGCGCTGATGGACCCCACGGCGGCGGAGGGGCTGCTCTGGATGGGGCTGATGTCGTCCCGGACCGACAAGCAGCGGTCCGCGCCGTACTGGCGCGGCCGGGGGGTCGGTGGCAGTTCGTCGATCAACGGGCAGATCGCGATCCGGCCGCCCATGGCGGACTTCGACGACTGGGCGGCCCTTGGCTGTTCGGGGTGGTCGCCGGAGGATGTCCTGCCCTACTTCGCGAGACTGGAGGACGACACGGAGTTCGGCGACGAGCCGCACCACGGCCGTGGCGGGCCGACGCCGATCCATCGGATGTCTCAGGACCGGTGGGGCGCGGTCGACGGTGCTCTGGCCCGTTCCGCTCTCGCGGCCGGCTTCGGCTGGGCCCCGGACGTCAACGCGCCGACGGCGACGGGTGTTTCGCCCTACCCGATCAACTCACGTGACGGCCGGCGGGTGACGGTCAACGACGCGTACCTGGAGGCGGCCCGGGAACTGAGCACGCTCACCGTCCGCGGAGGCGCTCTCGTGGACCAGGTGATCTTCGCCGGGAGCCGGGCGACGGGAGTACGGCTGCTCGTCGACGGACGAGTGGTGACCGAAGAGGCCGACACCGTCGTCCTCAGCGCCGGTGTGATCCACTCCCCCGCGATCCTCATGCGCTCGGGCATCGGCCCCGCGGAGCACCTGCGCTCCGTGGGCATCGACGTGCGCCACGACCTTCCGGTGGGGCGCGGCATGCAGGACCACCCGATGTCTCTGGTGTCGATCCCGCTGACGGATGCCGCGGCGGTGAAGACACCGCACGATCGGCACACCAACGTCTGCGTCCGATGGACCAGCGGCGCCGACGCCCCGCAGAACGACTTGATGTTCGTCTCGCTCAACCAGAACGTGCTGACCATGGCCACCGCCTCGACCGGCACCGGTTCGGGCGCCTTCGGGATCTGGCTGAACCAGAACCACTCCCGCGGTGTACTGACGCTGGTCTCGGCCGACCCCTCCGACCAGCCGTCGGTGCGGCAGCGGATGCTGTCCGACGAGACGGACCTCGCCCGCATGCGCCACGGCGTCCGGACGCTGGTCGACCTGGCACGCCGGCCCGAGGCGGCGGAGATCACAGCCGGCTCGCTCGAGAAGGAGAACGCGGATCTGTTCCGCGTACTGGAGAGCGACGGCGGACTCGACGACTACTTGCTGGCCACGGTCGTGGACGCGCAGCACGGCACCAGCACCTGCCGCATGGGCGCGACCACCGACCCCGGCACGGTCGTCGACAGCGAGTGCCGCGTCCTCGGAGTGGACGGCCTTCACGTGGTCGACGCCTCGGTCTTCCCCAGCGTGCCCCGGGCCAACACGAATCTCGCCACGATCATGGTCGGTGAGCTCATGGCCGACCGGATCGCCTGACACACCCCCAATCGTCCGTTTCCTTTCAGCGGGCCGTGGCAGTGGTCACGGCCCCGCCATGTCCACGGAGGAGATCTCCCGATGAAGACCTTGCAGAACCTTGTCGGCGGCATCTGGGAGGACTCCCTGAGTGACGCGCTGCTCGATGTCGTCAACCCCGCGACCGAGGACGTCGTCGCCCGCGTTCCCGGTGGCTGTCGGCGCGACGTCGACCGCGCGGTGGCCGCAGCGGCGCGGGCGCAGCCCGCCTGGGCGGCGCTGCCCGTGGCCGAGCGTGTCGCGCACATCTCCGCCTGGGCCGACACCGTCGCCGAGCACGCCGACGAACTCGCCGGACTCGAGTGCCGGGAGATGGGCAAGCCGACCGGGATCGGCCGCACCTTCATCGACGGTGCGGTCGCCGGCCTCAAGGCCGCGGCGGCCCAGGCGCTGTCGTACGGCTTCGAGGAGACGATCGGCCACCCGGACGGCAGCGCGACGAGGGTCCTGCGTCACCCGCTGGGAGCCACCGCGGTGATCACACCCTGGAACTTCCCGGTCCCCATGGTTCTCGGCGCGCTCGGCCCCCTGCTGGCGGCCGGCAACACCGTGGTCGTCAAACCCTCCGAGCTCTCACCGATGTCGGCCGTGAGGCTCTTCGAGCTGCTGAACCTGCCGCCGGGGGTGGTGAACCTGGTCCTCGGCGACGCGCGTGCCGGAGTGCCTCTGGCCGAGCACGAGGAGATCCGACTCGTGCACTTCACGGGATCTGTCGAGGCGGGCCGGAAAGTCGGAGCGGGGACCGGCAGGCTGTTGCACCGCGCGGTGCTCGAACTCGGCGGCAAGGACCCCGTCGTCATCGACTCGGGAGTCGACCCGGCCGCGACGGCCGCCGCCGTCGCGTTCGGCGCGTTCGTGAACACCGGGCAGATCTGCACGTCCATGGAACGTGTATACGTGCACCAGGAGATCGCCGACGAGTTCATCGACGCCCTGGTGCAGGCGGCACAGACGTACACCATGGGGGACGGTCACGACGAAGGCGTGATGATGGGCCCGCTGGTCGACGGGCGTCAGCGCGACATCGTCCGGCGGCACGTCGCCGACGCGGTCGAGCGCGGTGCGACGGTCCGCGCGGGAGGGATCGACCCGGACGGCAAGGGCTTCTTCTACCCAGCCACGGTCCTGACCGGCGTCGACGAGTCGATGCTGGTGATGAAGGAGGAGACGTTCGGCCCGCTCGCGCCCGTCGTGGTCGTCGCCTCCTTCGAGGAGGGCCTGGAGCGTGCCTCCCGGTCCCGCTTCGGCCTCGCCGCGACGGTCTACACCGACGACCCCGACCACATCGCCGCGGCGGCCCGGCTCCCCGCAGGTGTCGTCTGGATCAATCAGTGGCAGGGCGGCGGGCCCGAACGCCTCTACGAACCCGCCGGTGACAGCGGCATGGGCGCCACGGGTTCGACCGCGGCCTACGACGCCGCCACCAGGGCGGCCACCGTCCACATCGCCCCGCGGCCGACGCCGTGAAGACCGCACCGGTGAACCCCAGGAGCATCATCGAGCGGCGGATCCGGACCGCGGAACGCGGACTGGTGGATCTGTCCCACCGGATCCACGCCCATCCGGAACTCGCCTTCGAGGAGGTCCGGGCCAGTGACTGGGTCGCCCGGCACCTGAGCGAAGCCGGTTTCGAGGTCGAGCACGGCTGCTACGGCCTGCCCACCGCGGTCCGTGCCACCGTGGGCTCCGGGCCGCTGCACATCGCGGTCTGCGCGGAGTACGACGCGCTGCCGCAGATCGGCCACGCCTGCGGACACAATGTGATCGCTGCCGCCGCGGTGGGCGCCGGCCTCGGCCTGGCGGGCCTCGCCGACGACCTCGGAATCACACTCACCGTGCTCGGGACACCGGCCGAGGAAGGCGGCGGCGGCAAGGTCCTGATGCTCGAACGCGGAGCCTTCGACGGACTCGACGCCGCCATGATGGTGCATCCCGCGGCGGCCGAGATGGACGCCATGCCCGGCTCGGCGGTCTCCATGTTCGACGTGTCCTACCGCGGGAGGCCCGCGCACGCGGGTGCCTATCCCGAACGCGGCCTCAACGCCGCCGACGCCATGACCGTCGCCCAGGTGGCCATCGGACTGATGCGCCAGCAGACAACACGCGGGGACCGTGTCCAGGGCATCGTCACAGAAGCCGGCAGCGCGGCGAACATCATCCCGGAGGCCAGCCGCGGCCGATGGGTCGTCCGCTCGGACACGCTGTCGGAGCTCGCACCGCTCACGGCACGTGTACAGCGCTGCTTCGAGGCCGGGGCGCTCGCGACCGGCTGTGACCTGTCGATCGCCCCGGCCGGCCCCGACTACGCCGACCTGCGACCCGACCCGCGGCTACTGGCGCTGTACCGGAGCAACGCGGAGGCCCTCGGCCGGACCTTCGCCGACCTGCCCGGCGGCGCGGCCGTCGGAGCCGCCACCGACATGGGCAACGTCTCCCACGTCGTGCCCACCATCCACCCCATGCTCGGACTGGACTGCGCACCCGCGGTCAACCACCAGCCCGAGTTCACCGCCGCGTGCATCACACCGGCAGCCGACCGCGCCGTTGTCGAAGGCGCCATCGCCATGGCCTGGACCGCCGCCGACCTCGCCGCGTCCTCGCGAACGGGCCGCTCATGAGGCGTGGTCGGAAGCCGCGGCCGCAACGTGGGTGAGGCCCGGCTTCCGATCCGGTAGCGGTGAGGCCCGGCTTCCGGTCCGGTACACCCCTCGGATTCGGGAGCCGTGTCCCCCCGGCACGGGTCGCACCTCCGGGCACGGGCCCTACCTGTAGCGTGATCGCCTGCCGCATGGAATGTCCATGTGTCGACCGGCCCGTACGGGAGATTCCGGTGGCGAGCGATGGGACCCGTGATGAGCGAAGCGACGAAGCCCAGGGTCGAGGTCCCGGAGGGCGACGCACCCACCGAGCTGACGGTCCGGGACCTCGTGGTCGGGGACGGACCCGAGGCGCAGCCGGGCAGGGTCGTCCAGCTCCACTACGTAGGTGTCACGTTCGCGTCCGGGAGGGAGTTCGACTCCTCCTGGGAGCGGAACCGGCCGTTCAAGTTCGCCGTGGGCGGTGGCAGGGTCATCAAGGGCTGGGACCGGGGAGTGAGGGGAATGAAGGTCGGTGGCCGGCGCGAGATCATCGTTCCCCCGCGTCTCGGTTACGGCAAGCAGTCACCCTCCGCGCTGATCCCGGCGGGCTCGACGCTGATCTTCGTCGTCGACCTGCTCACGGTCGTCGCGCCTACGACCTCGACGAGGACCGGTTCCACGGACCCGTCAGGAAGCTGAAAACCGCTGCGGTCCAGTGGAGTTCAGCTGTCCGGAGAGTTCAGCTGTCCTGGGGTCGAAGGCACGGACGAACCGAACCCTGAGGATCAGCCCCTTACGCGACGGCGGACAATGGGCTCTCCAAGGACTCCGGAAGCCGGGGCCGGAGCAAGGTCGCGGATCATGTCGCGGCTCCGCCACCGGCACGACGCGCCGGACAGAACCTCAGGAGGGGAAGCGTGACCGAGACCGACAACGCCCGATCCGCCGCCAGTGAAGCGGAAGCGGCACCCCGGAGCCGACTGCAGCGCCTGATGCGCTACATCCCCCTGGTCGCGCCCGTCCTGCTGTGGGCAGTGCCGTGCTGGGTCCTCCTGCATACCGGCCAGCACTGGCCGTTCCCCGTCACGCCGATCGGCACCGCGCTGTTCGCCCTCGGTCTGATCGGTATGCCGCTCGCGATGGCGCGTGGCCACGGCCGGCGCCAGCAGGACCGTGCGGCGATCGTCGGTGACACACTGCTGGGCAGCATCTGGATCCTGTTCACCTGGTCCGTGCTGCTCGGCGTCCTGCTCCGGCTCACCCTGACCGTGGCCGGCGTCGGCGACGGACAGGACCGGGCCCGCATCGTCACCTGGGCCGTCGTCGGCGTGGCCGCCGTGCTGCTCGCCTGGGGATACGTCGAGGCCCGACGCGTGCCGCGCGTACGCCGACTCGACGTGCGACTCCCCCGGCTGGGAGCCGGGCTCGACGGAACCCGGGTCGCCCTCATCACGGACACCCACTACGGTCCGCTCGACCGCGCCCGGTGGTCGGAGCGGGTCTGCGAGAAGGTGAACACCCTGGAGGCCGACCTGGTCTGCCACACCGGTGACATCGCGGACGGCACGGCCGAACGCCGTCGCGCCCAAGCGGCCCCACTGGGCACCGTGCAGGCGACTCGGGCCCGTGTCTACGTCACCGGCAACCACGAGTACTACAGCGAGGCCCAGGGCTGGGTGGACCTGATGGACGAGCTGGGCTGGGAGCCACTGCGCAACCGCCATCTGCTGCTCGAACGCGGTGGTGACACCCTCGTGGTCGCCGGCGTCGACGACGTCACCGCGGAGTCCTCCGGACTCGAAGGCCACCGCGCCCACCTCGCCGGAGCCCTGGACGGCGCCGACCCAGACCTCCCGGTCCTTCTCCTCGCCCACCAGCCCAAGTTCATCGACCGTGCGGCAGCGCACGGCGTCGACCTCCAGCTCTCCGGCCACACCCACGGCGGGCAGATCTGGCCCTTCCACCACCTGGTCCGCCTCGACCAGCCGGCCCTCGCCGGCCTCAGCCACCACGGCGCCCGCACCCTCCTCTACACCAGCCGCGGTACCGGCTTCTGGGGCCCGCCCTTCCGCGTCTTCGCCCCCAGCGAGATCACCCTGCTCGTGCTGCGCTCCCCGCAGCAGCCCGCCTGACCTCGGTGGCGCCTCGCCGGAACCCGGCCGAAGACGTCGGGTCGGCTCGGGACAGACCTGTTGGCGTCGCTCGGATCAGTGGCAGAAGGAGCAATATGCACTCATCGGCGACCACGACATCCAGCAGATCCACCGCGCGCTCCACGCCGCACCGGGCCGTCACCACCCTCCGGCGCCCCTGGCCATCGAGGTGACGGTTGAACGACGTTGCAGCGTTGTCGGCCGGTGTCGAGACCTCGCCGGGGCCCTGGTGCGCGGGGTGGCGGCTGGGCAGGCTAGTTTGCTCGGATGAGTCTCCTTGATGATGTGGCCGAGCGCGACAGCTGGCGGTGCTGGGTGTGCGACGAAGCAGTCGACCCCGACGAGTCGGTAAACGACCCGCGGGGGCCCAGCGTCGACAGCCGGACTGCCGACCGGAAGGCCAAGGTCGCCGAGCGGCTCGCGCACCGCGGATGCAACACCCGCAAGGGCGCGGTCAAGGTAGTCATCGCCTGGCCGGACCACCTGCACGTGGTCGAACCAGCGCCACTGCTCACCGTTGCCGGGAGACTGGAGCGCAAGGGGGGCCGCGAGATGGTGGGCCGTTGTCCGACCGAGCGGGACGCCCAAGAGGCGGCGAATTGGCTGGTGGACCGTTTCTCCCGACTGGTACCGGGGCTGCCGGTGACCGCCGACATCGAACCGGGCGGCGGCCAGTTCCTCGTCATCCTGAACACGGGCCGCCGCTGACCATCTCCAGCGCCCACTCGCGTCGAGGTGAACCATCGGTCCACATCGACCTGTCCTTGCAGAACCGACGAACGTTGCTCGCCTGTGCCCAGCTACGGGTCGATGCTGCCGTCGCAGCGCCGAGAGGTGTTGTTCCGGAAAGCTTGAGCGGCCGCGGTTTCGTTCAGCTCGCCCCGTGACCAGGTCCACCGTGAACTCGCTGGTGCGGTTGATGCGGAGGGCCGCGATCGGCTGCCGACAGTTTTGACGTACTCGAAGGCGATCCAGCGGCCGCTGCGGTCGCCGATCTGGGACGGGAGCGCCAAGTCGGCTCTGAAGTCGACGAAGTGCCGGCTCAGCCCGCTGGTTGGGTCGGTGACGGACACCGATGGCAGTGAACCGGGCAACACGGTGGCAGCCTGTGGCGGCAACACGACGTCCGGTTGCGGCGTCGACCAAATCGCTCTCGCACTCAACCGTGGCCGGCGGACCGGTGGGCATCCGTTCCGTTCGTACCAATCGGTTGGCACGGCCGGAATCCCCCTCTACATTCCCGCCGGAGCAACGCGCTATCCGAGGAAGCTCAGCCGCACCTGACGGTCCGTATTGTCGACGTTCGTGTCCACCAGACACACCGACTGCCACGTCCCCAGCTCCAGCCTCCCCCCGACCACCGGCAGCGTGGCATGCGGGGGTACGAGTGCCGGGAGTACGTGGTCGCGGCCGTGGCCGGGGCTTCCGTGGCGGTGGCGCCAGCGGTCGTCGGCCGGGAGGAGGGTCTGCAGGGCGGTCAGGAGGTCGTCGTCGCTGCCGGCCCCGGTCTCCAGGATCGCGATCCCGGCGGTGGCATGGGGTACGAAGACGTTGAGCAGGCCGTCCCTGCCGTGCGCGGTTCGGGCGAGGAACTGTGCGCAGTCCTCGGTCAGGTCGGCGACCGTTTCGGTGCGTCCCGTGGTGACGCTCAGCAGGTGTGTGGCAAAGGTGGCGGGCATGACCCCATTCTCCTGTCTCCGGGGCTGAACGCCCGCCGGGAAGATCCGGGGTGCGGCCAGGGTTGGTAGAAGCGTGAACAACTTTGGGACGCGTGAGCTGGACGTGGTCGTCATCGGCGCCGGGCAGGCCGGGCTGTCCGCCGCCTACCACCTGCGCCGCGCCGGCCTCGGGCCCGACCGGGAATTCGTCGTGCTGGACCACGCGCCCCGGCCCGGCGGCGCCTGGCAGTTCCGCTGGCCTTCACTGACGTACGGCAAGGTGCACGGGATGCACTCCCTGCCCGGTATGGAACTGACCGGTGCGGATGACAGCAGGCCCTCGTCAGAGGTGATCGGGGGCTATTTCGACGCCTACGAGCAACGTTTCGGTCTGCGCGTGCACCGCCCCGTCGAGGTGAGCGCCGTACGCGAGGGCGCAGATGGCCGACTGCTGGTCGAGACCTCCGAGGGCGTGTACGCAACGCGCACCCTGATCAACGCCACCGGCACCTGGGACCGGCCGTTCTGGCCCCGCTACCCCGGCCAGGAGACCTTCCGTGGAAGGCAGTTGCACACTGCGAACTACCCGGGGCCCACGGAGTTCGCCGGCCTGAGGGTGATCGTGGTCGGCGGCGGCGCGTCGGGCACCCAGCATCTGATGGAGATCGCCGAGGTGGCGTCGGAGACGTACTGGGTGACTCGGCGCCCTCCGGTCTTCCGGGAGGGGCCGTTCGGCGAGGTGCAGGGGCGGGCAGCGGTGGCCATGGTCGAGGAGCGCGTACGCCGCGGGCTGCCGCCGCAGAGTGTGGTGAGCGTGACCGGGCTGCCGCTGAACGACGCCGTGCGGCGTGCACGCGATGAGGGAGTACTCGATCGGCTCCCCATGTTCGAACGCATCACGCCGGAAGGCGTGGCCTGGCCCGACGGCCGCACGGTGGAGGCCGATGTCATCCTCTGGGCGACCGGCTTCCGGGCCGCCGTCGATCATCTCGCGCCGCTGAGACTCCGCGAGCCCGGCGGCGGCATCCGTGTCGAGGACACCCGGGCCGTGCGGGACGCGCGCGTCCATCTCGTCGGGTACGGCCCGTCCGCCAGCACGATCGGCGCCAACCGGGCAGGCCGGGAGGCGGTCCGTTCGGTGACCCGGTTGTTGGACGGCGTACCGGCCTGAGCCTTGCTCCTCCTTCGGGCCGGCGTCCCGGGGAGTTCCACTCCGGGCAGTGCTCTCATGGGCGGCGAGCATGCCGCACGCCAGGCGGCCGGATCTGCGGACGATCCCCGGACGACCACCGGGCTCATGTGGCTGCCGCAGCCATACGGCCGCGCCGGGTTCACGTGGCTGCCGGGGCCAGGTGGCTTTCGCTCGTGGCTGCCGGGGCCGGATGGCTGTCACGGCGGATCAGGGCGGCGTAGCGTCCGTCCTGCGCGAGCAGTTCCTCGTGCGTGCCACGCTCTGCCACACGGCCGTCGTCCAGGACGATGATCTGGTCCGCGTCCCTGACGGTGGAGAGCCGGTGCGCGATGGTGAGCGTGGTGCGCCCCTTCGACAGGGCGTCGATGGCCTGCTGTACAGCGTGTTCCGTACGGGTGTCGAGGGCGCTGGTCGCCTCGTCGAGGATCAGCACGGGCGGGTCCCGGAGAATGGTGCGGGCGATGGCCAGCCGTTGCTTCTCGCCACCTGAGAACCGGTACCCGCGTTCGCCGACCAGGGTGTCGTAGCCGTCGGGGAGCCCCGCGATGTGGTCGTGGATCTGCGCGGTGCGGGTCGCGGCCTCGATCTCCTCGTCGGTGGCGTCCGGCTTGGCGAAGCGGAGGTTCTCCGCGACCGAGGCGTGGAAGAGGTACGTCTCCTGGGAGACCACGCCGACGGCGCGGGCGAGGGTGTCGAAATCGAGGTCGCGCACATCGACCCCGTCGATCGTGACCCGGCCCCCTGTGACGTCGTACAGCCTCGGCACCAGATAGCTGAGTGTGGACTTGCCCGAACCCGTGGGTCCGACGACGGCCAGGCTGTTCCCCGCGGGCACGGTCACGTCGACGCCGCTCAGGGTCGGGCCGCTCTTCGCGTCGTAGCTGAAGGTGACGTCCTCGAAGGCGACCTCACCGCGGATCTTCTCGAGCCGGACAGGCTTCTCCGGTTCGGTGATGTCCACTTCGAGATCGAGGTACTCGAAGATGCGGGCGAACAGGGCGAGGGAGGTCTGCATCTGCACACCGGTGGAGAGCAGGCTCACGGCGGGACGGAACAGGCCCTGCTGGAGCGAGACGAAGGCGACCAGTGTGCCGATGGAGACAGCGGTGACGCCCGACTGGAGGGTGAGGCCCGCTGCCCAGTAGATGACGGCAGGCATGGCGGCCATCACGATCCCGATGGTGGACATCCTCCAGCGCCCCGCCATGCTGGAGCGCACCTCGAGGTCGACCAGGCGCTCCGACTCCTCGGAGAAACTCTGGGTGAGGGAGTCCGAGCGGCCCATGGTGCGGCCGAGCAGGATGCCGCTGACCGAGAGTGATTCGGTGACCGTGGCTGCCATCGCGGCCATCTGCTTCTGGCGCTGGGTGGTGATTTTCTTGCGTTCCCGGCCGACACGGCGGCTGATCCAGACGAAGACGGGCAGCAGGAGCAGCGAGACGACGGTGAGCCGCCAGTCCAGGGCGAGCATGGCGACCACGGTGGCGACCACGGAGGTCAGGTTGGAGACCAGGGAGGTCGCGGTGGAGGTGACCGTCGCCTGCATTCCGCCGATGTCGTTGGCGATGCGGGACTGGACCTCGCCGGTGCGGGTCCGGGTGAAGAAGGCGAGCGGCATCCGCTGGAGCTGGGTGTAGACGGCGGTGCGCAGGTCGTGCATGACGCGCTGTCCGACCGTCGTGGAGATCAGGGTCTGCAGGACACCGAAGACGCTGGTCATCACGGCCGTGAGGATCATGCCGAGTGCGAGCAGCGTGAGGAGACCCGTGCGGCCCTGGGGGATCGCGGTGTCCAGGATCTCGCGGAGCAGGAACGGTGAGGCGACCGACACCAGGGAGGAGGCGCCGACCAGCAGGCCCACCACGGTGAGTCTGGCCCGGTACGGACGGAAGAGACGGAAGATGCGGCGCAGCTCGGCAGGCGGCTGGCCGGAGTCTGCGGCTGGAGGTGTCCAGGCGGGTTCGTCGGGTTTCATGGGCTCCTTCGAAGGCGCGTGGGGAACAGGGACGAAAAAGGGACGCGAAAGGGGCTCGGGCTCACGGCAGCGGACACAGAGGTCTCGGAGGTGAAGGGCGAGCCGACCTTTGAGAGCTTAGCTCATTGTTACCCATCTTCACAATGAACCAGGTCCTGATATTGTTCCCTCATGGACTCCCCCGACTCCGACGGCATGCTCGCCGAGCAGCTCCTGCGACTCACGCGCCGCCTCCAGCGCATCCAGAGCCGCCAGCTGGAGCCGATCGGCATCACTCCGGCCCAGTTCCGCCTGCTGCGCACGACCGCGCACTACGAGGGCGCGCCCCGGATGGCCGATCTCGCCGAGCGGCTCGACGTCGTCCCCCGGGCGGTGACCACTCTGGTCGACGGCCTGGAGGCGAGCGGCAGGGTGCGGCGTGCCCCGGATCCGACCAACCGCCGGGTGGTCCGTATCGAGATCACGAAGGAGGGCCGGGAGGTGCTCCGTTCGATGCGCGCCGCGCGGAAGGCGGCCGCGGAGGAGATCCTGGCTCCATTGACCGCCGAACAGCGTGAGGTGCTCGGCGGCCTGCTCACCGCTCTGGTCGACGGGATGCCGGAGCGCCGCCGCTGCTGAGGCAGGCGGTGCGGCCACCGCACCGCGCCGTCGAGGGGACCCTGACATGCCGCTGCTGGAGCCGAAGCCGGAAGCCCTGCGCCCCGGTACGGCACGTGCCCCGTCCCCCGATCGGGTGCCCGGCTGGAAGGCGTCGGGGAGCCCGGCGGAACTGCGGGCCGGCCTGACCGCCCTGCTCGGTCCGGAGAAGGTGCTCTGGCAGATCTCGGACCTGGTGCGGTATGCCTCCGATGCGAGCCCGTACCGCTTCCTGCCGCAGGTCGTCGTGGTCCCCGAGGACCTGGACGACATCTCGGCGATCCTCTCCTACGCGCACGGCAACGGCCGCGGTGTCGTCTTCAGGGCCGCCGGCACCAGCCTCAACGGCCAGGCGCAGGGCGAGGACATCCTCGTCGACGTACGCCGGCACTGGACGGGGGTCGAGGTCCTCGACGGCGGTGCCCGGGCCCGGATCCGGCCCGGGACCACCGTCATGCGGGCCAATGCCGCGCTCGCCCGGCACGGGCGGGTCCTTGGCCCCGATCCCGCCAGTGCCATCGCCTGCACCGTCGGTGGGGTCGTGGCCAACAACGCCTCGGGCATGACCGCGGGCACCACCAGGAATTCGTACCGTACGGTCTCCTCGCTGACCTTCGTCCTGCCGAGCGGCACGGTGGTCGACACGGGTGAGGCGGACGCCGACGAGCTGCTGCGCCACGCGGAACCGCACCTGTGCGACGAGCTGCTGGCGCTGAAGGCCGAGATCGAGGCCGACGAGCGGCTCACCGCCCGGATCCGTGCCAAGTACGAGATCAAGAACACCAACGGCTACCGCCTCGACGCGTTCCTGGACGGATCGACCCCGGTGGAGATCCTGCGGGGCCTGATGGTCGGCTCCGAGGGCACCTTCGGATTCATCTCCGAGGTCGTCTTCGACACCCTGCCCCTGGACCGCCACGTCTCGTCCGCGCTCCTGTTCTTCCCCTCCCTCTCGGCGGCCGCGGCGGCCGTGCCCCGCTTCAACGAGGCGGGGGCCACCGCCGTGGAGCTGATGGACGGCAACACCCTGCGCGCCTCGGTCCGGGTCGAGGGCGTTCCCTCGGACTGGGCGGGGCTCCCGCAGGGGACGACCGCGCTGCTGGTGGAGTTCCGCGCCCCGGACGAAGACGCGCTGACCGTCTGCGAGCGGGCCGCGGCCTCGGTCGTCGACGGCATCGGTCTCGTGGCTCCTGCGGTCTCCGTCACCAACGAGTTCACGCGCGACCCCGGCGCCGTCTCGGGGTACTGGAAGGCGCGGAAGGCGTTCGTCACCGCCGTAGGCGGCTCCCGTCCCGCGGGCACGACCCTGATCACCGAGGACTTCGCAGTCCCCCCGTCCCGGCTGTCGGAAGCCTGCGAGGCGTTGCTCGCCCTGCAGGCCGTCCACGGCTTCGACGCCGCGGTCGCGGGTCACGCGGCGCACGGAAACCTGCATTTCCTGCTGGCCTTCGACGCCGCGGAGCCGGCCGACGTCGAACGCTACGCCGCGTTCATGGAGGAGTTCTGCACGCTCGTCGTCGACCGCTTCGACGGGTCGCTGAAGGCGGAGCACGCCACGGGACGGAACATCGCGCCGTTCCTGGAGAGGGAGTGGGGTCCCACCGCGACCGCTCTCATGTGGCGCACGAAGGAGGCCATCGACCCGGACGGGGTCCTGGCCCCCCGGATCGTGCTGGACCGGGATCCGGCGGCGCATCTGCGCGGGCTCAAGACCATCCCCAAGGTCGAGCCGGTCGCCGACCCGTGCATCGAGTGCGGCTTCTGCGAGCCGACCTGTCCCAGCGAGGACCTCACCACCACGCCGCGCCAACGGATCGTGCTGCGCCGGGAAATGATGCGCCAGCCGGACGGCTCCCCGGTGGAGGCCGGCCTGCTGGACGCCTACGGCTACGACGCCGTGGACACCTGCGCGGGCGACTCCACCTGCAAGCTCGCATGTCCCGTCGGCATCGACACCGGCGCGATGATGAAGGACTTCCGCCATCGTCGTCACTCCGCCCGTGAGGAGCGGGTGGCAGCTCTGACCGCGCGGCACTTCGGGTTCGTGGAGGCGTCGGCCCGGGTCGCCCTCGGTGTGGCCGACGTCGTGACCCGCCGTGCCGGCGACCGGCTGCTGGAGGCCGTGACCCGGCTCGCCCGCAGGGCCGTGCGTCCGGACCTGGTGCCGGAATGGCTGCCGGAGATCCCCGGCGCCGCGTCCCGCGCCCTGCCGCCCACCTCCCGGTCCGGTGCGCGCGCCGTCTACTACCCGGCCTGCGTGAACCGCATCTTCGCCGGACCCGGCGAGGACGCCGGAGCGCTGTCGCTCGCCGAGTCCGTCGTCTCCCTCTCCGCGCGGGCCGGCAGACCCGTATGGATTCCCGAGGACGTCTCGGGCACCTGCTGCGCGACGATCTGGCACTCCAAGGGATATGACGTCGCCGACGCGATCATGGCCAATCGCATCGTGGAGGCCGCCTGGGGCTGGACCGGAGGTGGTTCTCTGCCGCTGGTCGTCGACGCGTCGTCGTGCACCCTGGGCCTGGCCCACGAGGTGGTTCCCCATCTCACGGAGGACAACCGGGCGTTGCACCGGGAGATGACGTTCGTCGACTCCCTCGTCTGGGCCGCTGACGAGCTGCTCCCCCATCTGACGGTGTTCCGCCGGGCGGGTTCCGCCGTCCTGCATCCCACCTGCTCGATGGAGCATCTCGGCGACGTCCCCCACCTGCGCACGGTGGCGGAGGCCTGCGCCGAGGAGGTCGTCGTGCCCGACGACGTCGGCTGCTGCGGGTTCGCGGGCGACCGGGGCATGCTGCACAAGGAGCTGACGGACTCGGCGACCGCCAAGGAGGCTGCGGAGGTCAACACCCGTCCGTACGACGCCTATCTGTCGGCGAACCGTACGTGCGAGATCGGGATGGACCGTGCGACCGGCCACCGTTACCACTCGGCCCTCATCGAGCTGGAGCGGGCGACCCGGCCGGTCCTCTGAAGGCGGGTCAGCGGCGCGTCGCCGCAGGGGGATACGTCTGCCCCCGGGCGCCGGGCCGGGACCTCGCCCCCTCCTACCGGCCGGACGGCAGCGTCCCCCGCCGTCCCCTCGCCCACCGAGCCGGCTGCGGGTCCTGCCCGATCCTGCCGCCCGCCCCGCCCGGCCTGCCCGTCCCGCCCGATCCTGACCGCCCTGCCCGTCCTCGTGCGGCTCACCGTCGGCCGCCCGGAGCACCGCGTCATGGGACTGCCGCAGGGCCGTGGTCCACAAACGCACGGCGCGGGGGCCCTGCACGGACGCCGTGGTTCGTCGAAGCCCCGTTCACGGACGCGGTAGTCCGTCGGGGCCCCACACTGACGCCGTAGTCCGATCACTGCCTCTTGCGCAACACCAGCCCCACCCACCAAGGTCCTTGACGAGGTTCGGGGACCCGCCGTGTCCACGCGGGCCCCGGGAACCGTACGCGCACCGTCGACTCCCCTCTCTGGAGGCCAGATGAATGACGACGCACCACAGGACCGGAATTCGTGGGACCAGGACCCGCAGACCACGGACGACAGCTCGCTGAGCCGTCGTTCCGTCCTTCGCACCACAGCCGGCGCGGTGGGAGTCGCGGGCACCGGACTCGGACTCGGGGCGCTCGGCTCCGGCTCGGCATCGGCCGCCGAGCACCCCGCGGACTCCGAAGCCCTGTCCGTTCCGGCCCGCAGGGGCGCCACCATGGCCGGGGTCCGCTTCGACCGTCGTTCGACCGTGCGCGTCGGCATCGTGGGGCTCGGCAACCGCGGCGGCAGCATGATCGACCTCTTCCTCGCCGTCGACGGGGTGCGGGTCGTCGCCGTCTGCGATCCGGTGAAGGACAAGGCCGAGCGAGCAGCCGCGAAGGTCACGGCCGCGGGTCAGCCCGCACCCGCCGTGTACACCAAGGGGGAGGACGACTACGCGAACCTCTGCGCACGCGGAGACATCGACTTCGTGTACGTGGCGACGCCCTGGGACTTCCACTTCGAGATGGCCAGGACGGCCATGCTGAACGGCAAGCACGTCGGTGTCGAGTGTCCGATCGCACTGCGGCTGGACCAGCTCTGGGAGCTGGTCGACCTCTCCGAACGGACCAGGCGCCACTGTATGCAGCTGGAGAACTGCTGTTACGGGCGCAACGAGATGCGGGTGCTGCGGATGGCGCACGCCGGTCTGTTCGGTGATCTGCTGCACGGGGCGGGCGCCTACAACCACGACCTGCGCGGCCTGATGTTCGACCCGGACTACTACGAGGGCCCCTGGCGGCGGTTGTGGCACACGCGGCTGCGCGGTGACCTGTACCCCAACCACGGCTTCGGCCCGGTCTCCAACTACATGGACGTCAACCGCGGCGATCGCGCGGTCAGCATCACGAGTGTCGGCACGCCCTCGCTCGGTCTCGCCGCCTACCGCAAGGAGCACATGCCTGCCGGCGACGCGAGCTGGAAGGAGACCTACATCGAGAGCGACCGGACGATCAGTCTCGTCCAGACCGCCAAGGGCCGGGTGATACGCCTGGAGCACGACGTGTCGACACCTCACCCCTACTCGCGGATCAACAGCCTCGGCGGCACGAAAGGGGTGTTCGAGGACTACCCGGAGCGGATCTACCTCGAACCGGACCACTCGAACGACGAGTGGGCCGACTTCGGCGCGTACGCCGACTGGGACCACTGGCTGTGGAAGGAACACTCCGACCCGCCGGGAGGCCATGGCGGGATGGACTACATGATGGTGTTCAGGCTGATGCAGTGCATGCGGCTCGGGCTCGCCCCCGACTTCGACGTGTACGACGCCGCCACCTGGACCGCGCCCGTGCCGCTCAGCCACCTGTCGATCAAGGCCAAGGGTGCGCCGCAGCAGATCCCCGACTTCACCCGGGGCGAGTGGAGGAAGGCACGTTCCGGCGTGGACTCCGACCGACCCACCGAATAGACGGCCCACGCCCCGTCACCACGGCCGGTGGCGGGGCTCCTCCACCCACGGTGGAACCGGCCGTCCCGCCGGAATAAATCGGTTGCCCCGGACAGGGTCAGGAAGCGAACCTTGCACGGTTTGGTCCCCCACTGTTCCACGAGATCCACGACGGATCTCCGCTTCCGATCCTTGGGACGTCATGCAGATTCGCGATCTTCCGTACACGGATCCCGGCGATCCCGATGTACGGTCCGGCCCCCGCTTCCTGTTCTGGCTCGGGCGAAGTCAGCTCAACGGCCAGCTCAAGTCCCTCTCCTGGGGGCTGCTCCACCACTGCGCGATCGCCGGCCTCCCCCTCGCGGTCGGCCTGTCGGTGCAGGCCGTCATCGACCGTTCCGGCCGGGACCTCGTGACGGCCGGCGTCCTCCTCGTCGTCCTCGGCGTCCTCATCTCCGTCGGCGACACCATGCTCCACCGGACGGCGGTCACCAACTGGATCACCGCCGCGGCCCGGGTGCAGCAGCTGCTTGCCCGCAGGACGGCGGAGCTGGGATCGGCGCTGACCCGCAGGGTGGCCGCCGGAGAAGTGGTCGCGGTGTCCACCGGCGACGTCGAGAAGATCGGATGGTTCGTCGAGGCGCTGTCGCGCTTCCTGGCCGCCGCGACCGCCCTCGTGCTGATCTGTGTGGGCTTGGTCCTCTACCTGCCCTCGCTGGGCGTGCTGGTCGCGATCGCCACCCCGGTGCTGGCGCTGGCCGTCCTGCCGCTGCTACCCCGGGCCACCCGCCGGGCGGATCTCCAGCGCGAGAAGGCGGGACGCGCCACGGAGCTGGCCTCCGACACGGTCGCCGGGCTGCGGGTGCTGCGCGGCATCGGCGGCGAGGAGCTGTTCCTCGGACGCTACCGGCGTGCCTCCCAGGAGGTCCGTGAGGCCGCCGTGCGCAGTGCCCGGATGTGGTCCCTCATCTCGGCGATCCAGGTGTTCCTGCCGGGAGTTCTGCTGATCTCTCTGGTCTGGTACGGGGCGACGCTCGCCCGGGACGGCCGGATCGACGTCGGTCAGCTGGTCACCGTCTACAGCGCGGCGACCCTGATGCTGTTCCCGCTGCGCAACGTGGAGGAGATCGCCATGGCGTACTCCTTCTCGCGGCCCTCCGCGCAGCGCGCGGTCCGTGTGCTGTCCCTGCGTCGCAGCGTCCGCCCCCCGACGGCGGACGCCGAGGCGCCTCTGGGCGATCTGTACGACCCGGCGACCGGGCTGATGGCGCCGCAGGGCGTGTTCACCGCGGTGGTCTGCGGCGATCCCGACGAGGCCGGGCGGCTGGCGGAACGGCTCGGCGGACACGCCGAGCAGGACGAGGCGTCCCCACCGGTTCCCTCGGTGCTGCTGGGCGGGGTGGCGCTGGACGAGCTGCCGCTCGACACCGCGCGGACCGCGGTGCTCGTGCAGGACAAGGACCCGGTGCTGCTCTCCGGGACACTGCGGGAGCTGCTGGACGTGCCGTCCTCGGGCGAGGTGACGGCCCGGGACGCGCTCGCCGCAGCCCGCTGCGACGACGTGCTCGACGCGCTGGCCCAGGCCTCCGTCGACGCGGACGGCGACCCGATGAACACCCGGATCACCGAGCGCGGCAGGTCTCTGTCGGGCGGTCAGCGCCAGCGGCTCGCCCTGGCCCGTTCCCTGGTCACCGACCCGCAGGTGCTCGTGCTCGACGAGCCGACGTCCGCAGTGGACTCGCACACGGAGGCCAGGGTCGCCGCCGGCATCGAGCAGCTGCGCCGGGGCCGTACGACGGTGGCCTTCGCCTCGTCACCTCTGCTGCTCGACCTCGCCGACCGCGTCGTCCTCGTTCGCGGGGGCACCGTCGTGGCCGCGGGGACACACCGCGGACTGCTTCGGCACGAACCCCTGTACCGGGCCGTCGTGACCCGCGAGACCGAGGAAGAGGCCGTGGAAGCGGCCGCACAGGACGGGCTCGCCACGGTCGACGGTCTCCGGCCGGCCCGTGCGGCCGAGGAAATCGAGGAGCGCGCATGATCGGCCTGGCACCACCGGAGTACGACCCGGCCGCACCGGAGTCGGCGACGACCCTGCCGGTCGGCACGCCGACGACCGTGCGGGCGTACGTGAACGCCCTGCTGCGGCGTCACCGCAGACCCTTCACGGTGCTCGTCGCGGTCAACGCCGTCGCGGTGATCGCGTCGATCACCGGCCCGTACCTGCTCGGCGGACTGGTCGAGGACCTCTCGAACGGGGTCACCGACCTCCACCTGGAGCGCACCGCCGCGGTGTTCGCTCTGGCGCTCGTCGTGCAGACCGTGTTCACCCGGACGATGCGGTTGCGCGGGGCCATGCTCGGCGAGGAGATGCTCGCCGACCTGCGCGAGGACTTCCTCGTACGGTCGGTCGGGCTGCCGCCCGGGGTCCTGGAACGGGCCGGTACCGGGGACCTGCTGTCCAGGATCACGACGGACATCGACCGGCTGGCCAACGCGATGCGTGAGGCCGTTCCGCAGCTGGCGATCGGTGTGGTCTGGGCCGGGCTGCTGCTCGGCGCGCTGACCGTGACCGCCCCGCCGCTGGCACTCGCGGTGCTGATCGCGCTGCCGGTGCTGGTCGTCGGCTGCCGCTGGTACTTCCGGCGTGCGCCCTCCGCTTACCGTTCGGAGGCTGCCGGGTACGCGGCGGTCGCGGCCGCCCTCGCCGAGACCGTGGACGCCGGGCGGACCGTCGAGTCCCACCGGCTGGGGGCCCGGAGGGTCGCCCTCTCGGACCGGCGGGTCGCGGAGTGGACCGCCTGGGAGCGGTACACCCTGTTCCTGCGTTCGGTGCTCTTCCCGGTCATCAACACCACGTACGTGACGATTCTCGGCGCGGTGCTGCTGCTCGGCGGCTGGTTCGTGATGGAGGACTGGATCACCGTCGGGCAGCTGACGACCGGGGCGCTCCTGGCGCAGATGATGGTGGACCCGATCGGTCTGATCCTGCGGTGGTACGACGAGTTGCAGGTGGCCCAGGTGTCCTTGGCCAGGCTCGTCGGCGTACGGGAGATCGAGCCCGACGCGGGGGACGACCTCGTCGGCCCGGACGGCCGGGAGGTGAGGGCCGAGGAGGTGCGCTTCGGCTACCGCGCGGGCGTCGACGTCCTGCACGAGGTGTCGCTGGACGTGGCGCCCGGGACACGGCTGGCACTGGTCGGGCCGTCGGGCGCGGGCAAGTCCACGCTGGGCAGGCTGCTGGCGGGTATCTACGCGCCCCGTGCGGGTTCGGTGTCGCTGGGCGGCGCCGAGCTGTCGCGGATGACGGCGGAGCGGGTGCGGAAGCATGTGGCTCTCGTCAACCAGGAGCACCACGTCTTCGTGGGTTCGCTCCGCGACAACCTCCTGCTCGCCCGTACGGACGCCGAGGACGCGGAGCTGTGGGCCTCACTCGCCGCGGTGGACGCGGACGGCTGGGCCGAGGCCCTCGACGACGGCCTGGACGCGGAGGTCGGCTCGGGCGGTCTGGCCCTCACCCCGGCGCAGGCGCAGCAGATCGCCCTGGCCCGCCTGGTCCTGGCTGACCCGCACACGCTGGTCCTGGACGAGGCGACCTCGCTGCTCGACCCCCGGGCGGCCCGTCATCTGGAGCGTTCGCTGGCGCGGGTGCTGGACGGTCGTACGGTGGTGGCGATCGCCCACCGGCTGCACACCGCGCACGACGCGGACGTGATCGCGGTGGTGGAGGACGGCCGGATCAGCGAACTGGGCAGCCACGACGAGCTGGTGGCCGCGGACGGCGCGTACGCGGCGCTGTGGCGCTCCTGGCACGGCTGAGCGGCGGTTCCCCGCTCCTCCTCCTGTGCGGCGGCCCGCCGGCCGTCGCACAAGAGGCGGACTCCGTCCCCTGCGGTGAGGATGAGGGAGTGACTGGCTCCGGATACGGGGCAGGCGAGCGATGACCGCGTAAGCCCGAGAAGGGACGCACACCGTGGCACGACCCAGGATTCTCGTTGTCGGCGCCGGCTTTGCCGGGGTCGAGTGCGTGCGCCGACTGGAGCGCAGCCTCGCTCCCGGCGAAGCGGACATCGCGCTCGTCACCCCGTTCTCGTACCAGCTCTACCTGCCGTTGCTCCCACAGGTCGCCTCCGGGGTGCTCACCCCCCAGTCGGTCGCCGTGTCCCTGCGCCGCAGTCGGCGCCACCGCACCCGGATCGTGCCCGGCGGGGCCATCGGGGTGGACACGAAGGCGAAGGTCTGTGTGGTCCGGAAGATCACGGACGAGATCGTCAACGAGCCGTACGACTACATCGTGCTGGCCGCCGGCAGCGTCACCCGGACCTTCGACATCCCGGGGCTGGTCGACAACGCACGGGGTATGAAGACCCTGGCGGAGGCCGCCTACATCAGGGACCACGTCATCTCCCAGCTCGATCTGGCCGACGCCAGTCACGACGAGGAGGAACGCGCGTCCCGGCTGCAGTTCGTGGTGGTGGGCGGCGGGTACGCCGGCACGGAGACGGCCGCGTGTCTGCAGCTGCTGACCAGCAACGCCGTCAAGCACTACCCCCGGCTGGATCCCAGGCTGATCAAATGGCATCTGATCGACATCGCGCCGAAACTGATGCCGGAGCTCGGCGACAAGCTCGGTCTCAGCGCCCTGGAGATCCTGCGCAAGCGCGGTATCGAGGTCTCGCTGGGTGTGTCCGTGGCGGAGGCGGGGCCGGACAAGGTGACGTTCACGGACGGCCGGGTGCTGCCGTGCCGCACGCTGATCTGGACCGCGGGGGTCGCGGCGAGTCCGCTGATCGCCACCCTCGACGCCGAGACCGTGCGGGGACGGCTGGCGGTGACCCCGGAGATGAGCCTGCCCGGTGCCGACGGGGTGTTCGCTCTCGGTGACGCGGCCGCGGTACCGGACCTGGCGAAGGGCGACGGGGCGATCTGCCCGCCGACCGCCCAGCACGCCATGCGCCAGGGCCGCAAGCTGGCCGACAACATCATCGCGTCCCTGCGTGGCCGGCCGCTGGAGTCGTACGTCCACAAGGACCTGGGTCTGGTCGTGGACCTCGGCGGCAGGGACGCGGTGTCGAAGCCGCTGGGCATCGAGTTGAAGGGCCTGCCCGCCCAGGCCGCGGCTCGCGGCTACCACTGGGCCGCACTGCGGACCAACGTCGCCAAGACCAGGGTCATGACCAACTGGCTGCTGAACGCGATCGCCGGTGACGATTTCGTGCGGACGGGCTTCCAGGCACGTAAGCAGGCGACCCTGCGCGACTTCGAGTACACCGACGCCTATCTCACGCCGGACGAGATCCGCGCCCACACGGCGGGCGCGGACACCCGCGGCTGAGCCGCTCTTCCCGGCCCCCTCCCCCGGCCCACGCCGTGCGGGCGGGGGCCGGCGTCAGGCGGGGCGAGGAGTCGGGCGACGCCGTGACGGCTCATGCCCGGCGGGACAGGACCGTGCCGACCGTGTCCGCGTCCTCGGCGTTCTTGTCCTCGCGGTAGCGCAGGACGCGGGCGAACCGCAGCGTGACGCCCTCCGGGTAGCGGGTGGAGCTCTGGAGCCCGTCGTAGGCGATCTCCACGACCAGTTCCGGGCGCACCGTCACCACATGCCCGTCGTCGCCGGTGGCCAGTTCCCGGAGACGTTCCGTCTGCCAGCTGAGCATGGTGTCCGTGAGCCCCTTGAAGGTCTTGCCCAGCATCGCGAACGTGCCGTCGTCCCTGCGCGCCCCCAGATGCAGGTTGGAGAGTCTGCCGGTGCGTCTGCCGTGCCCCCATTCGGCAGCCAGCACCACCAGGTCCAGGGTGTGTACGGGCTTCACCTTCAGCCAGGAGGCGCCGCGCCGGCCGGCGCTGTAGGGCGCCGCGGTGCCCTTGACCACGACGCCTTCGTGGCCACGGGCCAGGGTGTCCTCGGAGAACGCCACCGCGGCGGCCCGCCGGGACTCGTCCCCGGGGTCGTCCACGACGAGGCGGCGCACCCGCATCGGCTCGGGGACAAGATCGGCCAGCGCCCGGTGGCGTTCGGTGAGGGGGAGGTCGAGGAGGTCGCGTCCGTCCACGGACAACGCGTCGAAGAAGACGGGGACCACGGGGACGGCGTCAGCCGCGCCGGCGACGTCGCGCCGGGATCCCACCCTGCCGGCGGTCTCCTGGAACGGCCTGGGCCTCCCGCCGGGTCCCAGGGCGATCACCTCGCCGTCGAGGATGAACCGTTCGTCGCGGAAGCCGGTCACCGCTTCCGCGAGCTCGGGGAGCCGGTCGGTGATGTCGTCGAGCGCGCGGGTGTAGACGCGCACCTGCGGTCCGTCCCGGTGCACCTGGACGCGGATGCCGTCGAGCTTCTCCTCGACGACGCAGGGACCGAGCCGGTCGATCGCTTCGACGACGGAGCGGGCGGTGTGGGCGAGCATGGGCTGGACCGGACGGCCGACGGTGAGGCGGAAGGCGGCGAGCGCCGCCGGGCCCTCGGACAGCAGCGTGCGGGCGACGGGCACCGACGAACCGGCGAGCATGACGGCACGCCGTACCTCCGCGCGCTGCGCCCCCGCGGCGTCCGCCAGGGCGTCGACGGCGAGGGAGTCCAGGGCTCCCTGGCGGACCTCTCCGGTGAGCAGCCCGCGCAGGAAGTACTGTTCGTCCGCGGTGGCCGCGCCGAGCAGGCGGGTCAGGCGTTCCCTGCGGGCTGCCTGCGAGCCCGTGCCGCTCAGGGCGCCGATGGCGCTGAGTTCGGCGTCCGTCCCCGCCACGGT
This sequence comes from Streptomyces sp. Alt3, assembly GCF_030719215.1. Lineage (NCBI taxonomy): Bacteria > Bacillati > Actinomycetota > Actinomycetes > Kitasatosporales > Streptomycetaceae > Streptomyces > Streptomyces glycanivorans. The sequence continues at coordinate 7,359,410 of NZ_CP120983.1, read as the reverse complement.
CAGCGTGGGTTCGCCGGCGGGGGTGACCGGGACGCGCAGGGTGCTCCACCCGATCCCGAGCCGCCCCTGCGGGAGCCGGCCGGCGAGGTAGGGGATCACGACCGGGACGTCGTCCGGCTCGGCGTCCCGGAAGAGTCCGGCCAGCAGGGCGGTCTTCCGGGTCCGGGCCGAGGTCGCGGCGACCTCCAGGGACACGAGGGCGATCCTGGCGAGCAGCATGCGGCCATCGTGCTACGTCGAGGGGTTCGCCGCCCCCCGGGCGGTTCGAAGGCCGTCAGATGACGTTGAGGGCCGCGGCGGCGCCCACTCCCCCGAGGATCATGAAGACGGGCATCAGCACCTTGATCTCGACCCAGCTGCCGGCCCGGAAGCGCATGAACTTCGGCGGACCGAGGGGGTACCAGCGCTTGCGGCCCATCGGTATGGGCCACAGGATCGGGCAGCCGGAGACCGTGAGCGCGTCACCGATGTCGTGCACGAGGGCGCCGAGGACGATGGGCAGTCCGAGCCACATGTACTCCTGGCCGGGCGCGTCGAACAGCCAGCCGGAGCCGTTGCCGGGCTGGTCCAGCACGCCCGCCAGGATCCATGCGCTGGTGGCGCCGAGCAGCCAGACCAGGACGTCGCTGGAGACGCGGGCCGCGCGCCACAGCAGGCCCTCGACGGCGAGCACGAGGTGGACGAAGAGGATGGCCAGGACCGCCCAGCGGCCGCCGGTGATCGCCGCCACGGAGCAGCCCGCGCCTATCAGCACCGCCCACAGCCACGTATGGGTGAGGGTGCGGTGACCGCCGGTCCTGCGCGGGTCCCCGGCTCCCTTGGTCGCCTTGTAGACGGCGTAGGAGAGCTTGTCGACGACTTCGCAGAGTGTCTTGGAGACGGGGCCGAAGGCGCGCGAGATCGTGGCCGACTTGTGGTCGAGGTCCGGGGCGAGCGCCGCGCCTGCGGTGATCAGGGCCCCGACGACCAGGACGGGCCAGGGCATCGTGTGGCCCGCGGCGGCGGCCGCGGCACCCACCCCCAGCCAGGCTGCCGCCCCTGACAGTGAGTGTGCCGGTCCCATCATGGTTCTTCCCGCCCCCATCGTGATTCGGCCGGGCGTTCCGGCCGGGCCGCCATAGTCTTTGTGATGCGGCCGAGTTGAGTGGGCAGCGTATCGTCCGTGATCTTCAGCGGATGCTCCGGTTCCCTCATCCGGGCAGGAGGCAGGCAAGATGGGGGCGTGACCCTTATCGATCAGCTCCCGCCGACCGCCGACCCGGACGCCCTCTTCGAGGCCTTCTCGTCATGGACCGAATCGCAGGGGATCACCCTCTATCCGGCTCAGGAGGAGGCGCTGATCGAGGTGGTCTCCGGGGCCAACGTGATCCTTTCCACCCCCACGGGCTCCGGAAAGAGCCTGGTCGCCGCAGGGGCGCACTTCACGGCGCTGGCCCAGGACAAGGTCACCTTCTACACCGCCCCGATCAAGGCCCTCGTCTCGGAGAAGTTCTTCGACCTGTGCAAGCTCTTCGGCACGGAGAACGTCGGCATGCTGACCGGCGACGCCTCGGTCAACGCCGACGCCCCGGTCATCGCCTGTACCGCCGAGGTCCTCGCCTCGATCGCGCTGCGGGACGGCAAGTACGCCGACATCGGCCAGGTCGTGATGGACGAGTTCCACTTCTACGCGGAGCAGGACCGCGGCTGGGCCTGGCAGATCCCGATCCTGGAGCTCCCGCAGGCCCAGTTCGTCCTGATGTCGGCGACCCTCGGTGACGTCAAGATGTTCGAGGAGGACCTGACCCGCCGCACCGGCCGCCCCACCTCCGTGGTGCGCTCGGCGACGCGCCCGGTGCCGCTGAGCTACGAGTACCGGCTGACGCCGATCACGGAGACGCTCACCGAACTTCTGGACACCCGGCAGTCGCCCGTCTACATCGTGCACTTCACGCAGGCCGCGGCAGTGGAGCGGGCGCAGTCGCTGATGAGCATCAACATGTGCACGAAGGAGGAGAAGGAGAAGATCGCCGATCTGATCGGCAACTTCCGCTTCACCACCAAGTTCGGGCAGAACCTCTCCCGCTACGTGCGCCACGGGATCGGGGTGCACCACGCGGGGATGCTCCCCAAGTACCGGCGGCTCGTGGAGAAGCTCGCCCAGGCGGGCCTGCTGAAGGTCATCTGCGGGACTGACACGCTGGGCGTCGGCGTCAACGTACCCATCCGCACGGTGCTGTTCACCGCCCTCACGAAGTACGACGGCACCCGGGTGCGCACGCTGCGCGCCCGTGAGTTCCACCAGATCGCGGGCCGCGCCGGCCGGGCCGGCTTCGACACGGCCGGTTTCGTCGTCGCGCAGGCCCCCGAGCACGTCATCGAGAACGAGAAGGCCGTCAAGAAGGCGGGCGACGACCCCAAGAAGAAGCGCAAGGTGGTCCGTAAGAAGGCCCCCGAGGGATTCGTCGCCTGGTCGGAGACCACCTTCGACAAGCTGATCCAGTCCGATCCGGAGCTGCTGACCTCGCGCTTCCGGGTCACCCACACGATGCTGCTCTCGGTGATCGCCCGCCCGGGCAACGCCTTCGAGGCGATGCGGCATCTGCTGGAGGACAACCACGAGCCGCGCCGTGCGCAGCTGAGGCACATCCGCCGCGCCATCGCTATCTACCGGTCGCTGCTCGACGGCGGCGTCGTGGAGCAGCTCGACACGCCCGACGCCGAGGGCCGGATCGTGCGGCTCACGGTCGACCTCCAGCAGGACTTCGCGCTCAACCAGCCGCTGTCCACCTTCGCGCTGGCCTCCTTCGACCTGCTGGACGCCGAATCGCCGTCGTACGCCCTGGACATGGTGTCGGTCGTCGAGTCGACGCTCGACGACCCCCGGCAGATCCTGGCCGCCCAGCAGAACAAGGCGCGGGGTGAGGCCGTCGGGCAGATGAAGGCGGACGGCGTCGAGTACGAGGAGCGGATGGAGCGGCTCCAGGAGGTCACCTATCCCAAGCCGCTGAGCGAGCTGCTCTGGCACGCCTACGACGTGTACCGCACCAGCCACCCGTGGGTCGGTGACCACCCGGTGTCGCCGAAGTCCGTGATCCGGGACATGTACGAACGGGCCATGACCTTCACGGAGTTCACCTCGAACTACGAGCTGGCCCGTACCGAGGGCATCGTCCTGCGGTATCTGGCGAGCGCCTACAAGGCCCTCGAGCACACCATCCCCGACGACCTGAAGTCCGAGGACCTGGAGGACCTGATCGCCTGGCTGGGCGAGATGGTGCGCCAGGTGGACTCCAGTCTGCTGGACGAGTGGGAGCAGCTGGCCAATCCCGAGGTGGAGACGGCCGAGCAGGCGCAGGAGCGGGCCGACGAGGTCAAGCCGGTGACGGCCAACGCCCGCGCCTTCCGGGTGCTGGTGCGCAACGCGATGTTCCGCCGGGTGGAGCTGGCCGCTCTGGACCGGGTCCGTGACCTGGGTGAGCTGGACGCCGACGCGGGCTGGGACGAGGACGCGTGGGGCGAGGCGATGGACGCCTACTGGGACGCGCACGAGGAGCTGGGCACGGGCCCGGACGCGCGCGGCCCGAAGCTGCTGAAGATCGACGAGGACCCCGGGCACGGTCTGTGGCGGGTGTGGCAGGCGTTCGCCGACCCGGCCGGGGACCATGACTGGGGAATTCGTGCGGAGGTCGATCTCGCGGCCTCCGACGAGGAGGGCCGGGCGGTCGTCCGGGTCACGGCCGTGGGCCAGCTGTGACGGCACGCCGGCCAGGAGAGTGGAGAAGAACCGCATGACGAACCCCGCCGACAGCCTGGTCGATCTGCTCGACCTGGAGCGGATCGAGGTCAACATCTTCCGCGGCCGCAGTCCCGAGGAGTCCCTGCAACGGGTCTTCGGCGGGCAGGTCGCGGGCCAGGCGCTGGTGGCCGCCGGCCGTACCACGGACGGCGACCGTCCGGTGCACTCGCTGCACGCGTACTTCCTGCGTCCGGGCCGTCCGGGCGTGCCGATCGTGTACGACGTGGAGCGGGTGCGGGACGGCCGGTCCTTCACCACACGCCGGGTCACGGCCGTGCAGCAGGGCCGGACCATCTTCAATCTCACGGCGTCCTTCCACCGCCCGGAGGAGGCCGGATTCGAGCACCAGCTGCCGCCGGCCGTGTCGTGCCCGACCCGGCCGAGCTGCCGACGGTCGCCGACGAGGTGCGTGAGCACCTGGGCGGCCTGCCGGAGTCGCTGGAGCGGATGGCCCGCCGCCAGCCCTTCGACATCCGCTACGTCGACCGGCTGCGTTGGACGCGGGAGGAGATCAAGGACGCGGACCCCCGCAGCGCGGTGTGGATGCGCGCGGTCGGACCACTGGGTGACGACCCGCTCGTGCACACCTGTGCGCTGACGTACGCCAGCGACATGACGCTGCTGGACGCGGTACGGATCCCCGTCGAGCCGCTGTGGGGACCGCGCGGCTTCGACATGGCCTCGCTGGACCACGCCATGTGGTTCCACCGGCCGTTCCGGGCCGACGAGTGGTTCCTCTACGACCAGGAGTCCCCGATCGCCACGGGCGGCCGGGGACTGGCCAGGGGCCGGATCTACGACCGCCAGGGGCAGTTGCTGGTGTCCGTGGTCCAGGAGGGCCTCTTCCGCCGTCTCGACGGCGCGTAGGCCTGTCCTGGGGGTCAGGTACCGGGCAGCGTGTCCTGGTCGACCTCGTGACGGCGGGTCCGGATGTCCGGGCCCGCCGGATGCAGTTTGGCGTCGCAGGCGGGGCCGAGCCCGGTACGGCGCGATTCCGCGCCGGTGAGGGGCCGCCCGCACAGGGCGCACCGCACCGTGCGGCGGGTCCCACGGCGGCCGGCTTCCGGCTGCGGTGCGGAGAAGAGTTCGGGAAGGGGCTCGGAGGATTCCACGTACGGATCCTCTCAAGCGTGACGGTCATGCTCTCTGCCGGTCGAGCGCCTCGGCGAGGGTCCGGGCGGCCGTGATCCAGCTGGAGCTGCCCCGCGGCGGCGTTGCCCGGTCTCGCGGGGTGCGAGCCGCGGTAGCCCTCCAGGTGCCGGTCGACGACACCCTGCGCGGAAACGAGCGCGCTCGTCCGCAGGTCGCCCATCAGACCGTGCGCCGCCGTGGGAGCGTATCGATCCATGACCGCCCGAACTCTGGCATACCCCCGCGAAAGCCACTGTCCGACAAGCCGCTGCCGCCCGCTTCCCCGGCCCCGCGGGGGCGGCGCGTGGACGTGATCCATGTCCGCGCGGTCAGCCCGCCGGAGCTCACGGAGCGGGTCGAGGAGTTCCTCGCCGGCGATCCGTACGTCCTGAACCTGATCGTGAGCCGTGGCGCCGCGCGCAGCCCCGACGGCGACTCCGTGGCCTGCGACGTGTTGGCGGGAGCCGCCAATGAGGTGCTGCGCGGCTTGCGGGACCTGCGGGTCGACGTCGACGGGTCGCTCGTGATCCAGCCGGTCGACATGGCGTTCCCCGGGCGTGCCTCGGAGGCCGCGAGCCGGCGGCTCGGGGCGCTCACCGGCGCCCCGGTCTGGGAACAGGTGGAGGCACGCATCCGGTCAGGGGGGAGGTACGCGCCGAGCTTCTACCTCTACCTGGTCGTCGCGGGCCTGATCGGCTCGGTCGGCATCGTGACCAACTCCCAGATCCTCATCGTCGGCGCGATGGTCGTCGGCCCCGAGTACGGGGCGATCGTCTCCGTGGCACTGGGCATCGACAGACGCGACGGCGGCATGGCCCACCGAGGGCTGAACGCGCTGTTCAAGGGCTTCCTGCTGACCATCACGGTCACGTTCCTCTTCAGTCTGCTGATCCGCGGGTTCGGCTTCGAGTCGCGGGCCTTCAAGCAGGGGCTGCGCCCCGTCTCCGACCTGATCAACACGCCCAACTTCTTCTCCTTCGCCGTCGCGGCCCTGGCCGGCGTCGTCGGCATCGTGTCGCTCACCGAGGCCCGCACCAGCGCCCTGCTCGGGGTCTTCATCTCGGTGACGACCATCCCGGCGGCCGCGGCCATCAGCGTCTCCACGGCCTTCAGCAGCTGGTCCGAGGCATGGGGTTCCCTGATCCAGCTCCTGGTCAACATCGCGGTGCTGATCACGGTGGGCGCCCTGGCCCTCAGGTCCCAGCGCGCCATCTGGCGGCACGTGGGCCGGAAGCAGGAGGCGCGGAGCGGTTGACGCACCGGAGGCCGCAACGCCTCCCCCGGCCGGCGGGCAGGCGCGGGGCCGCCCGAGCGGCCGGAACGGGGCCGGGCCGGGATGATGGGAGGCAGGGGGCCGCCCGCACGGACCCGCACGCAGTCAGGAGGGCCGCCATGCCCCAGGAACGCATCTCGCCGCTCCGTGCCGTACCCGGCGCGACACCGCAGGAGCGGGCCGCTCTCGGCAAGGCGGCCCGCCGACGTGTCCCCAGGTCCAGCCATCACGCGTACGAGCCGCCGGCCGGGCGTCCGGACCCGCTGGCCCTCCTGGAGGCACAGTCCGCGGCCAGGGTGCCGGAACTCGTCCCGATCCGGTACGGGCGGATGACGGAGTCGCCGTTCCGCTTCTACCGGGGCGCCGCGGCGATCATGGCCTCCGATCTGGCCGGGACTCCGGCCTCGGGGATCAGGGCCCAGCTGTGCGGCGACGCCCACCTGCTGAACTTCAGGCTGCTCGCCTCTCCCGAGCGCCATCTGCTCTTCGACATCAACGACTTCGACGAGACGCTGCCGGGGCCCTGGGAGTGGGACGTCAAGCGGCTGGCCGCCAGCCTCGTCATCGCGGGGCGCGCGAACGGCTTCACGGACAAGGAGCGCGCCCGGATCGTAAGGGCCACAGTGCGGTCGTACCGGGAATCGATGATCCGGTTCGCGGACATGCGCAATCTCGACGTCTGGTACGCGAAGACCGACGAGGAGCGCCTGAGGGCCGTGGCAGCCGGAAAGCTGGCAGCCGCGGGCCGCAGGCGCGTCGCCAGCGCGACGGCGAAGGCCCGTACCAGGGACAGCCTGCAGGCGTTCGCCAAACTCACCGAGGTGACCGACGGGCGGCTCCGCATCGCACCGGACCCGCCTCTGGTCGTGCCGCTCGGGGACCTGCTGCCCGATGCGGAACGGCGTGTGACCGAGGAGCGGTTCCGCAAGCTCCTCCGGGGCTACGCCCGCAGCCTCCCGTCCGACCGGCGTTCCCTGCTCGCGGACTTCCGGCCCGTGGACATGGCCCGCAAGGTCGTGGGCGTGGGAAGTGTCGGTACCCGCTGCTGGATCTTCCTCCTGATGGGCAGGGACGGTGAGGATCCGCTCTTCCTCCAGGCGAAGGAGGCGGACACCTCGGTACTGGCGCCCTTCGCGGGGGCGAGTGCGTACCGGAACCAGGGCGAGCGCGTGGTGGCGGGCCAGCGGCTGATGCAGGCCGCGGGCGACATGTTCCTGGGCTGGGAGCGGGTCGACGGGTTCGACGGGAAGCGCCGGGACTTCTACGTGCGGCAACTGCGCGACTGGAAGGGCATCGCCGCACCGGAGCAGATGGTGCCGCGCGGCATGGCCGCGTTCGGGGAGCTGTGCGGGACGACGCTGGCGCGTGCGCACGCGCGGTCCGGCGACCGCATCGCCATCGCGGCCTATCTCGGCCACGGCGACGTGTTCGACCGGGCGCTGGAGACGTTCGCCGAGCGGTACGCCGACCAGAACGAGAGGGACCACCGGGCGCTCGTCGACGCGGTGGCCGCGGGCCGCCTCCAGGCAGCCGGGGCCGGCGAGAGGTAGGGCCGGGGCACGAAGGCCCTGTATTCATCACTCGCACACAGCGGGTACTTCACGGACATAACCGGACATCGTGGTATCACCGTGTGGACCCCGGCCGACGCCCCGGCGGGACACCACCCCGAGGAGACCATGACCATGTCGGCCGAACCGGTCGGAGCACCCGGCACCGAGACCCCGGATCCGCTCACGGTGATCCGCACCCGGGGATACGCGGTCCTCCTGGTCATGGTGGCGGCCCTCGGCGTCCCCGTCTCCGCCGCGGCGTTCGGCTTCCTGGCGCTCGTCCACGAGCTGGAGGACCTGACCTACGAGGACCTGCCGCACGCTCTGGGTTTCGGGAGCACCCCGTCCTGGTGGCCGGTACCGCTGCTCGCCGTTGCGGGCCTGCTGACCGCGCTGACCATTCGCCACCTCCCGGGGACGGGCGGGCACAGGCCGGCCGAAGGCTTCGTGAACACGGGGGCTCCGACTGCCGCACAGCTGCCGGGCATCGCGCTCGCCGCCCTGACGACCCTCGGGCTCGGTGCGGTCCTCGGCCCGGAGGCACCCCTGATCGCCCTCGGCGGAGGGCTGGCCGTGTGCGCGGCACGGCTGCTGAAACCGGGCATCGCGCCCGGCGCGAGCGCCATGGTCGCGGCGGCGGGCAGCTTCGCCGCCGTCAGCGCCCTGCTGGGCTCGCCGCTCCTCGGCGCCTTCCTGCTGATGGAGGCGTCCGGCCTCGCCGGGATGACGCTCGGCCTGGTACTCGTGCCGGGACTGCTCGCCTCCGGCATCGGATCACTCATCTTCATCGGCCTGGGGTCGTGGACGGGTCTGGGTACGTATTCCCTCACCCTCCCCCATGTGCCGCACACGCCCCAGCCCACCGTCGCCGAGTTCGGCTGGGCCGTCGTCCTGGGTGTTGCCGCGGCCCTCGCGGGCACGGGCGTCAAGAGGCTTTCCCTGTCCTTGCAGGAGTGGGTCGAGCAGCGGCGGGTGATCGCGACCGTGGCGATGGGCCTCACCGTCGGCGTCCTCGCACTCCTCTACGCCGAGAGCACGGGCAGGAACGCGTCCGAGGTGCTGTACTCCGGCCAGAGCGCCCTCGGCGGCCTGCTCGCCGAGGACGCCACGTACGCGGTCGGGTCACTCCTCGTGCTGATCGTCTGCAAGGCACTGGCCTACGCGGCGTCCCTGAGCGCCTTCAGGGGCGGCCCCATCTTCCCGTCGATGTTCCTGGGAGCGGCGGGCGGGCTGGCGCTGTCGCACCTGCCCGGCCTGAACGCCACCTCGGGTTTCGCCATGGGCATCGGAGCCATGTGCGTGGCCATGCTCAGACTGCCGATGACATCGGTGCTCTTGGCCACGCTGCTGCTGGGATCCGAGGGCATCACCGTCATGCCGCTCGTGATCGTCTCCGTGGTGGTCTCCTACGTGCTGGTGCTCAGGCTCGAGCGTCCTTCTGCGGCGAACACAGCGCCCAGATGACGAAGATGTTGATCGCGATGAGCACGATCGACCAGAACGGGTAGTACGGGAGCCACAGGAAGTTGGCGACGACCAGGAGCCCCGCCAGCACGACCCCTACCGCGCGCGCCCAGAGGGCCCCGGTGAAGAGCGCGCAGCCCGCGAGGACGACGACGATCCCCAGGATGAGGTGCACCCAGCCCCAGCCCGTCAGGCTGAACTTGAAGACGTAGTTGCTCGTGGTGACGAACAGGTCGTCCTTGGCGATGGCGGCGATGCCCTCGAGGATCGCCATCGCCCCACCGAAGATCATCATCACTGCCGCGAAGACGGTCCAGCCGGACGCGGCGGCTCCGCGCCCTCCGGCGGTGTCGTGATGCGTACGCGACCCACTCACACTTCCAGCCATGTCGGCCTCCTCGGTTGTGCAGCCGATGCGCGACACCGCGTGTCGGCAGTGCGGCTTATGCGCCTTTTATCAGACTTACACGCTGCCATCCGGACGGCATGCGGATCATCAGTTCCTCTCCATGCTGAGATATGGTCCCGGATATGAGAGACGAGGCCGATCCGCAGTCCGTCGACGCCCGGCTCGCGGCGCGCCTGGGACTGCTGCGCACCGAGCACGGCTGGTCGCTCGACGAGCTCTCCCGACGCACCGGCGTCAGCCGCTCGACGCTGTCGCGGCTGGAGCGGGGCGAGCTGAGCCCCACGACCACGGTGCTGGGACAGCTGTGCACGGTCTACGGCAGGACGATGTCGAACCTGCTGATGGAGGTGGAGGCGGAGCCACCGCAGCTGGTGCCCCTCGTACGGCAACAGGTGTGGCGGGACGAGCGGTCCGGATTCACGCGCCGCTCCGTCTCACCGCCGCACACCGGCCTGCGCGCCGAGATCATCGAGGGCACACTCGACGCGGGCGCGGACGTCTCGTACGAGAACGCGCCGGTACCCGGCGTGGAACAGCACATCTGGGTACTCGAAGGCACGGTCGAGATCACCGTCGACGGCACGGTGCACACCGTGCGCGAGGGCGACTGCCTGCGCTTCCGGCTGCGCGGCCCCTCGCACTTCCGCTGTCCGGGCCCGCAGCGGGTCCGCTACGCACTGATGGTTGTTCTGCCGTGAACGTGAAAGGACCCGCCTCATGACCGAGATCGTCCCCGTGTCCGGACCCGAACTGGTCACGTACGCCGATGAACTCGCCGCACTGATGATCGAGGCCGTGGAGGACGGCGCCTCCGTCGGCTTCCTCCTCCCGCTGGACCGGGAGGCGGCCGCCGTCTGGTGGCGCGAGCGGGCCGCCGCGGTCGAGGCGGGGAGCCAGCGGGTCTGGATCGCCCGGGACGACGAACGGGTCGCCGGCACGATCGGTCTGACCAGGGCTGCCCTGCCGAACGCCCGCCACCGCGCGGAGGTCGCCAAGCTCATGGTCAGGCCCTCGGCCCGCGGCAGGGGAATCGGCCGGGCCCTGCTCACGGCCGTCGAGCGGTCGGCGGCCGAGGAGGGGCTGTCCCTGCTGGTCCTGGACAGCGAGACGGGAAGCGACGCGGAACGCCTCTACCGCTCGGCGGGCTGGACACCGTGCGGCTCCGTCCCTGCCTACGCGGCGGACCCGTACGGCACGCTCCGGGGTACCACGTTCTACTACCGTTCCCTCGACCGGCCGGAAAACTCCGGGCGGTGAGCGTCACAATGGGGGCGACGCCCCACCACCGAGGAGATCTCGAATGACGCTGCACGACATCCCGCTCCGGACACTCGACGGCGAGCCGACCACGCTGGGGGCCTACGCGGGCTCTGCGGTCCTGCTGGTGAACGTCGCCTCCAAGTGCGGGCTCACCCCGCAGTACGCCGGACTGGAGAAGCTCCAGAAGGCGTACGCGGACCGCGGGTTCACCGTCCTCGGCGTGCCCTGCAACCAGTTCGCGGGTCAGGAACCGGGCACCGCGGACGAGATCCGGACGTTCTGCTCGACGACGTACGGGGTCAGCTTCCCGCTGCTGGAGAAGATCGACGTCAACGGCGAGGGCCGGCACCCGCTCTACACGGAGCTGACGAAGCTCGGCGACGCGGAGGGCGCCGCCGGCGACGTCCAGTGGAACTTCGAGAAGTTCCTGATCTCCCCGGCCGGAGAGCCCGTCGCCCGGATCCGCCCGCGCACCGAGCCGGACGCACCCGAACTGGTGGCGGCCATCGAGGCGCAGCTGCCGCGCTAGCGGGACGGCAGCACGCGGGGCCGGACCGGCGTACGGCCCGGCCCCGCGGCACGCGACTAGCGGATGGGCATACCCGACAGGGTGCGGGCGATCACCAGGCGCTGGATCTCGCTCGTGCCCTCGAAGATGGTGTAGATCGCGGCGTCCCGGTGCATGCGCTCGACCGGGTACTCACGGGTGAACCCGTTGCCGCCGAGGATCTGTACGGCCTGGGCGGTGACCGACTTCGCCGTCTCGCTCGCGTAGAGCTTCGACATGGAGCCCTCGGCCGCGGTGAACGGCTTGCCGGCGCTCGCCATCCAGGAGGCACGCCAGACGAGCAGACGCGCCGCGTCGATCTGGGTCCGCATGTCGGCGAGCTGGAAGGCGACACCCTGGTTGTCGATGATCGGGCGGCCGAACTGGGTGCGGGTCTTCGCGTAGTCGAGCGCGACCTCGTAGGCGGCGCGGGCGGTGCCGACGGCCATGGCCCCGACAGCCGGACGGGAGGCCTCGAAGGTGGCCATCGCCGCGTTCTTGACCCGCTCGCCGCCGGACCTGGCGCGCTCACGGGCCCGGGCGAGGCGCTCGTCCAGCTTCTCCTTGCCGCCGAGCAGGCAGTGACCGGGGACGCGGACGTCCTCCAGGACGACCTCGGCCGTGTGCGAGGCTCGGATGCCGTGCTTCTTGAACTTCTGCCCCTGCGAGAGACCGGGGGTGGCCGGCGGGACGATGAAGGAGGCGTGGCCCTTCGAGCCGAGCTCCGGGTCCACGACCGCGACGACGACGTGGACGTTGGCGATGCCGCCGTTCGTCGCCCAGGTCTTGGTGCCGTTGAGCACCCACTCGTCCTTGGCCTCGTCGTAGACCGCACGGGTACGCATCGAGGCGACGTCCGAGCCCGCGTCCGGCTCCGAGGAGCAGAAGGCGGCGACCTTCACGTCGGCGGCGTCGCCGTACATCTGGGGGATCCAGGTGCCGATCTGCTCCTCGGTACCGTTGGCGAGGACACCGACCGCCGCCAGGCCCGTACCGACGATCGACAGGGCGATGCCCGCGTCACCCCAGAAGAGCTCCTCCATGGCCATGGGGATGCCGAGGCCCGTGGGGTCGAAGAACTGCTGGGCGTAGAAGTCCAGGGAGTAGATGCCCACCTTGGCGGCCTCCTGGATGACCGGCCAGGGCGTTTCCTCACGCTCGTCCCACTCCGAAGCGGCCGGCCGGATCACCTCGGCGGCGAATCCGTGCAGCCAGTCACGGACCTGCTTCTGGTCGTCGTTGAGCTCGAGCGTGAACTCGGCCATGTTCCCTCCATGCACTTCCGGATAACCCCGTTACTATCGGTAACAACAGTCTGTTACCAGCAAGTAGCCCCTGTCAACCGGACAGCGACGGATCCGCGGGTGGCGGACCAGGGTGTTACGTTGCCCGGGCGTGACGAGATCGCAGGACAGCCGGGTGGGGCGGGAGAGACAACATGGAGACCACACGAGGGGCCGGACGGCAGCGGACAGCGGCGGAACGCCGCCGCCGGGAGCTGCTCGAAGCCGCGGACCGGGTGGTGCTCAGGGACGGCCCGCAGGCGTCCATGAACGCGATCGCCGCGGAGGCCGGGATCACCAAGCCCATCCTCTACCGGCACTTCGGCGACAAGGGCGGCCTCTACCGCGCGCTCGCCAAGAGACACACCGACGCCCTGCTGAGCGCCCTGCGGGCCGCCCTGGACGCCCCCTCCGAGCGCCGCGAACGGGTCGAGGCGACCCTGGACACCTACCTCGCGGCGATCGAGGCACGCCCGCAGGTCTACCGCTTCCTGATGCATCCGTCGGACGACGCGGCACCCTCGCCCGAGCAGGGCTTCGACGTCGGCCGCCACTCCGCACCGCTGCTCCGCCGCCTGGGCGAGGAACTGGGCAAGGTGATCGTGGAGCGGGTCGATCTCGGCCCGGAGAGCGAGCAGATGGCGCGCATCTGGGGCCACGGCATCGTCGGCATGATGCACGCGGCCGGTGACTGGTGGCTGGGCGACCGGCCGTGCTCGCGCGAGCAGCTGGTGCGCAGCCTCGCCGACCTGCTGTGGGGCAGGCTCGCCGACGCGGGCGACCTGCCGGGCGGCCAGGGATTCTGAGGGCGGCCCCGCCCGCCGGGTCAGCCGGCGGGCGCCGTACGGGCCCACGGCGCCCGCCGGGCCGCGCGCAGCGCCCTGGAACGGCGCAGTCCGGTCAGCCGGTCGGTGTACACCCGGCCGTCGAGGTGGTCGCACTCGTGCTGGAGACAGCGGGCGAACCAGCCGGTGCCGGTGATCCGCACCGGCTCCCCCGCGATGGTCCGGCCCTCGACCACCGCACGGTCGAAGCGCGGGGTTCCGGCCTCGATCCCCGGGAGCGAGAGACAGCCCTCCGGCCCGCGTACGGTGTCCCCGTCCGCCTCGATCAGTACCGGGTTGACGAGATGGCCCAGGTGCCGGACCTCGTCGTCGTCCGGACAGTCGTATACGAACACCCTGAGCGGTACGCCGATCTGGTTCGCGGCGAGCCCCACACCGTTCGCGGCGTACATGGTGGCGAACATGTCCTCCACCAGCCGGGCGAGGGACGGGCCGAAGTCGGTGACGTCGTCGCACGGGCTGTGGAGCACCGGGGCGCCGAGCAGACTCATGGCTCGAACGCGTCCGGTACTGCCGGGGATCGGGCGGTTTCGCATGCCCGGAAGCGTACGTTGCACGTGACCTCCACGTTCCCCGTGGTGCCGAGGTGCGGTCGGCACCGCGGACATCGATAGGCTGGGCACGGACTTACGCAAGGAGGATCTAGGACGATGGCAGGCAACACGGAGCCGTTGTCGCCGCGGGCCAAGCTCGCCGTGACGGCGGGCAAGGCCGCGGCGGCGGTGTCGCGCGCCGCGGGGCGCGGCAGCGGATCGGTGATCGGCGGCCGGGTGGCGCTCAAGCTCGACCCCGACCTGCTCGGGCGGCTGGCGCAGCACCTGGACGTGATCCTCGTGTCCGCGACGAACGGCAAGACGACGACGACCCGGCTGATCGCCGAGGCGCTGAGGGCCGCGGGCCCCGTCGTGTCGAACGCGCTCGGGGCCAACATGCCGGCGGGGATCACCTCCGCGCTGGCAGGGGGCTCGGACGCGCGCTACGGCGTGATCGAGGTGGACGAGAAGTACCTGGCCGGTGTGGCACGCGACACGACGCCGAAGGTGATCGCGCTGCTCAACCTCTCCCGCGACCAGCTCGACCGCGCGGCGGAGACCCGGATGCTGGCGGAGAAGTGGCGTGAGGGCCTGTCGGGCTCGAAGGCCGTGATCGTGGCCAACGCCGACGACCCTCTGATCGTCTGGGCCGCCTCCTCCTCCCCCAACGTGGTGTGGGTCGCGGCGGGACAGGCGTGGAAGGACGACGCCTGGTCGTGCCCGTCCTGCGGTGGTGTGATGCAGCGCCCCGGGGACGACTGGTTCTGCGGGGAGTGCGGTTTCCGCCGCCCCGCCCCCAGCTGGGCCCTGAACGGCGACTACGTCCTGGACCCGCACGGTTCGGCGTGGCCGATCCACCTCCAGCTTCCGGGCCGGGCCAACAAGGCCAACGCGACGAGCTCCGCCGCCGTGGCCGCGGTCTTCGGCGTACCGCCGCAGGTCGCCCTGGAGCGCATGTACCAGGTGCAGGCCGTGGCCGGCCGCTACGACGTCGTCAGCTTCCTCGGCCGTGAGCTCCGGCTCCTGCTGGCGAAGAACCCGGCGGGCTGGCTCGAGACGTTCTCCCTGATCGACCCGCCGCCCACGCCGGTCATCCTCTCGGTGAACGCGCGCGGCGCCGACGGCACGGACACCTCCTGGCTGTGGGACGTCGACTACACCCAGCTCTACGGTCACCCGATCTTCGTGCTCGGCGACCGCAAGCTGGACCTGGCGGTCCGGCTCGAGGTCGCCGGACTCGACTTCCGTGTGTGCGAAACCCTGGACGAGGCCGTCCAGATGGCGCCGCCCGGTCGCATCGAGGTCATCGCCAACTACACCGCCTTCCAGGATCTGCGCCGTCGTGTCGGCAACTGACCCCCGCGCGGGCAACCCCCGGAGAGGACGAAGCATGAGCAACAACAGCCTGCGGCTGGTGTGGGTCTACCCCGACCTCCTCAGCACCTACGGCGACCAGGGCAACGCCCTGGTGGTGGAGCGCCGGGCACGCCAGCGCGGTCTCGACGTGTCGCGCGTGGACGTGCGCAGCGACCAGCCCATCCCGACGTCGGGCGACATCTACCTCATCGGCGGCGGTGAGGACCGGCCGCAGCGCCTCGCGGCCGAACGGCTGCGCCGTGACGGCGGGCTGAGCCGGGCCGCGTCCAACGGCGCGATCATCTTCTCGGTCTGCGCGGGCTACCAGATCCTCGGCCACGAGTTCATCAACGACCTCGGTGAACGGGAGCCCGGCCTCGGGCTGCTCGATGTGGTCTCCACCCGCGGCGAGGGTGCGCGGTGCGTCGGTGACGTGCTCGGGGACGTCGATCCGAACCTGGGTCTGCCGCCCCTGACCGGCTTCGAGAACCACCAGGGCGTCACCCACCTCGGCCCGTCCGCGCGCCCGTTCGCCCGGGTGCGGCTCGGCCGCGGCAACGGCACGGGGGACGGCACGGAGGGCGCGTACAACGACACCGTGTTCGGCACCTACATGCATGGCCCGGTCCTGGCTCGCAACCCGCTGATCGCGGACCACCTGCTGAAGCTGGCGCTGGACGTGAACGCACTGCCGCCGAACGACGACCGGTGGTACGAGGCGCTGCGCGCCGAGCGGATCGCGGCCGCGACCCAGCCCGCCTGACGCATCGCGTGGACCGGCCCTCCCGGGGGCCGGTCCACGCGTGTGTGTGGCCTGTGTACAACCGGTGGACGTCCAGCAGTCGGACAGTGGGTTCGGTCCGGCCACCCCACGCCGGTAAGGTGACGGGGATCCAACCGGACGACGTGGTCCGGGGTCGGCCCACGTTGCAAAGGTTTCCCGGGCAATGCGAATTGGTGTGCTCACCTCCGGCGGCGACTGCCCCGGCCTCAACGCCGTCATCCGTTCCGTCGTGCACCGCGCGGTTGTCGACCACGGCGACGAGGTCATCGGCTTCCACGACGGGTGGAAGGGCCTCCTCGAGTGCGACTACCGCAAGCTCGACCTCGACGCCGTCGGGGGGATCCTCGCCCGCGGCGGCACGATCCTCGGCTCCTCCCGCGTCCAGCCCGCGCATCTGCGTGACGGTGTGGAGCGCGCGAAGGGTCACGTCGCCGACCTCGGTCTGGACGCGATCATCCCGATCGGCGGCGAGGGGACCCTGAAGGCCGCCAACCTGCTCTCCGAGTCGGGTCTGCCCATCGTCGGTGTGCCGAAGACCATCGACAACGACATCGCCTCCACCGACGTGACGTTCGGTTTCGACACGGCTGTCGGGGTCGCCACCGAGGCGCTGGACCGGCTGAAGACGACCGCGGAGTCGCACCAGCGCGTGCTGATCGTCGAGGTCATGGGGCGGCACACCGGCTGGATCGCGCTGCACTCCGGCATGGCGGCCGGGGCCCACGCCATCGTCGTGCCCGAGCGGCCCTTCGACATCGCGGAGCTGACCGAGGTCGTCGGCCGGCGCTTCTCGGATGGCAAGAAGTTCGCGATCGTCGTCGTGGCGGAGGGCGCCAAGCCCCGGGAGGGCTCCATGGAGTTCAACCAGGGCAAGACGGACATCTACGGCCACGAACGCTTCGCCGGTGTGGCGACGCAGCTCTCCGGTGAGCTGGAGCAGCGCCTCGGCAAGGAGGCCCGCCCGGTGATTCTCGGCCATGTCCAGCGCGGCGGTACCCCGACCGCGTACGACCGTGTCCTGGCCACCCGCTTCGGCTGGCACGCCGTGGAGGCCGCTCACCGCGGCGAGTTCGGCATGATGACGGCGCTGCGCGGCACGGACATCACGATGGTCCCGCTGGCGGCGGCCGTGGAGACCCTGAAGACGGTCCCGGCCGAGCGCTACGCCGAGGCGCAGGTCGTGCTCTGACCCTCCCGACACTCCCTGGACCGCCCCCGGCCGCAACCGCTGCCGGGGGCGGTTCTAGTCTGGACCGGACAACCGGCACGAAACGGGGACGTCCCCAGCGGGAGTGAACAGATGGATCACAGCGGGCACGGCATGAACATGGATCTGCCGCCGTTCACGCTGGGACGTGGGCTCGAGTTCTCCGCGGACCCGTTCTTCCTGACCGGCTGCGTCGTCGCTCTCGTCCTGTACGGCTACGGAGTGGCGAGGCTGCGCGGCCGGGGCGACGGCTGGCCGGTCAACCGGACCGTCTTCTTCGTCCTCGGCATACTGTCCATCGCCCTGGTGATGTGCACGGGACTCAACGACTACGGCATGGTCATGTTCAGCGTGCACATGGTGCAGCACATGGTCATCAGCATGGTGTCGCCGATCCTGCTGCTGCTGGGCGCCCCGGTGACGCTGGCGCTGCGGGCGCTGCCCGTGGCGGGACGGACCCGTACGGGTCCGCGCGAGCTGCTGCTCAAACTGCTCCACAGCCGCTACATGAAGATCATCACCCATCCGGTGTTCACGATCCCGCTGTTCATCGCGAGCCTGTACGGGCTCTACTTCACGCCTCTGTTCGACTTCCTGATGGGGTCGAAGACGGGGCACATCGCGATGATGGTGCACTTCCTGGCGGTGGGCCTGGTGTTCTTCTGGCCGATCATGGGCGTGGACCCGGGCCCGCACCGGCCCGGTTACGTGATGCGGATGCTGGAGCTCTTCGCGGGGATGCCCTTCCACGCGTTCTTCGGGATCGCGCTGATGATGGCGAGCCAGCCGATGGTGAAGGCCTACGAGAACCCGTCGGCCTCGCTCGGCATCGACGCCCTGAGCGACCAATCCGCGGCCGGTGGCATCGCCTGGGCGTTCAGTGAGATCCCGTCCGTGCTGGTGCTGATCGCCCTGGTCTTCCAGTGGTACCGCTCCGAGCAGCGGACCGCCAAGCGCTCCGACCGGGCCGCAGACCGGGACGGCGACCAGGAGCTGAAGGCGTACAACGCCTATCTCGCCTCATTGCAGACGCGCGGACAGTAGCGGTGAGCACACCCCTGGGGTGACCATGGCTTCAACGGCCGTGCGGCCGGGTGAGGAGCGTGCGCTCATGCCTGGATCCACGAAGACGATGGGAGTGCTGACCGTCGGCGCGCTGGTCGCGGTGACGGCGTACACCGTGGCGCTGGGGAGCAACGGCTGGCTGTGGTTCGGCTGGGTGGTCCTCGGACTCGCCACTCTGGGAATGCTCGCCACACGCGACACCTGAGGCGTGGGTCAGCCGGTCCAGGGGCCGAGGCGGCCCGTGGTGCGGGTGAGCGAGTCGTAGGAGCGGGCGCCGGTCCACCGGCCGGTGAGGACGCCAGGAGGCGTGCCCGGTACCAGTGGGAGCGGCTCGGGCGGGACGGCCCGGCTGTGGTCGCCTCCGCGGCCGAGGGTGATGTGCGGGACCCAGCGCCCGGGGTCGTGGAGCGGGTTCGGGCGGCCGCTCCCCGGTGCGTCGCGCAGGGTGCGCCACACCGACCTGTGCAGGCGCAGCAGGGCGTCCTCGGGCCGGACGGCCCAGGCCAGCACGTGTCTGCGGCCCCGGAACCGTACGAGCCCGTCGAGGGCCAAGGGCAGAGGCAGGGCTGCCTCCAGCGCGTCGTCCAGCAGCGCCCGGGTCTCCGCGGAGAGGGTGTCCGCGGTGGCCAGGGTGAGGTGCGGGCGGTTGGTCGGATGCCGGTGCGCCGCCAGGCTGGGCAGACCGGCGCGCGCCAGGCGCTCCCACGCCTCACGGACGGCACGCTCCGTCGCCCGGTCGGGCAGCAGTTCCACACTGTGCACGCGGGCAGCCTACGGCGGTGCGCCGCCGGGTGCCTGTCGCGTGGCTCCGGCGCAACTCTCGCGTGCGAGCGCGCCCGGGCGGTGCCAGCATGGTGAGGTCACCCAGTGGTGCGGCTGTCCTGATCCGGCGTACAGCCCCGGCCGGCCGCGGGTCCCGAGATCGAGAGGTGGGTGCTCGGCATGGACAGGTCCACGCTGATCGAGGCGGTGGGACGCAGGACGGCGGGCGGCGGTGAGCTGTCGGCCGACCAGATCGGGCGGGTCGTCGACGCACTGTTCGGAACCGTCGCGGAGGCCGGTGCGATCGCCGAGACGCTCAGGGCGGGTGGCGCGGTCACGCTGGTGGGCTTCGGCAGCTTCCACCAGGAGGACGGGGAGGCGGCTCTGCGGCCGGGCAAGGCGCTCAACGAGTTCGTCAACGACGAGGTCGGGCGAGCCGGGTAGCGAGTCATGCCGGTCATGACGCTGCGGGCCTCAGGACGCGCGGAGCCCGAGGACGTCTGGCTCCGCTACGCCGATCCGCGGCGCTGGCCGAGCTGGTCGCCGCAGATACGGGCGGTGCACGCCGACGGTGAGCGCATCACCGCGGGCATGCGGGGCGAGGTCGTCTCGCTCCTCGGTGTCACCGCCGCGTTCGTGGTCGAGTCCGTCGACGACGAACGGTGGCACTGGGTGTGGCGGGTCGCCGTCGGTCCCGTGCGGCTGCGGCTGTGTCACCGGGTGTTGCGGCGGCCCGGCGGATCGGCCACGGAACTCGTCGTCGAGGGCCCCGCTGTCGTACTCGCCGCGTACGCGGCACCCGCGCGATGGGCGCTGGGCCGACTGGTGCGCGGCTGACGGTCCGACGCGGGAGGGGTTTCGCTCCCCCGCGGAGCCATGGCCACCCGGTCGCCGACCGCCCCGGACTGCACCCTCGAGGCCGCCGCACCGGCGACGCCGACCGACGCGTCCGCCGTCGTGGTCCCCCTGGGCGGCTGTTCGTCCTCGTCGTCCCCTTCCTGTCGGCCCGACTGATCGCGCTGGGCGTCTTCCAGGGCTTCGGCCTCTCCCTCGGCCCGGGTACGGACATCCACCGGGACCGACCGTCGCGGAACGAACCAGGGGCGTGCGATCCGAAGGACCTTCCGG
Source organism: Streptomyces sp. Alt3 (assembly GCF_030719215.1). NCBI lineage: Bacteria > Bacillati > Actinomycetota > Actinomycetes > Kitasatosporales > Streptomycetaceae > Streptomyces > Streptomyces glycanivorans. The sequence continues at coordinate 7,339,032 of NZ_CP120983.1, read as the reverse complement.
AACGTTTCCGAGGGAGCCCTACGGTCGCCCGGGCACACAGCCGGGAGCGGGAAGGCGCCTGACCACGCGGTCCTGTTCCACGCGACATCGCGGGCCCACCGGAATCACGGCTACGATCGACCGCCGGAAGGGAGCGACGAGTTCGCACCCACAGTCGGCTGATGGCGCGTCAGGTGAGGTGGCGGGAAGCGGGTACCAGTCCTGAGGAAGGCACGGCCGCCCTCGGGCCGCACCGACGAGTCGGCCGAGCGCGACAACAGCATGTGCGACCTGGCAGAACGTGGCCGCCGGCCCGGTCCGGAAGACTAGGAGAGAAGCCGTGTTCTATTACGTCCTGAAATACGTCGTACTGGGTCCCCTGCTCCGGCTGGTGTTCCGGCCGCGCATCGAGGGACTTGAGCACATCCCCGAAGACGGTGCCGCCATCGTCGCGGGCAACCACCTCTCCTTCTCCGACCACTTCCTGATGCCGGCGATCCTCAAGCGCCGCATCACGTTCCTCGCGAAGGCCGAGTACTTCACCGGCCCCGGCATCAAGGGCAAACTGACCGCGGCGTTCTTCCACAGCATCGGGCAGATCCCGGTGGACCGCTCCGGCAAGGAAGCGGGACAGGCAGCGATCCGCGAGGGGCTGGGGGTGCTGAGCAAGGGTGAGCTGCTGGGCATCTATCCGGAGGGCACCCGCTCGCACGACGGACGGCTCTACAAGGGCAAGGTCGGCGTCGCGGTGATGGCGATCAAGGCCGGGGTCCCGGTCATCCCCTGCGCGATGGTCGGCACGTTCGAGATCCAGCCGCCCGGACAGAAGGTGCCCAAGGTCAAGCGGGTCACGATCCGCTTCGGTGAGCCGCTGGACTTCTCCCGCTACGCCGGCCTGGAGGACCAGAAGGCCGCCATCCGGGCGGTCACGGACGAGATCATGTACGCCGTCCTCGGTCTCTCCGGGCAGGAGTACGTCGACGAGTACGCGGTCAAGGCGAAGGCGGCGCAGGCCGGGGAGTCCGAGAAGTTCCCGCGCCGGGCACGCTGAGCGGGGAATCTGCTGTCGGCCGATAACCCTGGTCCGGCCGCCGGGGCCACCGTAGCGTCCTGCGCATGAGCAGAGGACGAGCATTCGTGCTGGGTGCGACGGGACAGATCGGCCGGGCCGCGGTGCGGGCCCTGTCCGGGGACGGCTGGGAGGTGACCGCGGCATCCCGGGGAGGCGGCCGCGACAGCACCTGGGACAGCGGGGTCCGCACCGTCGCACTCGACCGCGAGGAGGAGGGCGCTCTGCCGGCCGCGCTCGGCGAGGGCTGCGACGTCCTGGTCGACACGGTCGCGTTCGGGCGCGGCCACGCGGCGCAGCTGACGGGACTGGCGGGGCGTGCCGGGTCCGCGGTCGTCATCTCCAGCGGCGCGGTGTACGAGGACGGGCGGGGCCGCAGCTTCGACACCCAGGGCGAACCGGACGGCTTTCCCGCGTATCCCGTGCCGGTCCCGGAGACGCAGCGCACGGTCCCGCCCGGCGACGCGACGTACGGCACACGGAAGATCGCGCTGGAACAGGACCTGCTGGCGGCCGGGGGCGCGCTGCCGGTGACGCTGCTGCGGGCCGGCGCGGTACACGGGGAGCACTGCCGCACACCGCGCGAGCTGTACTTCGTCAAGCGTCTGCTGGACGGGCGCAGGCGGCGTGTCCTGGCCTACGGCGGGGAGAGCCGCTTCCATCCGGTCCACGTGTCCAACGTCGCCGAGCTCATCAGGCTCGCCGCTCAGCGGCCCGCGTCGCGCGTGCTCAACGCGGCGGACCCACAGGCACCGACCGTCGCCGAGATCGGTGCGGTCGTCGACGGCGTGCTCGGCCTGGAGACCGAGACCGTGCTGATACCGGGCGCGCCGCCCGAGGGCGGAATCGGCGAGACCCCCTGGAGCGGTGCGCACCCCGTCGTCTACGACATGTCCGAGGCCGAAAGGCAGTTGGGCTACCGCCCGGTGACGGGCTATGCGGAGTCGCTGCCCCGGACGGTGGAGTGGCTCGCCGAGCAGCTCGACGGACATGACTGGAAGCAGGCGTTCCCGAAGATGGTGCGCAACTACGGCGGGACGTTGTTCGACTACGCGGCGGAGGACGCCTGGCTGGAGCGGTACGGGCGGACGGTGTGAACGTGCCGCGGCCACATCGGAGGTGGGCGCGACGCCACGCCGGAGGGTGAGCGGGCGGCCGCCGGAAGACATCGGCCGCCCGCTCACGTCAGGGGGTGGCTACGGCTTCGGTGTGGCGTGCGGGGTGCACGTCACATCGCGCCGGTCGGTCTTCCCCGTCAGCAGGTAGGTGTCCACCCGCTCGTTGACGCAGGGGTTGACCAGGCCCGTGACACCGTGAGAGCCGGCGCCCTTCTCGGTGATGAGACGGGAGCCCTTGAACCGCTTGTGCAGCTCGACGGCGCCTTCGTACGGGGTGGCGGCGTCACGCGTGGACTGGACGATCAGCACCGGGGGCAGCCCCTTGCCTGTACGGACGTCCAGCGGCGTCCGCTGCTTGGACTGCCAGGTGGCGCACGGCAGGTTCATCCAGGCGTTGGCCCAGGTCATGAACGGGTACTGCTGGTGCAGCCGGGTGTTGTCGCGGTCCCACTTCTTCCAGCTGGTGGGCCACTTGGCATCCGCGCACTCGACCGCCGTGTACACGGCGTTGCCGTTCTCCGAGCTGATGTTGCCCGCGGTGTCCGACAGGTCGGGTGCCGCGGCGTCGATCAGCGCCTGGGTGTCGCCGCCCAGGTAGTCGCTCCAGATCCGGGCGGTGGGCGCCCAGGCGGAGTCGTAGTACGGCGCACTCTGGAAGAAGCCGATGAGCTCGGCGGGGCCCACGACGCCGCCGATCGGGTTCTTCTTGGCGGCTGCCCTCAGCGTCAGCCAGGCCTGCTCGACCTTCTCGGGCGTGTCACCGATGTGGTAGGCGGCGTCGTTCTCGGCGACCCATGCCTTCCAGTCGTTCCAGCGGGTCTGGAAGGCGATGTCCTGGTTGAGGTTGGCCTCGTACCAGATGTTGTCCTTCGCGGGGTTGACCACGCTGTCGACGACCATCCGGCGCACGTGCGACGGGAAGAGCGTGCCGTAGACCGCGCCCAGGTAGGTGCCGTAGGAGACACCGAGGAAGTTGAGCTTCTTCTCGCCGAGCGCGGCGCGGATGACGTCCAGGTCGCGTGCGGTGTCGGGCGTGGTCATGTGCGGCAGCATCTCGCCGCTTCGCTCGGCGCAGCCGTCGGCGTACTCGGCCGCCAGCTTGCGCTGGGCGCGCTTGTCGGCCTCGCTGTCCGGCACCGGGTCGGCCTTCGGGGCCTTCACGAACTCCTGCGGGTCGATGCAGGAGATGGGCGCCGAGTGGCCGACACCGCGCGGGTCGAAGCCCACGAAGTCGTACGCCTTCGCGGCCTTCGTCCAGAGCGGGTTCTTGGTGACGATGCGCTTCGGGAACGCCATGCCCGAGCCGCCGGGGCCGCCGGGGTTGTAGACGAGCGCGCCCTGGCGCTCGCTCTTCGTGCCCGTGCTGACGTGCCGGTCGACGGCGAGCTTGATCTGCTTGCCGTTCGGCTTGCCGTAGTCGAGCGGAACGCTCACCCAGCCGCACTGGATGGGCGCGGCGATCGCCCAGTCGGCCGGGCAGTCCGCCCAGTCGATTCCCGTCCTCGCGGCCCGGGCCGCGGCGATCTGCACGCCACGCGCCTCCTGGTCGCCGTGGTGCCGGCTGTCGGCACCTGCGGCCGGTGCGGCTATCGCCCCCGCTATGAGCGTGCCCGCGATCAGAGTGCCGGCCGAACCGAGCACCGCTGTGCGTCTCAAGTGGAACCTCCCCCTGCGTGATGCGCCGCCGGTGGCGGCGCGTTGCTTCATGCGTCCAGGAGGATCCTTTCGTCTGTGAGGTTGCTGAGAACAGGGCGTACGCGTGTTTCTTTACCGAACCAATAACCGGTGTCGTCGTCCCGCTGAGCGAACTCAGGGCTTCCTGAGGGCCTTCGACTCCTTCAGCAGGCCCTCCAGCGCCTCGTCCAGCACCGCTCGCAGCAGCCGGGCGTCCGCGGCGAGCGCCGTCACCAGAACGGCGGGGCCGGCCAGCGGGGTGAGCGCCGCGGTGGGACCGAGCAGGCGTGGGGCGGGGAGGCCGCGGTCGAACGCGGGGTCGACCAGGAGCAGTTGCCCGACGGCCCGGTGACCGCCCAGGACGGCCGCGCCGTCCCAGCCTCCGGGCGCTCCCGGCCCGTACGCCAGTTGCTGGTCGAGCAGCGGCCGTCCGGCTCGGCGCACCGTGAGGCGGGTCGAGAGCCTTCCGGTGGGTTCGCCGTGCCGGCCCAGGACCTGTTCCTCGCGGAGCACCAGACGGGCGGTGGGGGCGAGGTCGGCCCGGGTGGTCATGTCGAGTTCACTGCCGCGGGCGGAGACGAGCTGTTCGGGGAGCCAGCGGAGCTCGGCCCCCTCCCCCGCGCTCAGCCGTACGGCGTACGAAGCGGGGCCGGCGTCCGGACCCGCCCCCGGCAGCGCGACGGTGGCGGCCGCGGCGTCCACCGTCACCCGGGCTCCGTCCTCGGCACGCACCTCGACGGCGAGCCGGTCGCCGCCGAGGGGCGCGCTCATCGCGCCGACCACGGTGACGCGTGCATACCCGGTGTCCGGGGACCTGGTCCGGCGCAGGGCGAGCGGACCGTCGCTCTCCAGCACCGGAAGCGCGGTGGAGCCCCGCCCGTCGGCGACCGCGGTGATCCGGGCGGTGGCAGTGACGCTCATACGGCCCAGTCCGCGAGCCGCGCCCGCACCCAGTCGGCGACGGGGGCGACGCCGTCGGCGCCGGTGAGGGAGGTGAACACCACGGGGAGTTCGCCACGCTGGTCCGCGGCGTCGCGGGCCATCCGGTCCAGGTCGGAGCCGACGTAGGGGGCGAGGTCGGTCTTGTTGACGACGAGCAGGTCCGCGGTGCTGACACCGGGGCCGCCCTTGCGCGGGATGTCGTCACCACCCGCGACGTCGATGACGAAGATCTGGGCGTCGACGAGCCCCTTGGAGAAGGTGGCCGTCAGATTGTCGCCGCCCGATTCGACGAGGATCAGATCGAGCGGCCCCACGGAGTCCTCCAGGTCCTCGACCGCTTCGAGGTTGGCGGAGATGTCGTCGCGGATCGCGGTGTGCGGGCATGCGCCGGTCTCGACGGCCTGGATGCGCTCCGGCGGGAGCACCGCGTTGCGGAGCAGGAAGGCGGCGTCCTCGCGGGTGTAGATGTCGTTGGTGACGACGGCGATGGACACACGGTCACGGAGGGCGCGGCAGAGGGCCGCGACGGTGGCTGTCTTGCCCGAACCGACCGGGCCGCCCAGGCCGATGCGCAGCGCGCGGCGGGTGCCGTCGGGGCGGGCGGCGTCGGCGCTGACGGCCGCGGGGCCGCTGTGGGTGTGGTCGAGGTGCATGGGTGCGGCTCCAGGTGAGGACGGATGGTGCGGGGGCTCCCGCCGGTCGGGGGGGGCGGGTCGGGATCGGGACTCAGGAGGCGAACAGGCGGACCGGCCAGGCCGCGTGGGCTTCGGCCGTGATGTCGAGCAGCGGGGCGGAGGCGGCGGGCAGCGCCTCGATGCCGTGCCGTGCCGCTTCGGCCGCCTGTTCGGCGACCTCGTCGAGTGCGGGTGCCAGCCGGGCGAGGACCGCGGTGGCCTCGAAGGGGTCCAGGGACAGCAGACGGACCACCGCGGTGGCGGGGCCGCTGACCGTTTCGTAGGCGACGCAGTGTGCGGCGTCGGCGGGCCCGAGGCCGGCGGCGCGGGCGGTGAGCCCGAGGACGACCGGCTGGTGGGCGCCACGGGGCCGGGCTTCGGCGAGCGCGGTCAGTTCGGGGCTGGGCCAGGTGGCCCGCGCCGCCCTCATCAGCTGTCGGCCCAGTTTGCGGGCCACGCCTCTGAGTGCGGGCGAGGGTGTACGGGCGTCCGCGGCCTCGTCGAGGGCGAGCGGGTCGATGCCATGGGCCGCGGCGGCCGCGAGGGCGGCCGAGGTGAGCCCGGTCGTGTGGAGCCTGCCGAGGCAGAAGCTCGCCAGGTCCTGGGCGTTCCTGATGTGTCCTGCCTTGACGGCCGGTTCGGCGCCACCGGAGTGGGCGTGGCCACCGGCGGGGAACCGGCCGTCGGCGAGGACGAGCAGGGCTGCGCGCGTCGTCATGAGGTGCTGTCCCGTCCTCAGAAGAGGAAGTAGCGCTGGGCCATGGGGAGTTCCGCGGCGGGGGCGGGGACGACAGGATCACCGTCGATGGTGACGGCGAAGCTGTCGGGGTCGACGTCGACCCGGGGCAGGGCGTCGTTCTCGCGCATGTCCGCCTTGGTGACGCCACGGGTGCTGCTGATCGGCACGAACCTCTTGCCGAGTCCGAGGTGTTCCGGCAGCCCTGCCTCGATGGCCGCAGAGGAGACGAAGTTGAACGAGTTCGCGGCGGGCGCCCGCCCCACGGCCCCGAACATCGGACGCGGCATGACCGGCTGCGGCGTGGGGATGGAGGCGTTGGCGTCGCCCATCTGGGCGTACGCGATCTGGCCTCCCTTGATCACGGTCTGCGGCTTGACGCCGAAGAACGCCGGGTCCCACAGCACGAGGTCGGCCAGCTTGCCCGCTTCGACGGAGCCGATCTCCCGGTCCAGTCCCTGGGCCACCGCTGGATTGATGGTGTATTTGGCGACATAGCGACGTGCGCGGTGGTTGTCGGCGGCCCCGTCGCCCGGCAGCGCGCCGCGCCGCCGCTTCATCACATGGGCGGTCTGCCAGGTGCGCAGGATCACCTCGCCGATGCGGCCCATCGCCTGGGAGTCCGAGGAGATGATCGAGATGGCGCCGAGGTCGTGGAGGATGTCCTCGGCCGCGATCGTCGAGGGCCGGATGCGCGACTCGGCGAAGGCGAGGTCCTCCGGCACGGTGGGGTTGAGGTGGTGACAGACCATCAGCATGTCGAGGTGTTCCTCGATCGTGTTGACGGTGTGCGGCCGGGTCGGGTTGGTGGAGCTGGGCAGGACGTAGGGCTCCGAGACCACGCTGATGATGTCGGGAGCGTGTCCGCCTCCCGCGCCCTCGGTGTGGTACGCGTGGATCGAGCGCCCCGCGATGGCGGCCAGCGTGTCGGCGACGAATCCGGCCTCGTTGAGCGTGTCCGTGTGGATGGCGAGCTGGGCACCGGTCTCCTCACAGACGCTCAGACAGGCGTCGATGACGGCGGGGGTGGCTCCCCAGTCCTCATGGATCTTGAAGCCGAGGGCCCCGGCGCGCAGCTGGGAGTGCATGGCCTCGCGCGACATCGTGTTGCCCTTGCCGAGCAGGCCGATGTTGACGGGGTAGCCGTCGAGCGCCTCGAACATCCGGGCGAGATGCCAGGGGCCCGGGGTGATCGTGGTGGCCTTGGTCCCCTCGGCCGGGCCCGTGCCTCCGCCGACGAGTGTGGTGATCCCGGAGGAGAGAGCCTGGTCGATGAGGGTCGGCGAGATGAAGTGGACGTGCGCGTCGATGGCACCGGCGGTGACGAACTTGCCGTTGCCCACGATGATCTCGGTCTCGGGTCCGATGACCAGCTCGGGGTGGACGCCGTCCATCGTGTCGGGATTCCCGGCCTTGCCGATCCCGGTGATCCGGCCGTCGCGGATGCCGATGTCGGCCTTGACGATGCCCCAGTGGTCGATGATGACGGCGCCGGTGATCACGGTGTCGGGGGCGCCCTCGGCGCGGGTGGTCCGCGCCTGGCCCATCGACTCACGGATCACCTTGCCGCCGCCGAAGACGGCCTCGTCCCCGGCCAGCCCAGGACCGCCGGACCGGTCCTCCTCGATCTCGACGACGAGATCGGTGTCGGCGAGCCGGATGCGGTCACCGACGGTGGGCCCGAACAGATCGGCGTACACGGGTCGGCTGAGCTCAGGCATCGAGGGGACCTCCGGTGTCGCCGCGCAGTCCGGGGACGATGCGCAGACCTGCGAGCGGGACGAGTTCGACGTCGACGGGGATACCGGGCTCGAAGCGCACAGCGGTTCCGGCGGCGATGTTCAGCCGCAGGCCGTGAGCGGCGCCGCGGTCGAACTCCAGGCCGGTGTTGGCCTCGGCGAAGTGGTAGTGCGAGCCGACCTGGACGGGCCGGTCGGCGGCGTTGAGGACGGTGAGACGGGTGACGGGACGGCCCTCGTTGAGGGGCACCGGGCTCTGCGCGTAGAGGATCTCTCCGGGAATCATCGGCTGCTCCCCCGTCAGACGATCGGCTCGTGGACGGTGACCAGCTTGGTGCCGTCCGGGAAGGTGGCCTCGACCTGCACGTCGTGGATCATTTCCGGGATGCCGTCCATGACGTCGTCACGGGTGAGCACCTTCCGGCCGGAGGCCATGAGTTCGGCCACGGTCCGGCCGTCGCGGGCGCCTTCCAGAAGGTGCGAGGTGATCAGCGCGATCGCCTCGGGGTGGTTCAGCCGCAGACCGCGCGCCCTGCGCTTCTCTGCGACATCGGCCGCCACGTGGATGAGCAGGCGTTCCTGTTCGTGCGGAGTCAGTTGCACGCTTCCACCCTCTTCGTCTACCGCCCGGTACCTGCCCCGGGCGCAGCGGGACCCTATCCCGCCTTCAACACTCTGTTGAACGATGAAGAGGATTCCGCGACCAGGTATTGCACGTTAGGGCGGAAGTTTTTCCGGCGCGTTAACTGATCTTTTGCAGATCCATGGACATCAGCGCGCGCAGGCCGTTCTCCAGGACCTCGGGCTCGACCCCGCCGAACAGAGCCTCCTGCGCGATGAACCCCTGGGCGGTCGCGATCAGGGTCCGGGCGACGTCGTCGGCCGGCACACCGGAGGGCATCAACCCGGCCGCGCGGTAGGCCTCCACCAGCTTCGCCCAGGCCACGCGCATGCCCGCGTAGCCCTCACCGAGGGTCTCGGAGAGCCGGTCGTTCCGCAGGGTCTCGGCCCACACCTGGACGACGAGCGCGGCGCACGCGCGGCGCTCCAGCCCGTACATCTGCCCCTCGAAGACGCCCCGCAGCACCCTGCCGAGCAATACGTCGGGCGTCGGCGGCGGAGTCGATTCGGCGGCCTCCTCGAACGCCCGGCGGATGCCGCCGAACGCCTCGTCGGCGATGGCCGCGATCAGGTCCTCCTTGCCGGCGAAGTACCGGTAGACGGCCCCCGCCGACAGACCGACCTCCTTCAGCACGTCCTGCATCGACGCGCTGTGGAAGCCGTTGCGCGCGAAGCAGTGGGCGGCGCCGGAGAGGATCTGCCGGCGGCGGGCGTCGAGGTGCTCCTGGGATACACGTGCCATGGCGACAATCTAAAACGAACGTTCCTTCTTGACAAGCGCACGGGGCGGGGAGACAGTGTCCGCATCCCGTAAAACGAACGATCCTTCTCTTTGAATTGAGGCAGTCGTCATGCCTGCTGCGCCGAACCGCCGCGCGGTCGCCGTCATCCTGCTGGTCCCGTTGATCGTGACACTCAGCCTCTGGGCCTTCTCGTGGCCCGCGGCCCGGATCGCCCCGCGCGACCTGCCCGTGGGCGTCGCGGGTTCCGCCCCGGCGGCCGATCAGCTGCAGAAGGCGTTCGAGCAACGCGAGGGCGCCTTCGAGATCCATCGGTACGCCGACGCCGAAGCGGCCCGCGCGGCGATCGAGGACCGGGTCGTATACGGCGCCGTCGTCGCCACCGGCAAGGGGCCGCAGCTGCTCACGGCGTCGGCGGCGAGCCCTGTCGTCGCCCAGTTGCTGACCGAGGCCGTGAAGGGGGCCGCGCCCGCCGGAGCGGCCGTACCGGTCACCGACGTCGTCGCCGCACCGAAGGCGGATCCACGCGGCGCCGCCCTGGGCGCGAGCATCCTGCCCCTGGCTCTCGCCGGCGTCGCCGCGGGGGCGATGGTGACCCTCTTGGGGCTGCGAGGCTCCCGGGCGGCCCTCACCCTTGTCGGCGCGGCCGGACTGGTGGGCATGGCGGCCACGGCGATCGCCCACAGCTGGCTGGGTGTGGTCACGGGCGACCGGTGGACGGAAGCGGGTGTCATCGGGCTCACCGTGCTGGCCATCGCGTCGGCCGTCGCCGGGCTCGCGGCACTGCTCGGCACGAAGGGAATCGGCCTGGGCGCGCTGCTGATGGTACTGCTCGGCAATTCCTTCTCCGGTGTCACGAGCGCGCCCGAACTCCTCCCCGAACCGGTCGGAGCGGTCGGCCAGTGGCTCCCGCCCGGCGCCGGCGGCTCACTGCTGAGGTCAGCGGCGTTCTTCGACGGGGCCGCGGCGAGTGGAGCCGCGCTGATCCTGGCGGCGTGGGCCGTGGTGGGCCTGATCGCCGTGCTGATGGGCGGACGCGGGAAGGCGGGGGCGGAAGATGCGGCGGCGGCCCCCGATCACGCTCGCGAACCGGCCCTCACGGGCTGACGGCCCACCGACCGGACGAGCCGTGCCCCCACCGGGATCAGGTGGGGGCACGGCTCTTGGCGCTCTCCCACGGGCGCTTCCACGGGCGTCCCCACGGGCGCTTCCACGGGCGTCCCCACGGGCGCTTCCACGGGCGTCCCCACGGGCGCTTCCACGGGCGTCCCCACGGGCGCTTCCACGGGCGTCCCCACGGGCGCTTCCACGGGCGTCCCCACGGGCGCTTCCACGGGCGTCTCCGCGGGCGGCGACGCCCCCCGCGCCCCTCGGAGCGTCCGCGACAGGCGGTGCGGAGCGTCAGCGTTCCCGCTCCTCGTGGCCCCGGTGCTCGGCGGCGATACCGAAGCGGTGCCGTTCGCCCGTGGCGGACGGGAGCGAGCGCAGCGAGGACACCGAGCTGATCACCTGTTCCTCCGCCACGGCCTCCTGCGCCTCGACCTCTTCGTTCTCGAGTCGCTGCAGGTCAGCGGCGGATACCAGGGCGACCAAAGGCTTCCCGTGCCGCGTCACCACCACACGCTCACCGCCGTACACGACGCGGTTGATCAGTTCGGCGAGCTCCGCCCGGGCTTGCGTCACCGGAATCTCGTAGGCCATGGCCCCATTCTAACCTCCTGTACGTCCTGTACATTTTTTACGTACTTCGAATTCATGCAGTCCGAGGTCCAGGAGAGGCACCGCCATGTTCCGTCCCGCCGCCCGCTACGTTCTGCCCGAGTTCACCGAGCGCACCGCCCACGGAACCCGGAACACGGATCCGTACGCGAAGCTGCTGTCCGAGCGGATCGTCTTCCTCGGTACGCCTGTCGACGACACCGCGGCGACCGACCTCGTCGCCCAGTTCATGTATCTGGAGCACGCGGACCCGGACCGGCCGCTTTCCCTGTACATCAACTCGCCCGGGGGCTCGTTCCACGCGATGACGGCGATCTACGACACCATTCAGTTCCTCGCCTGCGAGGTGGAGACCTTCTGTCTCGGGCAGGCGGGGGCGGCCGCCGCCGTGCTCCTCGCCGCCGGCTCACCGGGACGCCGACATGCCCTGCCTGGCGCCCGGGTACTCATCCAGCAACCCGTTCTGGACGAGCCGGTGCAGGGCCAGCTGTCCGATCTCGACATCCGAGCCCGCGAGTTGACGCGCGAGCGCGAGCTGCTCACGGCCATGCTGGCCCGCCACACGGGTCGTTCCACGGGCCGGATCGCCGCCGACATCGAACGGGACACCATCCTCGACGCCGAGGCCGCCCTGGCGTACGGACTGGTGGACCACGTCGTGGAGAACCGCACGCCGCCCCAGCCGCCGCACTCGTCGAGGTGAACGCCCGATGCTCCCACCCCAGTTCCCGCAGCTTCCCGCACTGACCCGCGCCGAGGCCGAGTTCATCGACTGCTATCTGGAGGTGCTCGACCAGGTCGGGCGCATCAATCCCGCCCGGGGCAGCGACACCTACGGAGCGCTGCGGGCGGCCCAGGCCCTCGCGTCGCGGGCGGTGGCCTTACGGGACGCACTCGTGCTGATGCATGAGCGGGGTGAGTCGCAGATCCATGCGGACACCCTGGCCAGGGCGTTGCGACTGCTGGACGGAGAGCGCCGGGCGGGCCGGGTGGCCCTGCCTCAGGAGCCGTCGAGTTGACCGTGTTCACCACCGACTCGCCGATCACACCGGCCCTTTCGGCACACGTGTACGACACGCCCGGCAGGCCGATGAGTTTCCCTCGCTCGATCGGCGTAGAAGGTCCCCCGCCCGAGGGACAGCCCAACTTGCGCATCCGACGCGGACACTGAACGTAATACGTCGTTCCACCGCTGGTACACGGCTGGTCAGGTCCGGCCGCCGCGGCTCCGCGCACGCGGCGTCCACTCGATCGGATCAGTCGTGACGACTCTCACATACCGCCACTTCAGACAGGAAATCCGGCGGCGCGTAGGTAAAGATCCCTGGGACGACAAGCCCCCGCCGCCGCGGCGGGGCGGTCCGGGCGGACGCCGAGTCCTGCCGCCGTCCGGATGCCTGGTCGACAGGAGTGGATCGGCAGGAGTGGAGGACCCGAGCACAACGGGCCGGCCGGAGATCCGGACGGCCCTCGGGGTGAAGCCGCTGCACGCGGCCGGGCAACTTCGCCAGCCCGAACCCGACAGGTCATCCTTCACAGGCGGCTGACGAAGGGTTGCGCATGACTGCGCAGGTTCATGTCCCGTCTCTGTTCGCCCGGGTCGGTACGGCCTCGGTTCTGACCTTCGCCGTAGGCACCACCGTGCTGGCCCCGGGCTTCGTGGACGAAGCCGAGGCCGCCACCCACTCGACGAAGGCACTCAAGATCGCCGCCTCGAAGAAGGGTGCCCCTTACAGATGGGGAGCCACGGGCCCCTCCCGGTTCGACTGCTCAGGGCTCACGCTCTATTCGTTCAAGAAGGCCGGAAAAAAACTCCCCCGCACGGCGCAGCAGCAGTACAACAAGACCCGCCATATCTCCAGGTCGCAGCGGAAACGCGGCGACCTGGTCTTCTTCCACGCGGGCCGCAGCGTGTACCACGTCGGGATCTACGCCGGCAGCGGGAAGATCTGGCACTCGCCCAAGGCCGGGGCCGTGGTCCGGCTGGAAAAGATCTGGTCCGGGAACGTCTGGTACGGGAGGGTCCGCTGACACTCCTCCCCAGCAGGTTCGGCGCAGCAGGGGACCGGTCACCAGCACGAGCCCCGACGCGGTGAGTGCCGTGCCGCTGCCGCCCTTGATCGCACGGGCGGTACGCGGCCGGCGCAGCCGACGGCCGCAGCCGGGCCGCGTCCGGATGTCCGCGCCGGTCGGCGTGGTCCTCGGCCTGTCGGTGGTGCCGGAGGTGGTCGTCGGCGATGTCTCCGTCACCGCCCGCCGTCCGACGCCCGGCCTCCGCCGGGTGAGACCTCTCCCGGTCACGCGTGCGACAGCGTCACGCCTGCGCGGGAACCGGCCAGGGAAGGGCGATCGACACGGTCTTCCCCCCGTCCGGGGTGGGGCTGACGCCGAGCCTGCCGCCGTGCTCCTTCGCCAGGGCCCGGATGATCGCCATGCCGCGCCCGTTGTCCTGCCGCACCGCGGCGGGCAGCCGTTGGGGCCGGCGAGGGTGGCTGTCCGTCACACCCAGGTAGAACTCGACGTCCCGGTCGAGCCGGAGATCGACGGTGAAGGTGGGCGACTGCCCGAAGGTGTGCTGGACGGCGTTGGTGGCGAGTTCCGAGACGATCAGCCGGATGGTGTCGGCGGTGTCGCCGTCCTCGGCCAGGCCCCAGTCCGTGACCACTTGGGCCACATATCTCCGCGCCGCGGAGACCGAGACCGGATCGCTCGGCAGAGTGACGGTTGCTTCCTGATGGTCTGCCATGGCGACGCCGTCCCTTTCCCACCCGACCGGCCCACGGCCGGCCTGGATTGTGCCTCGCGCCAGACTGCCACCGTTGCCGCCCTCCATGACGGCGATCCACCAAGATATGCATATATCTATCGCCCAATACGGTGAACTCCGCCGCCCGGGCCGTGTGCGGACGCGACACTTGCCCCTTTCCGGGCCGGCCCCCGCTTGGGTACGGCCCTCCGTGACAACGGGAGGAGGCCGTCATGCGGAACGGCCCTGCTGTACGCCGTCGCAAGCTCGGGGAGGAACTGCGCGCTCTTCGCCACACATCGGGACTCACGAGCCGGGACGCCGCCGCACTGCTCGGCTGGCACCAGTCGAAGGTGAGCCGGATCGAGACGGGGGCGAGCGGGGTGACACCGGGTGACGTGACCCGGCTGATGGAAGCGTACGGCGTGGACGACCGGCAGTTGCGTTCCCTGCTCCGGACGCTCGCCGGCTCCGCGGGGGGCGGCGGGAACGGGTGGTGGCACGCCTACCGTGGGCTCATCCCGCCCCAGTACCGCGACTTCATCAGCCTGGAGTCGCAGGCCTTCGCCGCGCGCACGCTGGAGACCTCGGTGGTCCCGGGACTGCTGCAGACCGCCGACTACGCGCGGGCAGTGACCCGGTCCTCACTGGACGGGCTGCCGCCCGCCCAGCTCGATTCGCTGGTCGAGGTCAGGCTCGCCCGGCAGAACGTCCTCCACTCGCCCCGGCCGCTGCGGCTGAGCGTCGTGATCGACGAAGCGGTACTGCGGCGGAGCGTCGGCGGGCCCGGGGTGATGGAGGGACAGCTGCGCCATCTGACGGAAGTGGCTCAATTCCCGCACGTGATGCTCCAGTTACTGCCATTTTCCGCGGGGAGCTATATCGGCCTCACCGGGCCGTTCGTTATCTTCTCTTTTTCGACCACTTTCGATCTGGATGTGATCGTTCTCGATCACTTGACGAGCAGTCTCTACCTGGAGCGGAGAGAAGACCTTGAGGCGTACAGCTCGGCCTTCCGCACGATGCAGGAGCACGCGCTGTCGCCGGAGCATTCGCTGGACCTCATCGCCGCTCTGAGCCGCGGCGATCAGGCGGAACCTTCAGACTGCCCGAGGGGGGCACGATGTCCGACCGTCCCGTACAGCCCGCACCGAGGTGGCGGCGCAGCAGCCGCAGCACCGGGATGAACAACTGCGTGGAAGCCGCGTCGCTCGGCGACGCCCGTCTCGCCGTGAGGGATTCCAAGAACACGTCGATGCCCGCGCTTCGCTTCTCGGCGACGGCATGGACGTCGTTCGTGGCCGGACTGCGCGACCACCCGGTCAGCTGACCGGCAGCGGCGCCGTCGTCAGGATCGTGTCCACGGCCGCTCCGATCTGCTCCTGGGTCAGGTCGGCACGGGCGGTCAGCCTCAGCCGCGAGATCCCGTCGGGCACCGAAGGCGGCCGGAAGCACCCCACGGCGAGCCCCGCCGCACGGCAGTCGGCGGCCCAGCGCACCGCCGACTCGGCCGAGGGAGCACGGACCGACACGACGGCGGCGTCGGGACGCACGGCGGTCAGGCCGGCCGCCACCAGCCGTCCGTGCAGTTCCAGGGCGACCTCCCCTGCCCTCTCCGCGCGTTCGGGTTCGCGGCGCAGCAGACGCAGCGCGCCCAGGGCCGCTCCGGCGGCCGCCGGTGCGAGTCCGGTGTCGAAGATGAACGTACGGGCCGTGTTGACCAGGTGACGGATGACCCGGGCTGGGCCGAGGACCGCTCCGCCCTGGCTGCCGAGCGACTTGGAGAGCGTGAGAGTGGCCACGATTCCCTCGCCGCCTGCGAGCCCGGCGGCCGCGAGCGCCCCGCGCCCGCCCTCGCCCAGCACCCCGAGTCCGTGCGCGTCGTCGACCACGAGGGGCGCACCCGCTTCGCGGCAGACACCGGCGAGTCCGGCGAGCGGGGCGGCGTCGCCGTCCACCGAGAAGACGGAGTCGGTCACGGCCAGCGCCCGCCCGCCGTGCGTCCGGAGCGCCTTCCGTACGGCCTCGGGGTCCGCGTGCGGTACGACGGCGGTGGCGGCCCGGGAGAGCCGGCAGCCGTCCACGATCGAGGCGTGGTTGCCCGCGTCGGAGACGATCAGCGAGTCGTGTCCGGTCAGCGCCGTGAGTGCGGCGAGGTTCGCCGCGTAGCCGGAGGAGAACACCAGGGCGGCCTCGAACCCGCAGAAGGCGGCCAGTTCGTGTTCGAGTGCGGCGTGCAGCGCGGTGGACCCGGTGACGAGCCGCGACCCGGTGGCACCCGCGCCCCAGGTCCGTGCCGCCGCCGCTGCCGCTGCTGTCACTTCGGGGTTGCGGCTCAGCCCCAGGTAGTCGTTGCTGGCGAGGTCCAGCAGTTCCGTCTCCGCGGCCCGGGGGCGCAGCGTCCGGACGAGTCCGGCGGCGGCTCGGCGCCGGGCCTCGTCGTCGATCCAGTCGAAGGGGGCGTAGGACATGAGCGGGTCCCTTTTTGTAGGCAGCTCACAGACCTTAGCCGGGTGCGCAACCGGCCAGGGTGTGGCAATACACACAGCATCGACCGGACGTACTGTCCGGTTCCTCCTTGGCCGATGGCGGTGCCGTACGTCAGGATCAAGGCCATGGACCTGCTGAACACGCTGGTGGACAAAGGGCTGCGGCGCGAACTGCCGACCCGGGACGAAGCGCTCGCCGTACTGGCGACCTCCGACGACGAACTGCTCGACGTGGTGGCCGCGGCCGGAAAGGTGCGCCGCCAGTGGTTCGGCCGGCGCGTCAAACTCAACTACCTGGTGAACCTGAAGTCCGGGCTCTGCCCCGAGGACTGCTCGTACTGCTCGCAGCGTCTCGGCTCCAAGGCCGAGATCCTCAAGTACACCTGGCTGAAGCCCGACGAGGCGCGGAAGGCCGCCGCCGCGGGCGTGGCCGGCGGCGCCAAGCGGGTGTGCCTGGTGGCCAGCGGCCGGGGGCCGACCGACCGCGACGTCGACCGGGTGTCGCAGACGATCGAGGCCATCAAGGAGCAGCACGAGGGCGTCGAGGTGTGTGCCTGCCTGGGTCTGCTGTCGGAGGGCCAGGCCGACCGGCTGAGGTCGGCGGGGGCCGACGCGTACAACCACAACCTCAACACCTCGGAGGGGACGTACGGGGACATCACGACCACGCACACGTACGCCGACCGGGTGGACACCGTCCAGCAGGCGCAGGCCGCCGGACTCTCGGCGTGCTCCGGGCTGATCGCGGGGATGGGCGAGACCGACGCCGACCTGGTGGACGTCGTGTTCTCCCTGCGTGCGCTGGATCCCGACTCGGTGCCGGTGAACTTCCTGATCCCCATGGAGGGGACACCGCTCGCGAAGGACTGGCATCTGACTCCGCAGCGGTGCCTGCGCATCCTGGCGATGGTCAGGTTCGTCTGCCCGGACGTCGAGGTGCGGCTCGCGGGCGGTCGCGAGGTCCATCTGCGCTCGATGCAGCCGCTCGCCCTGAACCTGGTCAATTCCATCTTCCTCGGTGACTATCTGACCACTGAGGGCCAGTCGGGCCAGACCGATCTCGACATGATCGCGGACGCCGGTTTCGAGGTCGAGGGAGCGGACACCACCACCCTCCCCGGGCACCGCGCCCCCGCGGCCGCGGACTGCGGCTCGCACGAGGGCGGCGCTTCCGGTACTCACGAGGGCGGCGGGTGCGGCTCGCACGTCGGCGGCTGCGCTCCGTGCGGCGAGGGCGCCGGTGCGGCTGCCGTTCCGGAGCCGTCGGAGGCCCTGACTGCGCGCAACGACCTGGTGGCGGTCCGCCGCCGAGGCGCCGGGACGGACCTCGCACCCAATGCCTGACCGGATCGGCCCGGCGGAACTCCGCGCCCTGGACAGGGCCCACGTCTGGCACCCCTACGGCCCGATGCCGGGCCGGCAGGAGCCGCTGGTCGTGGAGTCGGCGTCGGGGGTACGTCTGCGGCTCGCCCAACCCGCCCACGGTCAGCTCGAACTGGTGGACGGCATGTCGTCCTGGTGGTCGGCGGTCCACGGTTACAACCATCCGGTGCTCAACGATGCCGCACGCGGCCAGCTGGACCGGATGAGCCATGTGATGTTCGGCGGGCTCACGCACGAGCCCGCCGTCCGGCTGGCGACACGGCTGGTGGAGATCACTCCCGAGCCCCTCCAGCACGTCTTCCTCGCCGACTCGGGGTCGGTCTCCGTCGAGGTCGCGGTGAAGATGTGTCTGCAGTACTGGCGTTCGGCGGGGCGGCCCGCCAAGCGCCGGCTGCTGACGTGGCGCGGCGGGTACCACGGGGACACCTGGCAGCCCATGTCGGTGTGCGACCCCGAGGGCGGGATGCACGAGCTGTGGTCGGGTTCGCTCCCCCGGCAGGTCTTCGCGGACGCCCCGCCGGACGGCTTCGACGCCGCACCCGACGACGCCTACGTGAGGCATCTGCGCGAGCTGGTGGCCGCCCACGCCGACGAGCTGGCAGCGGTGATCGTGGAGCCCGTGGTGCAGGGTGCGGGCGGAATGCGTTTCCACTCCCCCACCTACCTGCGGGTGCTTCGTGAGGCGTGCGACGAGCACGACGTGCTGCTGGTGTTCGACGAGATCGCGACGGGGTTCGGCCGGACCGGGCAGTTGTTCGCGGCCGGGCACGCCGGGGTCTCCCCGGATGTCATGTGCGTCGGCAAGGCGCTGACCGGCGGGTATCTGACGCTGGCGGCGACGCTGTGCACCTCACGGGTGGCGGAGGGCATTTCGAGCGGCGACGTGCCGGTGCTGGCGCACGGTCCGACGTTCATGGGCAACCCACTGGCCTCGGCGGTCGCCTGCGCGTCCGTGGACCTCCTGCTGGGCCAGGACTGGGAGCTGGAGGTGAAGCGGATCGGCGCGGGACTGCGACGCGGGCTGGCGGAGGCCGCCGGCGTTCCGGGCGTACGCGATGTCCGGGTGCTGGGCGCCATCGGGGTCGTGCAGCTCGACCACGAGGTGGACATGGCGGCAGCGACACGGGCCGCGGTCCGCGAGGGCGTATGGCTGCGCCCGTTCCGTGATCTCGTGTACACGATGCCGCCCTATGTGACCGGCGACGACGATGTGGCACGGATCTGCCGGGCCGTGTGCGCCGCGGCGAAGGAGGGCTGAGATGACGATCCTCGTGGTGACCGGCACGGGCACCGAGATCGGCAAGACGATCGTGACCGCGGCGGTGGCGGCGGCGTACCGGGGCCTCCGGGTCGCGGTGCTCAAGCCGGCCCAGACGGGGCTCGCCCCGGGCGAACCGGGGGATGCCGCCGAGGTGGCGCGCCTCGCGGGCGCGCATGTCACGGCGGTAGAACTGGCCCGTTTCCCGGATCCGTTGGCGCCCGGGACGGCGGCACGCCGAGCCGGCCTCGCACCCGTACGCCCGTACGAGATCGCCGAGGCCGCCCAGAAGCTGACGACGGAGCACGACCTCGTGCTGGTCGAGGGCGCGGGCGGGCTCCTCGTGCGCTACGACGAGGAGGGGGCCACGCTCGCGGACGCCGCACGGCTGATGGAGGCGCCCTTGCTGGTGGTGGCACCCGCGGGTCTCGGAACCCTCAACGCCACCGCGCTGACGACGGAGGCCCTGCGGACCCGGGGGCTCTCCTGTACCGGAGTCGTGGTGGGGAGCATGCCGGCCGATCCGGACCTGGCCTCGCGGTGCAACATCGACGACCTTCCGGTCGCGGCGGGCGCCCCGCTGCTGGGCGCGGTGCCGGCCGGGGCCGGAGCGCTGGAACCGGCCGACTTCCGGGCCCGGGCGAGGAGTTGGCTGGCACCCGAACTGGGCGGGGACCGTCCCGCCGGCTGAGCGGCCGTACGGGCCCGCGCCGCGGGGTCCCGGCGGGCCCGTACGGGGGGGAGAATCGAAGGAGAGGCGTGTTCACATGCCCTCCGAGGAGGCCCGATCATGCGACGGCGCAGCACACCCGTCCCCCGGGACGCGGTACACCACCCGGTTTTCGCCCGTTTCTACGCCCGGCTGAGCGTGACCGCCGATCTCAGGGGAGGGCTGGCGGGCCGTCGTGACGAACTCCTCGACGGGCTTTCCGGCCGTGTCATCGAGATCGGCGCGGGAAACGGCCTCAATTTCGCCCACTACCCGGGGGCTGTCTCCGAAGTGGTGGCGATCGAGCCCGAGCGCAGTCTGCGACGGCTGGCGACCGGGGCGGCGATGCGTGCGGAGGTGCCGGTCGACGTCGTGCCGGGGACGGCCGAGGCGCTGCCGGTCAAGAGCGAGGCGTTCGACGCGGCGGTGGCCTCGCTGGTCCTGTGCACCGTGAGGGACCTGCCGCAAGCGTTGTCGGAGATCAAGCGGGTGCTGCGGCCTGGCGGTGAGCTGCGCTTCTTCGAGCACACCCTGGCACCCGAGGGGACGCTCGCGACGGTGCAGCGGGCGGCGGACCGCACACTCTGGCCGCTGCTCTTCGGGGGCTGCCACACGGCACGGGACACGGTCACGGCGATCGAGGCGGCCGGCTTCGAACTGGGGATGTACCGACGGTTCCGTGTCCCCGAGAAGGGCGTGCGTCTGCCGAGCTCCCCGTGCGTGATCGGCGTGGCCCGCCGGTCCGTCGTGGTGGACCGCCCGGCCGGGAGGGGCTGAGGAGCCCGGTCACCCCCGGTCACAGGCTCCAGCGGCGCAGTTCGTCGGCGATGGCCCTGACATCGGCCTTGCCCTCCTTCACCAGCCGGGCCAGGTCGCGGACCTGCTCGGGTGAGGTGATGACCTTCAGGCCGGACGCGACGAGGTAGCCGTAGGCGACGGCGGAGGCGAACATCGCGTTGGAGTGTTCGAGCGCGGGCACATGGAGGAGCAACTGGAGCAGGGCGGCCGCCCTGGAGTGCGGATCGCTGTAGACGGGGCTGCCGAAGATCTCCGCCTCGTGCCGGCTGACGGCGGCGACGAGCGCGCCCCAGTCGACGACCTGTGGATCACCGGGCGTCTTGTGCTCGGCGACCATGAGCAGCCAGGAAAGGTCGATCTGCAGGTTCAACGGGTGCCTTCGCGCTCCGGGCCGAACTCCTCGGCGAACACCGACTCGTACTGCTTCATGAAGTCGGCCGCGGCCTCGACGAAGGTGTGTCCCACCTCGCCCGCATCCTGTTTGACGAGTTCCTCTATGTAGCGGTTCACGCTCATCCCCCGCTGGAGGGCACGCTGCCGCGCTGCCTCGGCGGTGGCCTCGTCCACTCGAACGTTCAGCTGAGTCTTGGGCACGCCATCACGCTAGCGCGTACGCGCTAGCACTCGCAAGGGGAACGGCGGCCATGCCTCGGAGACTGCGCGGGAAAGCGGTCGCCCCGCACCTGAGCCCTCTGGTTGGCTCCTGTCATGACTGATCTCGACATCCGCCACGCCGGTCACCCGGACATCGCCGCCGTCCTGCGGTTCTGGCGTGAGGCGGCGGAAGGCACCAGCATCACCGACGACGACGCCGGAGTGGCCCAGTTGATCGCACGGGACCCCGGGGCCCTGATCCTCGCGGAGCGCGACGGCCGGATCGCCGGAACCGTCATAGCCGGCTTCGACGGATGGCGGTGCTCCGTGTACCGGCTGGCCGTGCACCCCGACTGCCGGCGACAGGGCATCGCCACGGCGCTGACGGACGCCGCGGAGCAACGATTCCTCGCCCTGGGCGGGCGGCGGATCGACGCCATGGTGCTGGAGGCGAACGAGCAGGCGCATCACACATGGGGCTCGGCTGGCTACCATCGCGAGGACCACTGGCGGCGATGGGTCAAGCCTCTCTGAACCAGGCCACGACCGCCAGAGGCCTGCGAACAGCAGCAAACCGCACGCCGGACAGGGCTTTTTGCCGATCCTTTACTATGGATCCTCGACCGTCCGACCCTTTCGAAAGGTGTGAGCGTCCGCCCATGGGCGAGCCCCCCAGTAGTCGACACCGCCGACATCGCGCGATCCTTCCGCCCCTGCCCGATCATGGGACGGAGGTGAACCGATGACCGAAGTGCTCCTGCTCCTCGTGGCGCTGCTGCTTTCCCTCGTCTGCGGGGTTTTCGTGGCGGCCGAGTTCTCTCTGACCACCGTGGAGCGCGGCGAGCTCGAGGAATCCGTCGAGCGTGGGGACCGCGGCGCGGCGGGAGCGCTCAAAGCCGTACGTAGCCTCACCTACCAGCTCTCCGGCGCGCAGCTCGGCATCACCGTCACCAACCTGGTCGTGGGCATGCTCTCCGAGCCGTCCATCTCCAAGCTCATCCAGGGACCGGTGGAAGCGACCGGTCTGTCGCCCGGTGTGTCCTCCTCGCTGGCCCTCGTCATCGGTACCGCACTGTCCACCGTGGTCCTGATGGTGGTCGGTGAGCTCGTCCCGAAGAACTGGGCGATCTCCTCACCCCTGACCGTGGCCCGGGCCGTCGCCACACCGCAGCGCGCGTTCACCGCGGTCTTCCGGCCCTTCATCAGCCACCTCAACAACACCGCCAACCGCATCGTGCGGCGCTTCGGCCTGGAGCCGGCGGAGGAGCTGGCCACGGCCCGCAGCCCGCAGGAACTGGTGGCCCTGGCGCGCCACTCCGCGAAGGAGGGCGCGCTCGAGGCGGACACCGCCGAGCTCTTCGTACGCACCCTCAACCTGTCCGAACTGACCGCGGAGAACGTCATGACCCCCCGCGTCCAGGTCACCGCCCTCGAGGTGCAGGCGACCGCCGAGGACGTCGCGAACGCGACGCGGGCGACCGGTCTCTCCCGGTTCCCCGTCTACCGGGGCAGCCTGGACACGGTCGTGGGTGTCGCGCACATCAAGGACGTACTGGCCGTTCCCGCGGAGCAGCGGCCCCGCAAGCGGGTGTCGGACATGCTCCGCGAGCCGCTGCTCGTGCCGGAGACCCTCACCGTGGACCGTCTGCTGGACCGGCTCTCCGGAAAGCTGGCCATGGCGGTCGTCATCGACGAGTACGGCGGCACGGCGGGCGTCGTGACGCTGGAGGACATCGTGGAGGAAGTCGTCGGCGAGGTACGGGACGAACACGACCCGCACGAGACCCCCGACCTGGCGGCCGCGGGCGAGGACGCCGACGGGCGCACCCTGTGGTCCGCCGACGGCGCCGCCCGCACCGACCAGCTCCGCACCATCGGGCTGCGGGTGCCGGACGGCCCGTACGAGACGCTGGCCGGACTGATCGCCACGGAGGTCGGCCGCATTCCGGTGGTGGGCGACACCGTGGAGCTCACGGGCTGGCGGATCGACGTGGTGGACGCCTCGGGGCACCGTGCCGCGCGTGCCCTGCTGCACGCGCCGCTGCCCGGTGACGACGAGCCGGCGGAGGACGAACGATGACCGCCGTCCAGCTCTTCATCGGCCTTCTGACCCTGGTGGTCAACGCCTTCTTCGTCGGTGCGGAGTTCGCGCTGATCTCCGTGCGCCGCAGCCAGATCGAGCCCGCGGCCGAATCCGGGGACCGGCGGGCCCGCAGTGTCATCTGGGGTCTCGAGCACGTCTCGGCGCTCCTCGCTGCGGCGCAGCTGGGCATCACGCTCTGCACCCTGGTGCTGGGCATCGTCGCCGAACCCGCCATCGCCCATCTGCTGGAACCCGTCTTCGACGCGGTGGGCGTACCGCACGGGCTCGTGCACCCCATCTCGTTCGTCATCGCGCTGACCGTGGCGACGTACCTGCACATGCTGCTCGGTGAGATGGTGCCGAAGAACATCGCACTCGCCGAGCCGGCCCGCACCGCGCTGCTGCTCGGCCCTCCCCTGGTGACTCTCGCCCGGGCACTGAAGCCGGTGATCTTCGCGATCAACGCGTTCGCGAACACGCTGCTGAAACTGTTGCGGGTGGAGACCAAGGACGAGGTCTCAGCGACCTTCTCCGACGACGAACTGGCGCGCCTCGTCAAGGACGCCGAGGACTCGGGTCTCGTCGACGACCGCTCGGCGGACCGCCTGCGGCACGCGCTGGAGCTGGGACGGCGCCCGGTCCGGGACGTGCTGCTCCCGGTCGACCGGGTGCTGTACACCAGGGTCGGCACGACCCCCGAGGAACTGGAACGGCTCTCGCACGAGTCGGGCTTCTCGCGCTTCCCGGTGATGGACAGCGAGCAGCGCATCATCGGGTACCTGCACGTGAAGGACGCGCTGGACGCCACGCCACGCGACGTTCCCTTCCCGGTGACGGCGCTGAGGCCGATCGCCCGGGTGCGTGCGGCGACACCGCTGGACGATGTGCTGACCGCGCTGCGGCGCAGCCGGACACATCTGGCGGCCGTGCTCGACGAGGACGGCAGGCTGGCCGGCATGATCACGATGGAGGACGTGCTGCGCGAGCTGGTGGGCAGGCACCAGGCCCGCTGACATGTGACACAGCGAGGGGAGGAGGGGTGCGGCTTCGGTCGCGCCCCTCCTCCATGTCGTGTCCGCCCCGCAGCCCGGTACCGCCCCCGGCTGCGGGCCCCTCCCTCATTTCCTCCGCGGTCCCGGCCGTGTGCCGCTGTCGCGGTACGATCGGCATCGCCATGGAAATGAATGCCTCCTACACCAGTCTTGTCGCGGTCGGCGACTCGTTCACCGAGGGCATGTCGGATCTGCTGCCCGATGGTTCCTACCGCGGCTGGGCCGACGTCCTCGCCTCCCGCCTCGCGGCCCGCACGCCCGGATTCCGGTACGCCAACCTCGCCGTCCGGGGCAAGCTCATCGGCCAGATCGTCGACGAGCAGGTCGCGGTCGCCGCGTCACTGCAGCCGGATGTGATCACACTCGTCGGCGGGCTCAACGACACCCTGCGGCCGAAGTGCGACATGGGCATGGTCCGCGGCCGGCTCGAGGAGGCGGTGGAGCGCCTCGCGCCGTCGTGCAAGACCTTGGTGCTGATGCGCAGCCCCGGCCGGAACGGTCCGGTGATGGAACGCTTCCGCCCGCGCATGGAGGAGCTGTTCTCGCTGGTCGGTGATCTGGCCGACCGCCACGGCGCCGTGGTGGCCGATCTGTACGGCGCTCCGTCGCTGGGCGATCCACGCATGTGGGACGTCGACCGGCTCCACCTGACGGCCGAGGGGCACCGCAGGGTCGCGGAAGCGGTCTGGCAGGCGCTGGGGCTGCCGGCGGAGAGCGACTGGCGGACCCCGATGCCCGCGTCCGTACCCGCTCGGTGGGCGCAGCGGCGGATCGATGACGTCCGTTTCGCCCGGCAGCACCTGATGCCCTGGATCGGGAGGCGCCTGACCGGGCGCTCGTCCGGCGACGGCCGGGCCGGCGCGCAGTTCGACGCGGGACTCGGGCAGGCGTTCTGGATCACCCCCGAGGACGGGGCGGTCCCCGGCCCGGTGGCAGGCTGGCGTCGGCTCGACGGCTGACGGCTGACGGCTGACGGCTGACGGCTGACGGCTGACGGCCGGACGGGGCCACGGACCGGAGAGCGACACGGACCCACGGAAACCGTTGGTCCGCGTCACGGCCCTGGCCCTCGCTCGGGGCCGAAGGAACCCGGGCCGATCACCGGTGCCGAGCCCGCGGGCTTCCCCGGCGGGGCGCTCACACCAGTCCTGTCACCGTCACGGTGATGTGCGCCGGTGCGGTCTCTCCGGGGAACCTCCTCGTCAGACAGGCCGCGACCGCCTTCCGCGCTCCTCTGGCGACGTCGACGGCCCGTGCCTCACCCAGCACCACGATGTGCACATCGACGTCCCACGGACGCTCCCGTCCCCCGGCGTTCCGGCTCATCCTCAGCCCAGGAGCACGCGTCGCACCCGGCTGCCTCGTGCCGGACAGCGCGGAGCGCACCTGCTGCGCCACTCCCGGCTTGAGGAAGGCGACGCCCTCCACGGCCAGCACCGCTCGGGCCACTTCCTCGATGAGCGCCGTGGGCACCGTTCCGGTCACCGACCCTCCCCTCCCCCGGGTCCGTCAGCCGCGTCGAGCAGATCGGTGATCCGGATGTCGATCTCGTTCAGGGTCAGCCCCAGGGTGCTGTCTGCAGCGCTCAGGACGCGGTGGCGGACCTGTTCGGCCAGATCCTGCAACTGGGCCGAGGCGGGTGCGTGGATCTCGAGACGTACGTCGACGCACGGCGCTTCCCGTTCAGGGAGGCGCTCGACGCTGATCCTGCAGGATCCCGCGCGTACCCCCTCGACGGTCTCGGCTGCCGCGCGGACCGTCCTGGCTGCCGCTGATTCCACGATCCACAGGTCTTCCTCCGGCTCGCCCAGGGGCAGCGGGCGCCCGGGCCGCAGTTCCAGGCGAACGACGTCCATGATCCGCTGAGTCAGGGCACGGGCGTCGTAGAACTCGGCGGTGGCCGACCGTTCGCGCAACTGGCGCACCGAGGTCTCCAGGGCCGCGAGCTCACCGACCGCCTGCCGGCAGTGGGGGCAGTCGGTCAGATGCGGGTCGTCCTTCTCCTGTTCCCAGAGGTCCCAGACGTCGGAGAGCGAACGGCCGCAGGGCAGTTGTTCGTCGTCTCCGTCGCCGTCGTGCTGCGACCGGTCGGGAGGGTCGGTGCGGGCAGTCATCGCCAGGCCCCCAGTTGTTGTGTGAGAGATCGTCGGGCGCGGAAGACCCGGGCACGGACGGCCTCCTGGCTGATTCCGACGGCCTGCGCGATGAACTCGTAGGACTGGCCGTCCAGTTCTCGGAGCACCCAGCAGGCACGCTGTTCGGCCGACAAGGTGGTCAGCGCCGTCTGGAGCTCGTCGACCGCCGCGTGCGACTCCGCGATCCGTGCCGGTGAGACGGTGTGCTCCGGTGCTGCCAGATGGTCCGCGGCGTCCAGGTGGTCGACGGGTCTGCGGGATCGCAGCACGTTCAGACAGCGGTTGGTGACGATGCGGTAGACCCAGGTACGGAACGTCGACTGCATCTGGAACTGCGGCAGTTTGCGCCAGGCACTGATGAGGGCGTCCTGTACGGCGTCCTCCGCTTCCGGCTCGTTGCCCAGCATGCGCGTGGCCATGCGTACCAGTGTGGGGGCGTGGAGGCGTACGAGGACGGCGAAGGCTTCCTCGTCCCCCTCGGCCGCCCGCACGACCAGCAAGGCGTCGTCGGTGTCGCTTCGGTCCTCACCGACCGCTGACACGGCCTGTTCGGGGGCGGGCGGCACGGGTGACTCCTTTCGTTCGCTCTCTTCCGGTTGGACACACGACCGCGTCTCCCTGTTACGCAGCACGGGACGGGTGCGTACGGCATGCCCTGCTCGTGGCCGGAGTGACGACGGTGGAAAGGAATTCCTGAGCCCGGCGTCACGGAACGCGTCCGGGCGGTTCTACAGGTGTGAGATCAGTTCGCACACCGTACAAGGAGGATCTGCCATGACTACGCAGACGGCCCCGGTCACCAAGAGCGCTTCCGTCCCGCACAGCGCGAGGGGCGAACAGGGCACGACGGCTCTCACGGGTGGTGCCACCGGCGCGAACGAGCCTGCCGCCACCCGGGGCAGGACATCCATCGCGGACGTCGTGGTCGTGAAGATCGCCGGCAGTGCCGCCAGGGAGATCCCGGGTGTTCACGACATGGGCGGCGGGCTCTCGCGCACACTCGGTGCCGTTCGCGACCGGGTGCCGGGCGGCCGCCCCAACGTCGGCCGTGGCGTCAAGGTCGAGGTCGGCGAACGGCAGACCGCCATCGACGTCGACCTGGTCGTCGAATACGGAGTGGCGATCGCGGACCTGGCCCGTGACGTGCGGGAGAACGTGATCGCCGCCGTCGAACGCATCACAGGCCTGGAGGTCGTCGAGGTCAACGTGACGGTGAACGACGTGCATCTGCCGGACGAGGACGGCGACTCCACCTCGACCGATTCCAGGGTGGAGTGACCGGCAGCCGGAACCGGGGCCGGGCAGTCGTTCGAGAGGTGGAGAAGATGAGCAGGCCGGTGGTCGGGACGGGGGCGGGTATGGCCCTGGCGTTCGCCGCGTACTTCGGAGGTTTCGGCGCGTTCCTCCTCGTCGCCTCCCTGGGAGCAGTGGGCGCCTTCGTCGGTCACCGGCTCGACGGTGGGGGTGTGCCTGACGCGCTCAGGGACGCGTTCGAGCGGAACCGCCGATGATCACACCGTCGCAACGAGGCACCACCACGGTGTCGGAGAAGGCCGTCCGCAGGATCGCCCGGCGTGCCGTCACGGAGTCCCTGCCCGGCCGGGGCGTCGCGGCCACGAGCGTCTCGGCGACCGTCAGGGGGGACCGGGCGAGGGTGTCGTTGGATCTTGCCCTGCCCTACCCGGTGCCCGTGGCCGACTCCGTGAGGCTCGTCCAGGACCACGTCGCCGCACGCACCCGCCGGCTGAGCGGGCTCGATGTCCCACGGGCGGAGGTGAGCGTCCGTGCGCTTCACGCCGACGCCCCGCTCCTCCGGGCCGATCCGTCGGGTCCGTCCGGAGGAGGACCTGTCCGGCCGGGCGCACGCCGGTGGTGGTCTTCCCGGCGTCTGCCCACGGCCGCTGTCACAGGCGGGGCCACCCTGGCCGGCGGCGCTGTGGTTTTCGACGTCGCGCGGGTGCACCTGCTGGGCCGTCCACCCGCCCGGTGGCGCGGCGGTGCCGTGGACTGGCTTTCCACCCACGGGGCGGGTGAACTGCCCGTCGTCCTGGGGGGCGCCGGTGCCGTCCTGATGGGCCTGGTACTGATCGTCCTGGCGGTCACACCCGGGCAGCGCCACCTGCTGTCCCTTTCGCCGCCCGTGGACCAGCCGGTCTTCGCCCTCGACCGCTCGGCGGTCTCCGCACTGGTCCGGGAGGCGGTGTCGGACGTCGCAGGCATCGGCAGGGTGAGGGTCCGGGTGGGGCGTCGGCGCGTCGTGGTCCGGGCCCGACTGTCGTTCGGTGACCGTGCGGCCGCGCGCGGCGACGTACAGGCTGCGGCCCGCCTCGCCGTCGGTGGGTGCGCGCTGCGGCGCGCCCCGCGTCTCCGCATCACGCTCGATCCCGACCCGACCTGGCGGCAGCCACCGGCCGTGGGCCCCGCACCGGCACCGGCATCGGCACCCGCATTGGCACCGGCGCCTCGGCCGCAGTCGCAGTCGCAGTCGCAGTCGCAGTCGCAGTCGCAGTCGCAGTCGCAGTCGCAGTCGCAGTCGCAGTCGGCCGAGAAGGCGCCTGCCTCGCCCCCGACGCAAGGACGCACATGATGACACCCTCGCACCGGACCTCCGGCCGCATCGCGCTGGGTGCCCTCGGTCTGGTACTCGTATCGGCCGGTGCGCTGATCACGGGGACGGAGGCGTCCATCGCCGACCGGCTTCCCTCCTGGTGGCCCGACGGCCTGCCGGGAGCGGTACTGGTGAGCCCGGAACGGCTTTCGGACCTGCGTGGGTCTGCCTGGTGGACCACCTCGGTCATCGTCCTCGGCACGCTTCTGACGGCGTTCTTCGCACTGTGGTTCATCGGTCTGTACGGCGGTGGTGTGCGGTCGGGCCGCGTGCGCCTGCCTGCGCCCGGCGGGGATCTCCGTCTTCGGGCCCTCCGCGACGTGCTGACCCGGCGGACGAGCTCGGTGGACGGCGTGGCTCGGTGCGAAGTCCGCATCCGGGCGAAGGGCCACCACCTGCACATTCGTACACGCGTGTGGATCCACCCGCACATCGCCCCGGCCTCGGTCCTGCCCTCGCTGTCCACCGTGCTCACCGAGGCCAGGGAGTCCCTGCAGCCCCATGCCGTGAGCGGCGGAACACGGATCAGCACCACCACCCGCAGGCACTCAGGCGTTCGCCAGGAGCGATGACCACCCACGCGACCGGTAGGTCCGAACAGCACGCCGGAACCTTCTCGGCGGGGCGAAAGTTACACAAAGGGAGCGTGTTCTGTCCGGAGGTCGAGGAAAGCATGACTCACCCACGCTTCCAGTCATGCCGGTAGGGGTCGAACGATGGGACAACTCACCGTCGCCGATCTGATGACGCCGTCGGTCATCAGCATCCAGCGCGGCACCACTTTCAAGGAGATCGCCCGTCTGCTCAGTGAGTCGGCCGTCACCGCTGTGCCGGTCGTGGACGACGCGGGGCGTCCGGTCGGCGTCGTCTCCGAGGCCGATCTTCTGCGCAACCGCACCACCGGCGCCGCACGGGACGCCGGCGCGCTGATGAGCCATCCTGCCGTCACCGCCGAGCCCCGGTGGAACGTCGTGCACGCCGCTCGGGTGATGGAGGAGCACCGGGTCAAGCGGCTCCCCGTCGTCGACGGTCAGGGCCGTCTGGTCGGAGTCCTGAGCCGCAGCGATCTCCTTCAGGTCTTCCTTCGCCGGGATCGCGCGATCCAGGAGGAGATCCTCGAAGAAGTGGTGACCCGGACGCTTCGGCTCAGTCCGTCCTCGTTGAACGTGGAGGTGTCCGAGGGGCTCGTCACGTTGAGCGGCACCGTGCGCGGCCGTGACACCGTGCAGGTCCTCCTGCGTCTGTGCCGGAGCGTCGACGGTGTGGTGGATGTGGTCGACCATCTCTCGCGCGACGCTCACGTCGTCGACCACCTTTCGCACGGTGCTCGTGCTGTCGACCGTCTCTCGCGCGACGCGCACGTGGACATCCGGCCCGGCCTCACGCCGGTCACGGCCGGCGGGGAGAAGGGCGCCCCCGCTCACGCCGAACAGCGGGAACGGTCATGACCGGGGGGCCACGGCGGCGCCGTGGCCCCCCGGAACACGTACCCCTGGGGCATGTCACTCGTCGTCGGGCTCCCGGCCCGTGACGCCGGGTGTCCGACCTGCGGGCAGCAGGCCCGGGTCGAGTCCCTCGCGCAGGTGACGGACCGAAGCACCCTCGTGCCCTGCCTGTTCGGGGTGCCTGCGTCGCCAGTACGGGTTCTCGTGGGACAGGCGGCTGGTGACCCTGCCGTACATGCCGAACGTCGCGATGACCAGTCCCATGACAAAGCTGAACATCACGTTGGCCATGCCGAAGTCGAGGAAGTTGGCGGACCGGTCCAGCACGAAGATGTGGACGAATCCGCTCAGGACGAACAGTCCTCCGACCGTCATGTTGAGGGTGGAGGCGAAGTTGCCTCCGATGACGGCCCCGATGAGGAGGGCCAGTCCCACCACCGTGGAGATCACACTCAGCGTGGTGTTGGTGGTCATACCCGCGACCGTGTCCCCGGCCGTGTCGAACGGGGTGAGGGCATCGGCGAAGCCCAGTGCGGCGAAGGCGAGCAGGACGAGGCCGCAGACGGCGGCTCCGTAGCGGTAGACGGTCGCCAGGTGGTGATCGACGGGAAGTTCGTCTCGAAGCTTCATGGTCCTTCTTCTGCCGGAGCCGCGCGTACGGATGCCGGTACGGCCCCCTGTCACCCGTACGCCCCCTCGCCCGGCCGGGGAGAGGGAGGGGCTGCCGGACCACGCGTAAGACCGGCCGAGCCGTTTTGCGCCTTGTGCATCCATCTGCCTGCTCCGGCCGGAAGTAGGTGTGGGGCGGATCCGACCGCCCGACGCACACGGCAGGAGACGCCCATGCACCACGCCGCGACGGAAGCGACACCCATGGCCCCGGTCCCGTCACACAGCGGCGCCGCGACGGAAGCGACACCCATGGCCCCGGTCCCGTCACACAGCGGCGCCGCGACGGAAGCGACACCCATGGCCCCGGTCCCGTCACACAGCGGCGCCGCGACGGGGCGTCTCGCAGCGCGGTACCGGGCCGAGCGCGAGGAGAAGCGCTCGTGAACACCGACGGGCGTGGGCCGAAGACGGCTGAGCGGCTGAACTGCCTGGTCACCGGCGCGTCCGGGTACATCGGCGGGCGTCTCGTGCCGGAACTGCTGGAAGCGGGCCACACTGTGCGGTGTCTGGCCCGCTCGCCGGGCAAACTGCGTGACCACCCCTGGGCACAGGAGGTCGAGCCGGTCGCCGGGGATGTCACCGACGCCGCGTCCGTCGCTGCGAGCATGCGGGGAATCGACGTGGCCTACTACCTGGTGCACGCCCTCGGAACCGGTTCCGGTTTCGAGGACACCGATCGCCGAGCTGCACGGATCTTCGCCGAGCAGGCACACGCCGCCGGGGTGCGGCGCATCGTGTACCTGGGCGGGCTCACCCCGAGCGGGGTCCCGGAACGGGAACTGTCACCGCATCTGCGCTCCCGTGCGGAGGTGGGACGCATCTTCCTGGAGGCGCCCGTTCCGGCCACCGTGCTGCGGGCGGCGGTGGTCGTGGGCTCCGGATCGGCCTCCTTCGAGATGCTGCGCTACCTCACGGAACGACTGCCGGTCATGGTGACCCCGAGCTGGGTGAGCACCCGCACACAGCCCATCGGGGTCCGCGATGTGCTGCACTACCTGGTCGGCTCGGCCACCATGCCGGCGGATGTGGACCGCGCGTTCGACATCGGCGGACCTGACGTTCTCACGTACCAGGAGATGATGCGCCGGTACGCCGAGGTCGCCGGGCTCCGGCGACGCCTCATCGTGCCCGTGCCGGTCCTCACTCCGAGGCTGTCCAGCCACTGGGTCGGCCTCGTCACCCCGGTGCCCGCTTCGATCGCCCGGCCACTGACCGAGTCGCTGCGTCACGAGGTCGTGTGCGACGAACACGACATCGCCCGCTACGTCCCGGACGCACCGGGTCGGCCACTGCCGTTCGAGGAGGCCCTGGATCTCGCGCTGCGCCGAGTCCGTGAGGCCGAGGTCACCACACGCTGGTCGTCCGCCGCCGTGCCGGGGGCGCCCAGCGACCCTCTGCCCACCGATCCGGAGTGGGCCGGCGGCAGCCTCTACCAGGACGAGCGGCAACTCACGGTGGACACGTCCCGCGAGTCACTGTGGAAGGTGATCGAGGGCATAGGCGGGGACAACGGCTGGTACTCCTTCCCGCTCGCCTGGGCGGTCCGGGGCTGGCTGGACCGTCTGGTCGGCGGTGTGGGACTGCGCCGCGGACGCAGGGACGCCGAACGCCTGCGTGTGGGCGACTCACTGGACTTCTGGCGTGTCGAAGAGATCGAACCGGGCCACCTGCTGCGACTGCGCGCCGAAATGCGCCTGCCCGGCCTCGCCTGGCTGGAGATGTACGCCGAGACGTGCGACGGAAAGCTCACCCTCTACCGCCAGCGTGCCGTCTTCCATCCTCGCGGCCTGCTCGGTCACGTCTACTGGTGGTGCGTCTCCCCGTTCCACGCGGTGGTCTTCGGTGGGATGGCCCGGAACATCACGCAAGCCGCCGCCAAGGGGATGTGCGCGCACGCGAACAAGGCCCGCACCGGCCCGTCGGCGTCGCGCTCCCGTCCGTGACGACATGCGCAGCCACACCTGACGGTGACCGGCAGCACGCCTGGTCGACCACGCCGCTGCCCGGGCGGCTGCCTCACCGCGCGATGTCGTCCCGGCCGTCGGGCCAGGGTTCGGGCCGCCTGCCACGGCCGGCGACTCCGTAGGTGTCGAGCAGGGACTCGGCCATCGCCGCGATCGAATACCGGCTGGTCACCACATCCCGGCCGACGGCCGCGAGCCGATGGCGGTCCGGCGCGGGGAGAGTGATCATGCGGAGCAGCCCCTGGGAGAGTTTCTCCTCGGAGGAGGTGTCCAGGAGGACTCCGCTGACGCCGTCGTGGAGGTACTGGAGCACACCGCCCTGACGGGGGCCGGCCGTGGGCATGCCCGCCTCCATCGCCTCGAGCAACGCGAGCCCCAGGTCCTCCTTGACGCTGGGACACACGTACCACGGGGCGAGGACCCCGTGGCTCGGGTCGGTCAAGGCGTGCTGGAGGCGCCGCACCGTGCGGTTGGGCAGCGCGGGCAGAACGGCCGAGCGGGCGGCAGCCGTCGGATGGCCGGCCAGTGCCGCCCGAATGCGGCGCCGCATGTCCTGCTCGTACGCGTTCTCCGTGGTCGCCGCCCCACCCACGAGGACCAGGGTCGACCGCATGCACAGGCCGGATTCGACCCAGGCGCGTACGAGCATGTCCTGCTGCTTGTCGGGGTGCATGCGGCCCACGCACAGGAACAGGGGCAGCTTCCTGTCCTCCGGGCCCAGGGAGTCCTC
Source organism: Streptomyces sp. Alt3 (assembly GCF_030719215.1). NCBI lineage: Bacteria > Bacillati > Actinomycetota > Actinomycetes > Kitasatosporales > Streptomycetaceae > Streptomyces > Streptomyces glycanivorans. The sequence goes on along the minus strand of NZ_CP120983.1, from coordinate 7,305,355 downwards.
GCTGTCCGCACGCGCGAACAGAGCGGAGACCAGTTCCCTTCGGAGGTTCTGCTCGTCCTTTCCGGGCCGGTAGGGAGTGATTCCCTCCGCAGGTGCGGCCGGTCCGGTCCCGCCGTTTATCTTGGCGAGCTGGGGAAAATGACGCACCAACTCGTCCGCGCCGCAGTGCCCCGCGACACCGATCACGGTGTCGGCACGCTCCACCAGCCGGTCCCCGACGAAGATGCGGTGCAGGTCACCGCGCAGTGGCCCCAGCTCTCCCGGCCCGTGGCCCGTGTCCTCCGTGGCAAGCCGGTCCGCCACCTGCCGGTGCGGATCGGAGGTGGCGCTGAACACCACGCGTGATCCGAGGCGCTCGGCGGCTTCGGCCAGAGCGAGGCTGCCGTCGTCCGTACAGCGCAGGTGCATCACCTGCGGCCGACGGGGCAGGGCGCCCAACAGCCGCTCCGCCCACCAGGCGAGCGCGGGCCGGTGAAGGTGCATCTGCGACGAGTCCGGAAAGCCGCGCGCGTCCACGGGCAGGCGCACGATCCAGTGACCGGGGGCCCGCTCGTACACGGTTCGTCCGTCGTCGGCCAGGGCGTCAAGGCCCGCCAGAACCACCGTGACCACCGACGCGATGTCGTCGAGGCCGGCCAGATGGTCTCCCAGGCCGCCGACGAGGACTCCGAGTCCGCCGCTCGTTCCCTCACCGGGCGCTTCCAGGTCGCCGAGCAGCATCGCCTGGGCCACGACCGCACCCTCACCTGCCGGTGACGTGATGTAGGGGCGCCCGGCGAGCAGCAGGTGCTCGTAGGCGTCCGCCGCTCTGTCGGGACCGGGCAGCAACGCGGCTCCTCCGGGCAGGGCGTGCAGGTGGCGCCACGCCGCGTGCCGCCCGGCACGGCTGCCGCAGTCAGCGGCGAGTCTCGCCGTCTCGACAGAGCTCAGGGGACGCAGTGCCGCCGCAGTCGCCAGATCCAGCAGCAACGCCGTGGACGGTTCGTCGAGGTCAGGACGGTTCAGCAATGACCTCAGCGCCGACTCCGCACGCCGTGTGCCGTATCGGCTGACCGATCCCGGCCACATCTCGGCCACCACGGCGCCCCCTCGGAGGCCGGCGTTCCGGTGGGCGAGCAGGAGCTCGGGGACGACCGGCACGGACAGCCGGCACGCCCGGCGCAGGGAGGCCGTCAGATGGTCGGACCGGCTGAGGCGGGCGGCACTGCCGGCGGGACCGGGATCAGTATCCGACTGGGTCTCGTCGAGGTGCGTTCCCGCGCCTGGTGGCGCGGCCGTGGACGAGTGTCCGTACTCCGCCTCCAGGAGGCATTCCGCGTACGACGGCTCGCTCAGCCCCCGTCCTGCGCGCGCCCCCCTCCAACCGTGGCCCGCGAAGAAGGCGGTCCGGGCGTCCACCAGCGGATTCCGTGCCCTGAGGACGGGCGGGGCGGCCAGATCGGAAGCGAAGGACACAGACATCTCCTGTCGAGCGGGTTCGACAGTGATTCGCCCGCCACCCCTCGTTCGGATGCACCTGGGCCGGTCGATGTTTCGGGCCTGTCGCGCTCGGTACTGCCGCACCCCACAGCCGCTGTCCGCTCGTCCCCTCGATCGACGGGACATCGAGGACGCGCATCGCCGTGCGCAGCTGAGGCAGAGACGTGGTGAGCAGGCCTTTGTGGCTTCGCAGGCGTCGTTCCCGGCTCGCCCGACGTGTGAAGCCGGGCTACCTGGCCACGAACGACTCCACAGCTCTGACGGCCTCGGCAAGCCCCGAGGGGTGCGGGAGCCCCCTCACGGTCTGCCCTGCCCAGCCGGGCCCGAGGGTGAGCACGACCGGTTTCCTGCGGGCACCCCGTACACCCCACTCGATCGCGGAGACGTGCTGGGCCAGCGGCACACTCGCAGTGGTGCGCGACTGCGCCCACAGTCCGACCGCCACCGGCCCCGTTCTCCGTACCGCGGCGACGAGCGACTCGACGGGCACCGCGGCCCCGAACATGCGGACGGGCAGGCCGCGTTCGGTCAGTGCGGCGGTGAGCACCTCCAGGGGCAGTGTGTGGTTCTCCCCCGGTGCACAGGCAAGGATCGTGGTTGCGCCGCGGGTGCCCGGGGCGATCTTCGGAGCGTGCCGTCGCAGTGCTCCGGAAACGTGCCAGGAGAGGAAGTGCTCGACCTCGACGTACCTCTCACCGGAGGTCTCCCACTTGCGGCCGACAGCCTGCAGCGTCGGCATGATGAGTTCCGTCCATGCCTCGACCAGACCGTGTTCCTCGATCGCCCCGCCCAGCGTCTCGTCCAGGGCTGCCGCATCGAGACGCAGGGCCGCGCGGGCCATTCCCTTGCACTCCTGGCGTACGTCGCCCAGCCGAAGTCCGCTGCCCGCACGACTCCGCCCGGGTGCCCGTGGCGAGAGGGGCTGAGGCTTGGACTGCGGCGACGGCGCAAGGGGACGGGAGTCGTCGAGCGCCAGCCTGGCGGCCTCCGCGGGAGGCAGTCCGGCCCCTGTCAGGGCGCACATCCTCCGCAGTCGCGCGAGATCCGGACCGGTCCAGCGGCGGTGTCGGCCGTCGGCACGCGTGCTGGGACCGAGCCCGTAGCGGCGGTCCCACGACCGGATAGTGGTGGGGGCGACACCGAGGCGCCTCGCCACCTCGCCGGTGGTCAGACCGCCGTCGCGCAGGGCATCGTCGCTCTTGTCGCTGCCCCTGCCGCCGTTCCTGTCCCTGTCCGCTCCCACTTGCGCATCATACGACGCACAAACGACGCATGTTGTGTGCCTCGATCGGGCTCCCCAAGATGGTGGGAGCCAGGCGGACTCCACAGCTGAGCACCCGCCGACCGGGGCCGGCTCGGCGTTGGCCCTGGGCGCCGGGAGGAACAGGCATGAGCACGTGCACGCGATCCGACGCTCCCTCACCGTCCGCTGCACCGCCCCCGCAGGAGGACCGGCCGCTCCCCGGCCGACGCCTGACGGAGGAGGAGGCGTTCGCGGCCGTGTACCGGGGGTGGCGTTCACTCATCCACGCGATGGCGACCCGTTCCCTGGGTGACACGCACGAGGCGGAGGACGTGACCCAGCAGGTCTTTCTCGGCGCATGGCGTGGACGAGCGGGCTTCCGCCCGGATCGAGGCCCTTTCGGAGCCTGGCTCGTCGGAATCGCACGCCGGAAGATCGCCGATGCTCTGGCAGCGAGGAGCAGGAGGCTGAACCTGATCGACTCGGTGGCACACGCCGTCGCCCCACCCGGGTTCCGGCAAGGACCGGACGACGTCCTGGACCGGATGCTCGTGGTCGACGCGCTGTCCCGCCTGCCTCGTCACCAACGCCAGGTGTTGTGTCTGGCCTTCTACGAGGACCTGACCCAGGCACAGATCGCCGAGTGGACCGGGATGCCGTTGGGCACGGTCAAGAGCCATGCGCGGCGAGGACTGCACCAGCTGCGCGAGGGAGCCGAGATGAACCCCGCCGACCAGGACCCGGCGTAGGCGCATGCGGCCGCCCTCCACTCGCGGCGCGGTGCCGACCTGACTCATTCGCCCGCTGTCGCGTACGCCCGTGCGTCCGCGCCGCAGCGGCATGATCAGGACATCCCTGGGGCTCCGGTGCGGTGACACACGCTGGATCGGCCCTTGGCGCCCGTCTCGCGGACCGGATGCGGCCCGGGCTGCGGATCACGTCTGACCTGGAGCTTCCTACATCAGGTGGACGGTTCGGAACTCGTATGGACGCCCGGTAAGCTCGGGACACGTGACTGCTGTGTCTGCGAAGCCTCGCATCCCCAATGTCCTGGCCGGCCGCTATGCCTCTACGGAGCTGGCCGTCCTCTGGTCCCCCGAGCAGAAGGTGAAGCTGGAACGTCAGCTGTGGCTGGCGGTGCTGCGCGCTCAGAAGGACCTCGGGATCGAGGTTCCCGACACGGCGCCGGCCGACTACGAGCGTGTGATCGACCAGGTCGACCTCGCCTCGATCGCCGAGCGTGAGAAGGTCACCCGGCACGACGTGAAGGCCCGGATCGAGGAATTCAACGCCCTCGCCGGCCATGAGCAGGTCCACAAGGGCATGACATCCCGGGACCTCACCGAGAATGTGGAGCAGCTGCAGATCCGGCTTTCGCTGGAACTGATGCGCGACCGCACGGTGGCTGTTCTCGCACGGCTGGGCAAGCTCTCGGCGGAATACGGCGAGCTGGTCATCGCGGGCCGCTCGCACAACGTCGCCGCGCAGGCGACGACGCTCGGCAAGCGCTTCGCCACCGCCGCGGACGAGCTCCTGGTGGCCTACGGCCGGCTGGAAGACCTGCTGGGCCGCTACCCGCTGCGCGGCATCAAGGGCCCCGTCGGCACTTCCCAGGACATGCTGGACCTGCTCGGTGGCGACGCCGGAAAGCTCGCCGATCTGGAGCAGCGCATCGCCGGTCACCTCGGTTTCGCGCACGCCTTCACCTCGGTCGGCCAGGTCTACCCCCGTTCCCTCGACTACGACGTGGTGACCGCGCTGGTGCAGCTGGCCGGAGCACCCTCCTCGGTCGCCAAGACCATCCGGCTGATGGCCGGGCACGAGCTGGTGACCGAGGGCTTCAAGCCGGGCCAGGTCGGCTCGTCGGCCATGCCGCACAAGATGAACACCCGCTCCTGCGAGCGCGTGAACGGCCTGATGGTGATTCTGCGCGGCTACGCCTCCATGACGGGCGAACTGGCCGGTGACCAGTGGAACGAGGGCGATGTGTCCTGCTCCGTGGTCCGCCGGGTGGCGCTGCCGGACGCGTTCTTCGCGTTCGACGGCCTGCTGGAGACCTTCCTCACCGTTCTCGACGAGTTCGGCGCCTTCCCCGCAGTCGTGGCCCGTGAGCTGGACCGTTACCTTCCCTTCCTGGCCACGACCAAGGTCCTGATGGGTGCGGTACGCGCGGGGGTCGGGCGCGAGCTCGCGCACGAGGCCATCAAGGAGAACGCAGTCGCCTCGGCGTTGGCCATGCGGGAGCAGGGCGCGGAGCGCAACGAACTGCTGGACAAGCTGGCCGCCGACGAGCGGATCCCCCTCGACCGAGGGGAGCTCGACGGCCTGATGGCGGACAAGCTCTCGTTCACCGGTGCGGCGGGCGACCAGATCGCCGCTCTGGTGTCCAGGATCGAGGAGATCATCAAGCAGCACCCCCAAGCCGCCGCTTACGCTCCCGGCTCCATCCTCTGACGGCCGGTTCCGTCACCGGATGACACCCGAAGAACTCCTGGCCGCCCGCGACCGCGTCGTACCCGACGTGGTCGCGGGCGGTTTGCGTGTGCTGTTCTGCGGAATCAATCCGAGCCTCATGACTGCCGCTACGGGGCACCATTTCGCCCATCCGGGCAATCGCTTCTGGCCTGTTCTGCATCTGTCGGGTTTCACGCCCAGGCAGCTGAAGCCATCGCAACAGGACGAACTCCCGGGGTACGGCCTGGGCATCACCAACGTGGTCGCCAGAGCCACCGCACGGGCGGACGAGCTGGCCCCGGATGAGTTCCGTGAGGGCGGGAGGCTGCTCTCGGCGAAGGTGGAGACATTGGGCCCGTCATGGCTGGCGATCGTCGGTGTCACCGCCTATCGCACCGCCTTCGGTGATCGCCGCGCACGGATCGGCCCGCAGGAACGGACCATCGGCGGCGCCCGTGTGTGGGCACTGCCCAATCCCAGTGGCCTCAACGCACACTGGAACGTGCGCAGCATGGCGGACGAGTACGCACGCCTCTTGGCGGCAGTCGGCGGGGACGGCTCCCGAAGGACCACTCGATAGCGCAGGAGCCTCGCCGCCACGGCACGGCCGTCGTACGGACGGTTTTCGAGCACACCGCCCTGCGGGCATCGCCACAACAGCTCAGGGGCGCCGGTGGGTCCGCCCGCAGTGATCAGGATGGGTGCACACGGTGACCGCGGAAGGTCCCGGCCCGGTCACCAGGACAAGTCCACCCTGGTGACCGCGGAGAGTCCCGGTCCGGTACCAGGGCAGGCCCACAACGGTCACCGCGGAAAGTCCCGCCCCGGTCGTCAGGGTGGGTCCACCACTGCGACCGCGGAAAGTTCGCCACAGTCGTCAGGGTGGGTCCACCACTGCGACAAGAGTCTCGCCACAGTCGTCAAGGTGGGTCCACAACTGTTACCAGAACGCCCAGCTCGCAGCCCGGCCCGTCATCCTCGAGGTAGAGCACCACGGCCGTCCAGCGGTCCCCCGTCCGCCACAGCAGGAGATGCTCACAGCTAGCCACGGCGTCGGCCCAGGGCTCGGCCATCACCTCCCCCGCCAGCATCCGCTCCTGTGCGCTCCAAAGGCTGACCATCTGGGGCTCACCCCATCGCAAGGTCAGAAGCGCAAGCAGAACATCGTGTTCCGCCATGCGACGTGCGCGTAGTTCGAGGCGGTCTCCCTCATCACCCTCACTCCGTTCGTCCTCGCCGAGGAGGAACGTCGTGTGGTAGCCCGGTCCGCTGATTCCCGAGCCCGACGAAACACGTTCCAGGGGGAATTCCTTGGTGCGCATCCCGTCGATGAGGCGGAGGTAATGTGCGGTGGTCATACCGTCAGTAAACCGCTCCGCACTGACACATGGCGCCCCGCGAGTTGGTACGGGCTCCCACGAAGCCGTGCGGCCCCGAGCCTGCCGGCGGTCGACGGTACGTCTGAAGCCAGTCTCCTGACGTCGCGGTATGCAGGGCCGCCCTCTCGACACACGGCACCCAACCACGCCCGCCGCCCACCTGCTGGCTCCTGGCTCCTAGCACCCCGCCTCCTGACTCCTGCCGTCCACCGCCCAGCTCCTGACTCCTGGCTCCTACCGCACGCCGCCCAACTCCTGACTTCTACCGTCCGCCGTCCAACTCCTGACTTCTACCGTCCGCCGTCCGCCGAACCGCTCCTGCCGACCGCGCCCACGGCCCACGCCCTGCACGAGGCCGCACCGTCGCCATGTCTCAGGCATCCCTCGTGCGCAGGCTCCACCAGCCGGCCCCGAGAGCGAGGGCCGCCCATGCGGCCGTCACCGTCAGCCCTGTCCAGGGACCGAGGTCTCCGTCCGGGTTCTGATGGAGCACCAACTGCCCAGCCTGGTCGGGCAAATACTGCGCCGCGCCACCGGCTACATCCCCCACCACGAACGAGACGATCAGCAGGAAGGGTATGAGCACGCTCAGTGCGGCGACGGCACTCCGCAGAAGGGTCGTCAGTCCTGCGGCGAACAGGGCGATCAGTGTGAGGTAGACACCACCGCCGAACGCGGCGCGAAGCGCACCGGTGTCCCCCAGGCCTATGGCGTACTCACCCATGAACATCTGCCCTGCCAGAAGTGTGGCGAAGCTGGTGATCAACCCGACCGCAAGAGCAAGTCCCCCGACCACCGACACTTTGGCGGCGTAGAGAAGGCCTCGTCTCGGGACGGCTGTGAGCGAGATCCTGAGTGCGCCGTTCGTAAACTCAGAAGATATGGCGGTCGCCCCGAAACTGATGGCCGCGATCTGACCGAAGTTCAATGCATAGAAGGCCGAGAACAAGGGTTCGTGGTCCGCGCTCCCCGCTTCTGCCTGACCCACGGTGGCTGACGTAAGCACGGTGACGGCGAGCGTGACGGCGAAGACCGCCATCAGCGAGAACGAGACGGACCGCACGGATCTGATCTTGATCCACTCGGAGCGCAGTACCGCAGTCGTCGACATGTCCACGATGTCAGGCCTCCCGGTGTGCAGCGGATGCGAACGAGGTCGCGGTGAACTGTGATGCGCCTGACGTCAGATCGAGATATGCCTCCTCCAGCGTGGCGTGCAGCTCGGTGAGTTCCAGCAGAGGGATCCCTTCACCTGCTGCTGCGGTGCCCACTTCCTCGGCCGTGACATCCTCGACCGTCCAGCGCCCGTCGTCGCCCAGCACCGGCTGAAGCCCTCTGCGGACGAGAACGTCGTGGAGCCGACCAGGTTCGCCGGTGCGGAGCCGGACGCCGGACCGGCGGTGGGAGTCGAGAAACTCCCGCATCGGCAGATCCGCGAGAAGCCGTCCTCCGCCGAGGACGATCAGGTGGTCGGCAAAGGAGGAAGTCTCGTTCATCAAGTGGCTGGAGACGAGGACGGTCCGCCCCTCGCGGGCCATGCCGCGCATCAGCTCGCGGATCCAGATGATGCCCTCGGGGTCCAGCCCGTTCGACGGTTCGTCCAGCATCACCACCTCCGGCTCACCGAGCAGTGCCGCCGCGATACCGAGGCGTTGACGCATTCCGAGGGAGAAGGTCTTGATCCTTCGCCTCCCGACGGATGCGAGGCCGGATTCGTCGAGGACCGTCTCGACCCTGCTGCCGGCTATGCCGTTACTTGCGGCGAGAGCGAGCAAGTGACTGCGTGCGGTGCGGGACCCGTGAGCCGACTGGGCATCCAGCATGGCGCCCACCCTGCGCAGCGGGTTCGCCAGCGAGACGTAGGACTGGCCTCCCACGGTGGCGGTCCCGGAGGTGGGCCGGTCCAACCCGAGAACGAGCCGCATGGTGGTGGACTTGCCGGCGCCGTTGGGGCCGAGAAATCCCGTCACGCGGCCGGGCCTCACGCTGAACGTCAGGTGGTCAACAGCGCGTGTGGTTCCGTAGTCCTTGGTCAGTTCGTGCACGTCGATGCTGGTCATGGGCACAGCCTGGCTCGCTGCAGCGGCCTGCGGCCTCCCCCGCCCGGGTGGTTCGTCTCCCTCGCTCGGGGGAGCCGTCCCCGTCCCCGCGCTGACACGATGAATCCATGCGCAACCTCCTCGGGCCGCTGGCCGCACCCGTCACATACAGCCGCTGGCTTCATCTGCTCATTCCGTCAGCGGTCGTCAGCCTGTGGATGTTCATCTCCATCGACACTCCGTGGATGCCCTGCCTCTTGGCCGTGCCGGTCGGACTGCTGCCCTCGATCCGCCTCGCGGAAGGCGTGCAGGCCCAGTTACTCCTCACTCCCGGGGAGCGCGGCAGAACGGACGCCTCGATCTCCGCCGCACCTGCCGTCACGTGGGGGGACCGCTGGCGCACCGTGGCGTGGCTCGAGGTCAGGCTCCTGCTCACAGCCGCGGCGGGCTTCGCCACGGTCTGGCTGCCGGCGACGACGTTCGACCTGCTCAGTGTCTCGCTCGGTGCGGAACCGGGCATGAACTGGCTGACCGGAGCCGTCGAAGCACGGTGGCTGTGCGCGCTGTTCTCGCCCTTGCCGATCCTGATACTTCTCGGGCTGGTCGTCCTCTGCGGCGAGGTGGCCACGGCAGCGGCCCGCGGGCTGCTGGGTCCGTCGCCGACCGAGCGGATGACAGCGCTGGAGGAGCGCACCGAGCAGCTTCTGGAGCGGAACCGGATAGCGCGCGAGCTCCACGACTCGATCGGACATGCGCTGACCGTCGCTGTCGTGCAGGCAGGTGCCGCCAGAACTGCGGGCAACCCGGAGTTCACCGCGCGGGCACTCGCCGCCATCGAGGAGACGGGACGCAACGCGCTCGACGATCTGGAACGGGTCCTGAGAGTGCTCCGGGAGTCGGACCTGCCCGCCGGAGTGCATCCGACTCTGATCGAGGCCGACCGGTTGCTGGAATCGGCACGCGTCTCCGGCGCCGAGGTCCATGTGGAGATGACCGGGCCACTCGACCTGGTCCCCGGGCCTGTGTCCCGTGAGGGCTATCGAATTCTTCAGGAGTCGCTCACCAACGTGCTGCGTCACGCCGGCGCCGGTCCCGTACGGGTGAGGATCGTCGTGGTGAAGGAACGACTGGAGCTGGAGGTGACCAACCCCCTCGCGGGATCGAGGCGCGGCCCTGGCGGCGGCAGCGGCCTGAGAGGAGTACGGGAGCGGGCAGCTCTGCTGGGGGGCAAGGCCACGACGGGCCCGCACGCAGGGGATTGGAGGGTGTACGCAAGCCTCCCGTTGGACCGCATACGCTGACCCGATGCCGGTTACCGTTCTTCTGGTCGACGACGAACCACTGGTGCGTGCGGGGCTCCGCGCGGTCCTGGATGCGCAGGACGACATCGAAGTCGTGGGTGAGGCCGCCGACGGTGCGGCGGTGATCCCGCTCGTCCGCAGGCTCCGGCCCGATGTCGTAGCCATGGATGTGCGTATGCCGCTGATGGACGGCATCGAGGCGACACGGGTGGTGCTGCGCACCGTGGCCGATCCGCCGAAGATCCTGGTGGTCACCACATTCGAGAACGACGAGTACGTGTACGAGGCACTGCGCGCGGGGGCGGACGGGTTTCTGCTGAAGCGTGCCCGGCCGGCCGAGATCGTGCATGCCGTTCGGCTCGTGGCAGAGGGCGAGACACTGCTTTTCCCTGCCGCGGTCCGGCAACTGGCCGCGGAGTACGGCACGAGCAAAGCTCGGACCACGATGGACCGGGCAGCACTCACCACCCGAGAAGCAGCGGTACTCCGCCTGATGGCGCGGGGCCTGTCCAACGCGGAGATCGCCGCCGAGCTCGTCGTCGGCGTCGAGACGGTCAAGACACATGTCAGTTCGGTCCTTGCGAAACTGGGCGCCCGGGACCGCACACAGGCAGTTATCGCCGCGTACGAGTCCGGCTTCGTCGCTCCCGGCTGACCGTTGTCACGCGGGTCCGGCCCGGCCCGGCAAGGGTTCCGAATGCCTCCTTCCGGGCGCTGCTCGCCGCAGCAGGGGCCAGCGAGTACGATCCGGCAGACACGCGCACGACCTGGGAGGACACACGGTGGGCAGGCTGACCGGTGGGGACCCGTCTCTGCTGCGGAGGATCAATTCCGCGGTGGTGCTGCACGCTCTGCGAGGGGCGGATTCGCCCACGCTGACGGATCTGACCCGGATCACAGGTCTGTCGCGTCCCACGGTGGAAGGCGTCGTCGAAGGGCTCTTCGGGGCCGGACTCGTGGTGGAGGCACTGCCCGACGAGAGCGGGGCCAGACGCCAGGGCCGTCCCGCCAGGCGTTTCAGGTTCCGTGCGGAGGCCGGATATCTGCTGGGCGTGGAGATCGGCTCGCACCGAGTCTCTGCCCTGCTGTCCGGCCTGGACGGCCGGATCGTCGGCGCGGGCTCGCGCGATGTCTCCGAGTCCGCGTGTGCCGACGACAGGCTCGAACAGGTCAGAGCGGTGATCGCCGATGTACTGCGGCGTACCGGGGTGGCTCGGAGCAGCTTGCGTGCTGTCGGAGTCGGCAGCCCCGGCATCGTCGAGGCGGACGGCACCGTGCGGCTGGGTACGGCGTTGCCGGACTGGACGGGGCTCGCACTCGGCGAGAGGCTCCGTCGCTCCTTCAGGTGCCCTGTCCTGGTGGAGAACGACGCCAACGCCGCCGCGGTGGCCGAACACTGGAAGGGTGCGGCAACCGAGTCCGACGACATCGTGTTCGTTCTGGCAGGCCTGAGCCCTGGGGCGGGTTCGCTGATCGGCGGACGGCTGCACCGCGGCTTCGGTGGCGCCGCGGGGGAGATCGGCGCTTTGCACCTCCTGGGCCGCGATGTCACGCCGGAACACCTGCTCTCGACGACGGACACACCTCTCGACCCACTGGACGAGCGGGCGGTCGCCGCGGTCTTCGCGAAGGCCAGGGGCGGAGATGCCGGGGCACAGGCCGCCGTCGCGCGGTTCATCCAACGGCTGGTGCACGACGTCGCAGCGTTGGTGCTGGCGCTCGATCCGGAACTCGTGGTCGTTGGCGGGTGGGCCGCCGGTCTGGACGGAGTCCTCGATCCGCTTCGCGACGAGCTCGCCCGCTACTGCCTGCGGCCTCCCCGCGTGACCTTGTCGCTCCTCGGCGAGGCAGCCGTCGCCACCGGCGCGCTGCGCCTTGCACTGGACCACGTCGAGGAGCAGCTCTTCGCCGTGGACGGAACGGTGACGGCCCGCCGCTGACAGCGACGGGCCGTACGGACGGTCCGCAGTGTGACGCCGGGTCGGCGAACGGGCGCGAGCGGCTCCGTCAGGAGCAAAAGGCTGGAGCGGAAAGCCGGAACGGAAGCGGGAGAAACGACCGGGAGACGGATCCCCAAGCCGTACTCCGGTGAACCCCGTGGAAAGACCCTCCGGAGAGTCAGGACGCCTGGCGCTCCTGCTCGTCGTGGCTGATCTCCAGCGCTCCTGAATCCCCGAAGGTCAGCCGGCAGGTGTCTGCCCGATAGGTGGCGACAGACACGGCTGCCGTACCGGCAGCGGAGAGATACCGGGTGGTGACCACCAGAACGGGGGCACCGGGGAGCCGGTCGAGCTCCTTCGCGTCATCGGCACGGGCCGACCCGAGTTCGACCGAGCGGTCCTGGCCGTCGAGGCCGAGGCGGCGCAGTTCCCTCACGACGCTGCGGGCCCGGGCAGGCCCTGACGGCGCTTCGATGGCGGAGAGTTCGGGCACGGACGAGGTGGGAACGTAGAGGAGTTCCGCAGCCAGAGGCTGTCCTTGGGCGACGCGGATGCGGCGCACCACGTGCACGGGCTCCCCTGCGTCGATGTCGAGCATGAGAGCTACTGCGACAGGAGCCGTAGCCGTGGTGCACTCGAGCGGCTGCCATGCCTCGTCCGCGTCGCCTCCCGCCCCACCCTGTCGATCGGTGGTGACGGCGACGCCGACACGAGGCGGGGCGACGGTCGTTCCCACGCCGCGGCGTCGTTGCAGCCTTCCTTCGAGTTCCAGCTGCTCCAACGCTTGACGGAGCGTCGCCCGGGCGACGCCGAAGCGCGCCGCGAGGTCCCGTTCGTTGGGCAGCACTTCCCCCACCGCGAAGTCCGAGTCGAGTGCCTCACTGAGCACGGTCCTGAGGTGCCAGTACTTCGGCTCCTGCACCGATTCCAGCTGCGTGGTCCCCACCCTGTCCTCCGCATCCGCCCGGCGGCTTGTTTTCCGCGACGTTATTTATTAAAGGTTCCTGCCTTATCGTTCAGACCTTAGGGCGGCGAACCACCTTGGTCAAGACCAATCCTCTCTCCGTGACGCTGCGGAACGGTCCCCTGCCGCAGAGCGTTCACGGGACGTTCGCGAGACGGTGAACGCAGGCAACACGAGACCCCACGGCCGACACCACCGGCAGGGTTCGTGGGTCGCATGGGGCACACATGCCCATGGGGGATCTGGGGGGGGGCATGGGGAACCTGTGGCACGACGATCAGCAGATGCGTCACTCGACCCGCAGGCCAGGCCCTTGCCCCAGGTGCACACCTGCCAGTTTGTCCGGGTTGCGGATGATGTAGACACGCCGGATGACTCCACCCTCGGTCTCGACCTGCAACACCGTGTCCACCTTGCCGTCCACGCTGAACACCAGGGCGGGGCCGCCGTTGAGCTCAAGTAGGTGCGCGTCCGCCGCGGTGGACCAGTCGTGTGCGACGGCGAGAAGGAAACGGCCGACCTTGTCCGAGGTCTCGATGATCCGCCGCGGAGCCTTCGCCTTGCCTCCGCTGTCACTGACGAGGCGGATGTCCGGAGCCAGCAGGGCGAGCAGCTTCTCCAGGTCCCCGCCCGACGCCGCGGCAAGAAATCGCTCGGTGAGATCTCGCCGCACGGCCGGATCCACCTCGTACCGCGGCTTACGCTCCTCCACATGGCGCTTGGCACGGCCGGCGAGCTGCCTCACGGCGGCCTCGGACCGGTCGAGGGTGGCGCCGATCTCCGCGTACGGGAACCCGAAGGCCTCGCGCAGGACGAAGACCGCACGCTCCAGCGGGGAGAGCGTTTCGAGGACGACGAGCACGGCGAGGGACACGGTGTCGGCGAGCACCACGCGATCCGCGGAGTCGGGTACGGCGGCGCCGAATTCGGTGACCACGGGTTCGGGCAGCCAGGGCCCCACGTACGCCTCGCGCCGGGAACGCAGATGGCGCAGCCGGTCGATGGCCAGCCGGGTGGTGATGCGCACGAGGAAGGCCCTCGGCTCCCGCACTTCCTCACGCCCGGCCGACGACCAGCGCAGCCAGACCTCCTGGACCACGTCCTCGGCGTCGGCGATCCGGCCGAGCATGCGGTAGGCGACCCCCGCGAGGAAGGGCCGGTGTTCTTCGAAGAGATCGGACACGGTGTCGGCAGTCACTCAACCATCCCAGCCGACGCCCTTGAGCGTGTCCAGCGGGAATCGCGCCCGACCCTTGAACTACAAGCTACCCAACGGTAATCATTGTTGACGAGGTGTCTCGCTGCAGTCGTCCCGCCCGGCAGGTTCTTCCCGAGGAGCAGCATGGCCAGCACGGTCTCGTTCGCAGTCGACTCCCCCGGCGGTCGCCGTACGGTCGAGGTGTCCTACGAGCGGACGGGGGTGGGCGCACCGCTCGTCCTGCTGCACGGCATCGGCCACCACCGTCAGGCGTGGGATCCGGTCCTGCGGATCCTCGCGGCCGAACGGGACGTCATAGCGGTGGATCTGCCCGGCTTCGGCGCCTCACCGGCGCTGCCCTACGGGCTGGCTCATGACCTGCGGACCATGGTCCCGGTGCTCGGTTCGTTCTTCGAGACGCTCGGTGTGACCAGGCCGCATGTGGCCGGGAACTCCCTGGGGGGCCTGCTGGCACTGGAGTTGGGCCGCGAGAGGCTGGTGCGTTCGGTGACTGCGCTGTCCCCCGCAGGTTTCTGGACGCCGAGCGAGCGCCGTTACGCGTTCGGCGTGCTACGGGCGATGCGTGGAGCGGCCCTCGCGATGCCGATGCCGCTGATCGAGCGGCTCTCGCAGAGTTCACCGGGCCGCACTGCGTTGACCAGCACCATCTACGCCCGTCCCGGTCGGCGTTCACCGGCTGCGGTCGTGTCGGAGACCGTCGCGCTGCGCAAGGCCACCGCCTTCCGTCAGACCCTCGAAGCCGGCCTGCAAGCCACGTTCGCCGACGATGTCCCGGACGTACCGGTCAGCATCGCCTGGGGCAGCAAGGACCGTCTGCTCCTGCGCCGGCAGGGGATCCGGGCCAAACACGTGATCCCGGGCGCCCGACTCGTCCGCCTCCCGGGTTGCGGCCACGTCCCCATGAACGACGATCCTGCCGCCGTGGCGCGCGTCATCCTCGACACGAGCCGCTGAACGCCGGCTGAACGCGGCCCCAGCATGCCTGAGGCCGGAATCGCGCGGCCCCAGCATGCCTGGGCCCAGAGCCGCTCCGAGACCCACCAGGAGGCTCCGCGCCCCCTGACCCAGGCCTCACTTCCCCGGTGCCGGCCAGTGGTGCGGTCAACACGGCCGATACGGGGATCAGCCCGGAGGGGAGCGTGGAGCGCTCGGCGCCGACGCGCCGCATACCGCTGTACCAGCAGAGGAAGCCGACAGGAGCCCGGCACGGCACCGCGGGCTCCGCCGCCCGTTCCGCTCGGTCACGCCCATATGGCGCCGGGCACCTTGGGGCACGGCGTACGTCTGCCGGCCGAGGCCGTGCGCAGGGGCTCGGCGGACGAGGCGTAGGACGGGGAGAACGCAGGGGTCCGCAGGCCGGCCGATCCGGTTGTTCATCTGCGGTTGGCGTGGCCGCCGCCACCGGGGACTACGTATGGGTCTGCACTTCTGCCTGCACTTCTGCCTGTACCGAACCCCGTACCGGACCCGGTACCGGACCCTGTTCCGAACCCCGCACCGAACCGCTGTTCCGGCAGCCCTTCCGCCCCTGGAGACGCATCGATGTCCAACCGTCCGCTGATACCCGCCCCGGGGCGCCGCACCGTGCTTCGCGGCTCGCTCCTCGCCTCGGCCGCGATCGCCGTGCCCGCGGCGGTCACCACCGCACCGGCCTTCGCGCTCCCGGGCCGGCCGAGCGCCGCGTGGGGCGTACAGGTCGGGGACGTGACGGCGTCGTCCGCCCTGGTGTGGGTACGTTCGGACCGCCCCGCGCGGATGGTGGTGGAGACGTCCGCGACGGAGTCCTTCCGGCGCGCCCGGACGTGGCACGGCCCCCTGGTCGACGCCCGTACGGACTTCACCGGCACGACCCCGCTGTACGGGCTGTCGGCCGGCGAGCAGGTGCACTACCGGGTCACCCTCGTGGATCCGCACGATCCCCGGCGCACCGGCAAGCCCGTGCACGGAACCTTCCGCACCGCTCCGGCAACCCGCCGTGACGGGGTGCGATTCCTCTGGTCCGGCGACATCGCGGGGCAGGGGTGGGGCATCAACCCGGACATCGGTGGCTACCGGGTGTACGACGAGATGCGGCGTCTGGACCCGGACTTCTTCCTGTGCAGCGGCGACAACATCTACGCGGACGGTGTGCTGGAGCCCAGCGTGACGCTGCCCGACGGACGGGTCTGGCACAACATCACGACCCCGGAGAAGTCCAAGGTCGCCGAGACCCTGGACGAATACCGCGGCAACTTCCGGTACAACCTGCTCGACGACAATCTGCGGGCTTTCAACGCGCAGGTCCCGTCCATCGTCCAGTGGGACGACCACGAGGTCCGCAACAACTGGTATCCGGGGCAGATCCTCGACGACGCCCGCTACACCGAGAAGGACGTGGACGTGCTCGCGGCGCGTTCGATGCGGGCATTCCGTGAGTACTTCCCGGTCCCCACGCTGCAGGGCGCCCCGCAGGAGAGGCGCATGCACCGTGTGGTGCGGCACGGTCCACTGCTCGACGTGTTCGTGCTGGACATGAGGTCCTTCAGGAACGCGAACTCGCCGGGCCGTCAGCCCGACGACACGACGGGCATTCTCGGCGCGGAGCAGCTGAGCTGGCTGAAGCGGGAACTCTCCAGGTCGCGTGCCACGTGGAAGGTGATCGCCGCCGACATGCCCCTGGGGCTGGTGGTCCCGGACGGGGCCACGGACTTCGAGGCGGTCGCGCAGGGCGATCCCGGCGCGCCGCTGGGCCGGGAGCTTCAGATCGCCGAGTTGCTGCGCCACATCAAGCACCGGCGAATC
The DNA here is from genome assembly GCF_030719215.1 of Streptomyces sp. Alt3. Lineage (NCBI taxonomy): Bacteria > Bacillati > Actinomycetota > Actinomycetes > Kitasatosporales > Streptomycetaceae > Streptomyces > Streptomyces glycanivorans. The sequence continues at coordinate 7,288,556 of NZ_CP120983.1, read as the reverse complement.
ACCGGAACTGTATGGCTGACGGCCGATGTGCATTACACCTCCGCTCAGCACTACGCCCCCGAACGCGCGGCCTTCAAGGACTTCGCGCCGTTCTGGGAGTTCGTCTCGGGCCCGCTGGCGGCAGGCGGCTTCCCCGCGAACGCGCTGGACGGCACGTTCGGCCCGGACCAGGTCTTCGTCCGGGCTCCGGACCGGGCGAACGTCTCCCCCATGGAGCAGCCGCAGTTCTTCGGCGAGGTGGACATCGACGGCGGGAGCGGGGAACTGACGGTACGGCTACGGGCCCAGGGCGGCACGGTCCTGTTCACCAAGGTGCTGCAGCCCGGTCGTACCGGTCAGTGAACAGGGCCGGTACACGTCGGCGGAGCCGGTGCCCGGCCTCGGGGACCGAGACGTGCGACCGGATGGAGAGCGGCCGCGAGCGGTCTCGACGCCGACATGCAGGCCGACATGGAAGCCGGCATGGAAATGGTGCTGAAGACGATCAGATCCACACGTAACCCATCAGTCACAATGCGTTCGTGATCAGGCAACACCGTTCGGTCACAGTGAGGGCATGACTGATGTGACATCCGCGAAGAGTGCCCGCCGTCCGCACCACTGGCGGCGGGACCTGATCGAGCTGGCCGCCCTGTTCACCGCCGTGGCGGTGGCCGACGCGATCGCCAATCTGATCGGGCACCAGCCCGACGGCCCCTATCTGCTCGTGGCCTCGGCCGTGGCCCTGGTCGCCACGGCCGCCTTCCACACCTGGTGGGCACGGCGTCACAGCCACGCGCCGCCGCCGGGCACCGATACCGGCGGCGCCGACGCGGAGCTTCCCTCCGTCGGCGCCGACGAGGCGGTGGAGACGGTGCTGTGGCGGATGCGGACGACCGTGCAGGACGCACCCGGAACCCTGGCCGCCCTGTGCACCGCCCTTGCCCGTCACCGGATCGACATCCTGACCCTGCAGACCCATCCGCTGGCCGAGGGGACGGTCGACGAGTTCCTGCTGCGTGCGCCGGCGGCGCTGCCGGCCCAGCAGCTCACCCGGGAGGTCTCCGCCGCCGGCGGGTCCGCCACCTGGATCGAGCGCGCCGACGCACACGACCTGGTGGACACGCCCACCCGGGTTCTCGGCCTGGCCACCCGCACGGCGCTGGACGCGGCCGAACTCCCGCTGGCCCTGCGTCAGCTCCTGGGCCGGTGCACCATCCACTCGCTGCCCGCCCTGTCGATCACCGGCCGCCCCACCGGGGAGAGCGCACCCGTGGAAGGGGTCCTGGAGGAAACCGTGATGCGGCTGCGCGACCCGTCGGGCGGTGTCATCACCGTGGAGCGCCCCTATCTCCCCTTCACCCCGACGGAGTTCGCCCGTGCCCGGGCCCTGGTCGAACTCGACGCACGGCTCGGCCCGCGCGTCCCGCGCAGTGAGGACGTCCTCACCCTCCCCGAGGGCAACGAGATCACCGTGCGCCGCGCGGACCGGAGCGACCTGGACGCGGCCCTGGCCATGCACGGCCGCTGCTCCGAGCGCACCCTGGGCCTGCGTTACCACGGCCCGGTCCGTGACGCCGACCGCTATCTGGACCACCTGCTGAGCCCCCGCTTCGGCCGCACACTCGCGGTGCAGACGCCCTCCGGCCGAGTGGTGGCGCTCGGCCATCTGCTCTGGGACGGGGACGAGACCGAGGTCGCCCTGCTCGTCGAGGACGACTGGCAGCGCCGCGGCATCGGGACGGAACTGCTCGGCCGACTGGTGGCCCTGGCCGCCGAGGCGGGATGCGAGAGCGTGTACGCGGTGACGCAGGCCCACAACACGGGGATGGTGGCCGCCATGCGGGCGCTCTCGCTGCCTCTCGACTACCAGATCGAGGAGGGCACCCTGGTCATCACCGCCAGGCTCACCGCGGCTCCCGCGCAGCAGTCCGCACGGCCGACGGAACCGCTGCCCCGCTCAGGGGCGCAGTCGCAGCCGTCGCCTCCCCTGGCCGAACAGCTTCCCCGGACCGAGACGCTCGCCCCGGCCGACCAGCCGGAACAGCACCTCCGTCGCTGAGCGCCTGACACAGATCCGCCCAGAGGTCCTCGACGTCCTCCAGGCCGACCGACATGCGCAGCAGCCGGTCACCGACGCCCGCGGCCCGCCGGTCTCCCTCATCCACGATGCGGTGGCTGATGGAGGCCGGGTGCTGGATGAGTGTGTCCACACTGCCGAGGCTGACGGCGGGCGTGATCAGCCGGACGCCCGCGATGATCCTGTGGGGGTCCCCGAAGACTTCGAAGGACACCATCGCACCGCCCACCTCCGGGTAGTGCACCCGTGCGACGCGGGGATCGGCCGAGAGCCTCCGGGCCAGTTCGGCCGCGGAGGCGGACGCCGCCCTGACCCGCACGGGCAGGGTGGACAGCCCGCGCAGCAGCAGATAACCGGCCATGGGATGCAGTACGCCCCCGGTGGCGAACCGGACCTGCCGCAGGGTCGCGGCGAACTCCTCGTCGCAGGCGACGACACCACCCATCACGTCACCGTGACCGCCCAGGTACTTGGTGGCGCTGTGCAGCACGATCCGCGCGCCGTGTTCGAGCGGCCGTTGCAGCACGGGCGTGGCGAAGGTGCTGTCGACGAGGAGGGGCACGGAGCCGCAGGAGTGCGCCACGGCCCGGATGTCGATCTCGGCCAGCGTCGGGTTGGCGGGCGTCTCGACCATGACGAGTCCGGTGTCCGGGCGGATCGCCTCGGCGATGCCCGCCGGATCCGTCCAGGTCACCTCGGTGCCCAGCAGCCCGGCGCCGAGGAGGTGATCGCTGCAGCCGTAGAGCGGCCGCACCGCGACGACATGGCGCAGCCCCAGGCTCGCCCGGGCCAGCAGGACGCCGGTGAGCGCGGCCATCCCGCTGGCGAAGGCGACTGCGCTCGCTGCGCCCTCGAGCCGGGCGAGTGCCGTCTCGAAGCGGGCCGTCGTCGGGTTGTCCAGCCGTGCGTAGACGGGCGGGCCGTCGGGTCTGGCTCCCGTGGTGGCGAAGGCGTCGATGCGCGCGGCCTCGCCCCGGGAGTCGTACGAGGGATAGGTGGTGGACAGATCGATCGGCGCGGCGTGCAGACCCTGAGAGGCGAGATCATCGCGTCCGGCGTGCACGGCTTCGGTGGCGAGCGCTCTGGACCGGAAGGAGGGCTGGGGTGTCAGCGAGATGGCTTCGGTGTCCATGTCACCAGACTGAACAGTGACCGGCCGGTAGCGCCCGTACGCCGTGCTACGTTCGCCCGATGTCTGAATCCGTCGCTCTCGATCCGGTTGATCTGCACATTCTGCGGCTCCTGCAGAACGATGCGCGGACGACGTACCGGGAGCTCGCCGCGGAAGTCGGAGTGGCCCCGTCCACCTGTCTGGACCGGGTGGCACGGCTGCGCCGGTCCGGTGTGATCCTCGGGCACCGGCTGCGGCTCGATCCGGCGCGGCTGGGCCGCGGCCTGGAGGCGCTCCTGCTGGTCCAGGTCCGGCCGCACCGCAGGGAGCTCATCGGCCCGTTCGTCGACCGGATCAGGGCGCTCCCGGAGTCCCGGGCGTTCTTCCACCTCACCGGACCGGACGACTACCTGGTGCATGTGGCCGTCGCCGACCCGACCGATCTGCAGCGTCTGGTGCTGGACGAGTTCACCTCACGCCGTGAGGTGGCACGGGTGGAGACCCGGCTGATCTTCCAGCAGTGGGAGTGCGGCCCGTTGATGCCGCCCACCGCGGACGGGCGGAATCCCGCCACCGGCTCCGGGACACGTCCCGGCTCCTGAGGGCAGCGGCGTACCTCGTCCGGCCGAAGTCCGGTACCCCCGTGACGTGAAGGGCCTCGGCGTAAGAGGATGTCCACATGTCAGACACATCGAGCAGCGCACTGCCGCGCCAGGTCGCCGACGCCTACGTCGACGCGTACATCGATCTCGACCCGATCACCGGTACCTATCTCGGTGTCGCGGAAAGCTCCCGTCGGCTGCCCGATTTCTCGCCCGCCGGTCAGGAGGCCACGGCCGAGCTGATCCGCAGGACCCTCGTGGAACTCGACGCCGCGGAGCAGGTGCCGGGCGCGGACACCGACGAGGAGAGGCGTTGCGCACGGCTGCTGCGCGAACGCCTCACGGCCGAACTCGCCGTCCACGAGGCCGAGGAGGGCCTCCGGGCGGTTTCCAACATTCACTCCCCGGCGCACAGCCTCCGTGAGGTGTTCACGGCGACGCCGACGGCGACGGAGGAGGACTGGGCCGCGGTCGTGGACCGTCTGCGGGCGGTGCCCGCCGCGCTGGAGGGCTACCGCGCCTCGCTCGCACTGGGGCTGGAGCGGAAGCTGTACGGCGGCCCGCGCCCGACGGCTACGTTCATCGGTCAGCTCGGCGCCTGGGCCGGGGAGAACGGCACGGGATTCTTCGAGGACTTCGTGGCAGAGGGACCCGCCACGCTGCGCGCGGAGCTGGACGGAGCGGCAGGGGAGGCATCCGCCGGCCTGGTCGCGCTGCGGGACTGGATGAGGGATGTGTACGCCCCCGCCGTCGAGGGTGCTCCCGACACCGTCGGCAGGGAGCGCTATGCCCGCTGGGCACGCCAGTTCAACGGTACGGACCTGGATCTCGACGAGGCGTACGCCTACGGCTGGTCCGAGTACCACCGGCTGCTGGCCGAGATGAGGACCGAGGCGGACAAGATCCTGCCGGGCGCCGGCCCTTGGGAGGCGCTGGCCCATCTCGACGTGCACGGCAAGCACATCGAGGGCGTGGACGAGGTCCGGGTCTGGCTGCAGAACCTGATGGACGAGGCCATCGAGGCGCTCGACGGCACCCACTTCGAACTGGCGGAGCGCGTGCGGAAGGTGGAGTCCCGGATCGCCCCCGCGGGCGGTGCCGCCGCCCCTTACTACACGGGCCCCTCGGAGGACTTCTCGCGGCCGGGCCGTACCTGGCTCCCCACCATGGGCGAGACCCGCTTCCCCGTCTACGACCTGGTGTCCACCTGGTACCACGAGGGCGTGCCGGGCCATCACCTGCAGATCGCGCAGTGGACGCACGTCGCCGCGAGCCTCTCGCGCTACCAGGCCTCGGTCGGCCAGGTCAGCGCGAACGCCGAGGGCTGGGCTCTGTACGCCGAGCGGCTCATGGACGAGCTGGGATTCCTGCCCGACGCGGAGCGCCGCCTGGGTTACCTGGACGCGCAGATGATGCGCGCATGCCGGGTGATCGTCGACATCGGCATGCACCTGGAGCTGGAGATCCCCGCGGACTCGCCGTTCCGCCCCGGCGAGCGGTGGACGCCTGCTCTGGCCCAGGAGTTCTTCGGCAGCCACAGTGGCCGGCCCGCCGACTTCGTGGAGAGCGAGCTGACCCGCTATCTGTCGATGCCGGGACAGGCCATCGGCTACAAGCTGGGCGAAAGGGCATGGCTGCTGGGCCGGGAGAACGCCCGGAAGGCCCACGGCGACGCGTTCGACCTCAAGGCCTGGCACATGGCGGCCCTGTCGCAGGGGTCGCTCGGCCTGGACGACCTGGTGGACGAGCTGTCCAAGCTCTGATCACGGTGGGGGCCGGTGCTGCCGTCACCGGCCCCGGCCCTCTCCTCCTGACGGCCCGAAGGACGACTTCCGCATGACTTCGCCCGGCTTCCTGTTCTGCTGCGACCCGTTGCGGCCGACGCGTACGGATTCCGTGTTCGCCGAGGAGGAGGGCGCGGCACGGCGCGTGGGCGCCCGGACCGCCCTTGTCGATCACGACGCACTGCTCGCCGGGGATTGCGAGACCGCCGTACGCCGGGTGCCGCGGGGCTCGGGGCCGTACTGGTACCGGGGCTGGATGATGCCGGCCGCCCGTTACGCGGACTTCGAGCGCGCCCTCGCCGCTCGTGGCTGCGCACTGCTCACCGACGCCGCCGCGTACCGCCGTGCCCATGAACTCCCCGGGTGGTACGAGGCGTTCACCGGGCTCACGCCGCGAAGCGTCTGGCGCTCCCTGTCCGCAGGGGAGCTTCTGCCCGGTCCCGCCGCCGGGCTCGCCGAGGATCTCGGCTCGGGCCCCGGCATCGTCAAGGACTTCGTGAAGTCCCGTAAGGACGAGTGGCACGAGGCTTGCTTCGTGCCGGAGCTGAAGGACGTGGACCGGCTCGCCGCCGTCGTCGGCCGGTTCGTCGAGCTGCAGGGGGAGTTCCTGGCCGGAGGAGTGGTGCTGCGGGCGTACGAGCCGTTCGTGCCGGGCGGCGAGGCGCGGGTGTGGTGGGTGGACGGCGAGGTCGCACGGGTGACGGCGCATCCGGACACGCCGGACCGGCTGCCCGCGCCGGACCTCGGCGCCGTCGGCGAGGCCGTGCGCGCACTCGACTGCCGCTGGGTGGCCACCGACATGGCGCTCCGGGAGGACGGGGCCTGGCGGGTGGTGGAGGTCGGCGACGGTCAGGTCAGCGGCCTGCCCGCCGGCGACGACGGCGAGGCCCTGTTCCGTGCGCTCCTCGGGCCGTCCGCCCTCTGAACGCCGCCCGCCGAAGGTCCCGCCGGTTCAGCAGCCGCAGTCGTCGGCGTCCACGGGCGCGGTGAGCGCGTCGGCGGAGCGCCGCTCCGAACCCTCCCAGGTCTCGTACGCGAATCCCTCGCGTACCCAGTACTCGAACCCGCCGAGCATCTCCTTGACCTGGTAGCCGAGTTCGGCGAGCGCCAGTGCGGCCTTGGCCCCTCCGTTGCAGCCCGGCCCCCAGCAGTACGTGACCACGGGAACGGCCGGGTCGAGGAGGCCGGCCGCCTGCTCCGCGACGAGGGCGGTCGGCAGGTGCACCGCACCGGGGACGTGCCCCTGGTTCCAGGAGGCGGTGGAGCGGGAGTCGACCACGACGAATCCGGGGTCGTCTCCGGGGTCCAGGGCTGTGGCCACGTCGGACACGTCCGCGTGGAAGGCCAGCGAGGCACCGAAGTACGCGGCCGCCGCTGCCGGAGAGGCGGGCGGGACGCGGAGGACGGGGTTTCGGGTGGTGATCACCTGTGAGGTCATGGCCAAAAATCTACGGTCGACTCGCCCGCACTTGAAGTAGTGATCCACGGCACTTCGCTTGATCGGCGGAGGATTCCCCTGTTGTCTGGCGCCATGACCGAGTATTCCCCGGACGCCACGGACTGGCTCATCCTCGATGTCCTCCAACGCGACGGACGTGCGACGTTCGCCGAACTGGCCCGCGCCGTATCGATGTCCCCCAGCGCCGTCACCGAGCGGGTACGCCGCCTCGAAGAGGTGGGGGTGATCAGCGGATATGCCGCGGTGGTGGACCCGGAGCGGCTGGGTCTGCCGATCCTCGCCCTCGTACGGCTGCGTTACCCGAACGGCAACTACAAGCCGTTCCACGACCTGACGGCCTCCACACCGGAGATCCTGGAGGCCCACCACGTCACCGGGGACGACTGTTTCGTCCTCAAGGTGACCGCGAGGTCGATGCGTCACCTGGAGGAGGTCACGGGGAGGATCGGCACCCTCGGCTCCGTGACCACCAGCGTCGTCTACTCCTCCCCGCTCCCCCGCCGGGCCATCAGCCGCTGAGCGCACCGGCGGTCCGGTGGACGACGGCCGACCCGTGCCTCTCCTTCACCACCTCGAGCTGGGCGGGGATGCGGCGGCGCAGGTCGCCCACGTGGCTGACGATGCCGACGCTGCGGTCACGTTCCCGCAGCGAGTCCAGGACGTCGAGCACTTCGTCCAGTGTCTGTTCGTCCAGGCTGCCGAAGCCCTCGTCGATGAAGAGCGTGTCAAGGCGTACGCCGCCCGCCTCGTCCGTCACCACATCGGCCAGGCCGAGAGCGAGGGCGAGCGAGGCGAAGAAGGTCTCCCCGCCTGACAGGGTCGCCGTGTCGCGCTCCCGTCCCGTCCAGGAGTCGACGACGTGCAGACCGAGTCCCGCCCTGCGGCCCCCGCTGCGGTCGTCGGAGTGGACCAGCGTGTAGCGGCCCCCGGACATCCGCCGGAGGCGGACCGTCGCCGCGGCGGCAACCTGTTCGAGGCGGGCCGCCAGTACGTACGCCTCCAGCCGCATCTTCCGCTCGTTGTCCGCGGAGGTGCCCGCCGTCAGCCCGGCGAGACGGGCGACCCGCTCGTACTCCTGCCGCACCGGCCCCAGCGCGCGCACCTCGTCCTCCGTGCGACGGGAGAGCCGGCCGAGCTCCGTGCTGCGCTCCTGCGCGGCGGAGTGCGCGGCGGCGCTCTCGCGCAGGGCCCGCACGGACAGGTCGTACGCGGCCTGCGCCTCGTCCGGCGTGGCGGCCGGCCTTCCCGCGGCATCCTTGGCGTCCTCCTCCGCGAGACGGTCGGCGACAGTGGCTGCCTCCGTCTGCCAGGCGTCGACGCGGTGCTGGAGCTCCCGCTGCGCGGCGTCCCCGAGGATCTTCGCGGCGGCGGCCTGCGGCGTGTCGAATCCGGCCCGGAAGGCGGCGTCGGAGAGCCTGCCGTCAGCCTCCTTGAGGCGCTCGGCGGCTCCGTGTTCGGCGCGGAGGGCGTCGGCCGCGCAGGCCAGCAGTCCGGCCCGGCGCTCCAGCAGTCCGGCGTGCTCGGCCACCGAGGCACTGGCGCCCCGGGCCTTGGCCAGTTCGTCCTCCAGCGCGGCCTGTTCACGGTCGAGCGCTTCCCGCTGCGACGTGCGGGCAGCCGTACGCCGCTCCGCCTGCTGCAGGTCGTCGAGCCTGCCGAGGTGCTCACGCTCCGCGGAGGCCAGTGCCTCCCGGGCCACGTGCGACTGCACGGCCAGGCGGTGCGCTTCCGCGTGCTCCCGGGTCAGGCGGTCGACCACGTCACTCAGTCCGGCCACGGAGACGGACGCCCGGCCTGTCGAGCCGGACCCACCCGGGTCCAAGGCCTCCGCACGCGCCGTCGCGAGGCGTTCGCGCAGGACTCCCAGCCGGCCCTCCGCCTCCGTGCGGGTCCGCTCGGCCCGCTGATGGGCGGTGAGCGCCGCCTCCTCAGTGGCCCGGTCCACATGCCCCGCCTCCGCGCGGGCCGGCTCGGGGTGCTCGGGCGAGCCGCACACCGTGCAGGCGACACCGTCGGCCAGCTGACCGGCCAGTTCCGCCGCGACGCCGCGCAGCCGCTGTTCGCGCAGGGCCAGCCACTTCTCGTGCGCGCCCACCGCGCTCTCGCGTGCCGCGGTCAGGGCCGCCGCCGCGGTCTCCTCCTGGCCACCGAGGGCGTCACGCCGTCGTGCCGCCTCCAGCCTCCTGCGGGCGGGGTCGAGCCGGCCGGCCAGCTGCTCCGCCCGGGTCGCGGCGTCCTGTGCGGCCTCCACGTGTTCCCTGAGGCTCCGGTGGGTGCTGTCCCAGCCGGCCAGCCATTCCGCCGCCTCCTGGATCAGTTCGTCGTCCGAGCGGGACTGACGCTCCAGGCCGGCCCGTTCGACGTCGATCTCCCGGCTCCGCCGCTCGGCACGGCGTGCGGATCCGAGCGCGCCCAGCTCCGCCCGGAGACCGCGTTCCCGGTCGGCCAGTTGATCGAGGCCCGCCTCGGCCAGTTCGAACGGCAGACCGGCGCGGGACCGTGCCAGCGCCGCGACAGCCGTGCGGTGGGCCCGCTCGGCCTCGTCGCGCAGATCGAGAGCCGGGGCGACCAGGTCCGCCTTGCGGGCACGGGCCAGCTGCTCGTGGCAGCGGTCCCGTTCCGCGCGGCGGTCCTCCAGCCCGGCGGCACGGCGGCGGGTCTCCTCGTACCGCTGCTGGAGCCGGGCCAGTTCCCGTTCGGCCTCGAACCTGCTGCGTGCGGCGTCGCTCCGCTGTTCCGCCGCGGTCAGCGCCCAGCGGGCGATGTCGAGCCGTTCAAGGGCACCGCTGCGCGCCACGGCCGCCCATCGCAGGACCCCCTCGGCGAGCCCGGGCTCGCCCGGCCGTTCCTCGGGAGCCGGCTCCTCCGCGGCCGGGCCGGCCGCCTGAGCGAGGCGGTGGGCCAGCGCGAGGATCTGTTCGTCCCCGGTCCTGACCCGTGCTTCGGCCGCCCGCCGCTGCTCGGCCAGGCGCTCCTCGACGGCGGCGAACCGGCGGGTGTCGAAGAGACGGCCGAGAAGCTTTCCACGCGCCTCCGCGTCGGCCCGCAGGAACCGGGCGAAGTCACCCTGGGGCAGCAGCACCACCTGGCAGAACTGGTCCCGGCTCATTCCGACGAGCCCGCCGATCTCCTCCCCGATCTCCTGGTGGGAGCGGCTCAGGGCCTTCCAGCCGTGCTCGGGGTGGTACTCCCGCAGCCAGCTCTGCGCCTTCTCGGTCGTGAATCCGCCGCCCCTCTTCTTGGGGCGGGGCTGGGCCGGCCGCCTGGTGACCTCCAGTCGGCGCCCCCCGACCGTCAGTTCGAGGCGCACCTCGGTCGGCCGGTCCACCGGGGCGTGGTCACTGCGCAGCGAGGTGCCGGGGCTCTGCCGGGCGCCGGGCACGGCCCCGTACAGGCCGTAGCAGACGGCGTCGAGAACGGAGGTCTTGCCCGCACCGGTGGGGCCGTGCAGCAGAAAGATCCCGGCCGACGACAGGGCGTCGAAGTCGACCTCCTGAGTGGCGCCGAACGGGCCGAACGCGGTCAGGGTGAGCCTGTGCAGCCTCAACGGGACACCTCGCCGAGCACGTCGTCGACCCGTACCTCGTCGAGCACGGCGCGCAGCACCCTGCGCTCCTCGTCGCTGGGTCCGCTGCCACCGCGTACATGGGCCACGAAATCCTCCGCCACCTGCTGGTCGTCACGTCCCGCGAGTCGCTGCGCGTAGGAGGCGAGGGGGTCCTGCGGGGCACGTTCGGGGTCGAACACCAGGCTGAGCGTGTGCGGGAAGCGTTCCAGGAGGCGGGCCATGGGCTCGTCCGGCCGCGCGGTGTCGGTCAGGGTGGCCTCCACCCAGGATTCCCGGTGTCCTTCGAGGGCCGGGTCCTCCAGCAGTGTGTCCAGGCGGCCGCGGAGCCGCGCGAGCGGGCGCGGTACGGGGCAGTCGAGGCGTTCGGCGGCGACCTCCCCGCCGGGGGCGAGATCGATGAGCCACATCGTCTTGCGGTGCGCGTGCTCGGAGAAGGAGTACGCCAGCGGCGATCCGGAGTACCGGACGCGGTCCGTGACCCTCTGGCAGCCGTGCAGGTGGCCGAGCGCCACGTAGTCGACGCCGTCGAAGACTCCCGCCGGGACGGCTGCGACACCTCCGACCGTGATGTCGCGTTCGCTGTCGCTGGGTGCACCGCCCGCCACGAACGCGTGAGCCAGGACCACCGACCGGGTGCCCTCGGGCCGGAGCGAGAGGTCGGCCCGTACGCGGGCCATCGCCGCCGTGAGGACCGCCTCGTGCCCCGCCTTGGTGGCACCGAGCGCGTCCTTGACGAGCGCGGGCTCCAGATAGGGCAGTCCGTAGAACGCCACCTCACCGTGCGCGTCGTGGAGCACGACCGGCGTCGCGCAGTCGTCGGGATCCGTACGCAGATGGATCCGGGCCCGTGCCATCAGCCCGGCACCGACACCGAGCCTGCGGGCCGAGTCGTGGTTGCCGGAGATCATGACGGTCGGCACCCCGGCGGCGGCGAGCCGGTGCAGTGCGTCGTCGAACAGCTGGACGGCCGACAGGGGCGGAACAGCCCTGTCGTAGACGTCGCCCGCCACCACGACCACGTCGACGGAGTGCTCGCGCACCGTCTCGACGAGGTGGTCGAGATAGGCGGCCTGGGCGTCGAGCATCGGTACACGGTGGAACGACCTCCCCAGGTGCCAGTCCGAGGTGTGCAGAATCCTCACGACGCCACTCCTACTGATTCGACCCGCACGTTCCCTGCCCTCTGCCGCCGGCCCCGCCGGGACCGGCATCCCCTCCGCCGCGGATCCGCACGGCCGACCGGGGACTTGAGTCCCCGCACGGCCCGTCCGATTCAGACATCCCCGTACGCCTCGCCGCCCAGTTCGAGCGTCGCGGAGCCCGCGGTGGCGTCCGCGAGCCAGGCCCTGAAGCCCTCGACGCCGGCGTCCGGCAGTCCGATCTCGATGGTCACCGCCTCCGCGTAGGTCACGCCGCGGACAGCCACACCGGTGGCGCGCAGATCGTTCTCCAGCTTGCCTGCGCGCTGGTGGTCCACCGTGACGGCGGCGAGGCGGAAGCGGCGGCGGGTGGTCGTGCCCAGCGAGTCGAGCGCCTGACCGACCGCCCCTCCGTACGCCCGGATCAGTCCGCCCGCTCCGAGTTTCACGCCGCCGAAGTAACGGGTGACGACGGCGACGGCGTAACGCACCTCCCGGCGCATCAGCATCTGCAGCATGGGGACGCCGGCCGTCCCGCCGGGCTCCCCGTCGTCGCCGGCCTTCTGCACCGAGGCGTCGGCGCCGATGACATAGGCGAAGCAGTTGTGGTTGGCGGTGGGGTGCTCCTTGCGGACGCGCGCGACGAACTCCTGCGCCTCCTGCTCGGTGGCGGCGGGGGCGAGCGCGCAGAGGAAACGCGACCGGCTGACCTCGGTCTCGTGCACACCCTCGCCGGCGACTGTCCGGTACTCCTCCTGCATCCGTCCACCCTATGCGCCGCTCCGTCCCGCACTTTCACCCTCCCGTGGGGAATGACCGGGCGGGACCGTCCGTTGTCCGGGCATGTACGCAGACGACGACACGGTTCGCAGGATCCTCCAGGACACGGGCGACACCTGGGCGGTGGTCGGCCTGTCCACCAACAGGTCACGCGCCGCGTACGGGGTGGCGGAGGTCCTCAGGCGCTTCGGTAAACGCGTGGTGCCCGTCCACCCCAAGGCGGAGCCGGTCCACGGCGAACAGGGATACGCCTCGTTGGCGGACATACCCTTCCCCGTCGACGTGGTGGACGTCTTCGTCAACAGCGAGCTGGCGGGCGCTGTCGCCGACGAGGCGGTGGCGGCCGGGGCGAAGGCCGTCTGGTTCCAGCTCGGCGTGATCGACGAGCAGGCGTACGAGCGCACCCGTGCGGCAGGCCTGGCCATGGTCATGGACCGCTGCCCGGCGATCGAGATACCCCGCCTGAGCCCCCTCCGCTGAGTTCTGCCGCTGGAGGCGTGGTGTCGCGGTAGACCCCGGGCGGGGAGAATGTCCGCCGTGACACAGCATCTCCTGCTCGGCGGCGAACGTGCCGCCACCCAGCTGCACGAGCTCGGCGTGCGACGGGGTGGTGTCCTGCTGGTACACGCCTCGATGCGTGCCGCGGGCGGTTGTGCCGGGGACGTGGTGCACGCGTTGCACCGGACTCTGGGGCCGACGGGGACAGTGGTCGTCCCCTCCTTCACCCCGGAGAATTCCGACACCTCCCGCGCCTACCTGGACATTGTCCGCGGCCTGAGCGAGGAAGCCGGGGCGGCCGTGCGTGCGGCGATGCCCGCGTTCGATCCGGATGTGTCTCCCGCCCCCACCATGGGCGCTCTCGCCGAGCTGGTGCGCCAGGCGCCGGATGCGCGGCGCAGCGGCCACCCGCAGACCTCGTTCGCCGGGCTCGGCCCGGCGGCGGCGCGGCTGCTCGCAGGCCACCGCCCGGACTGCCACCTGGGCGAGGACTCCCCCCTCGCCCGGCTGTACGAGGCCGACGCACAGGTCCTGCTCCTGGGCACGGGCTTCGGCCGCTGCACCGCCTTCCACCTCGCGGAGTACCGCCGCCCGGCCCCGCCCCGCCGCCTCTACCGCTGTGTGGTGGCGTCGGAGGGGCGACGCCACTGGTGGGAGTACGAGGACATCGCTCTGGACGACAGCGACTTCGCCCGCCTCGGCGAGGACTTCGCCCGCGCCCGGCCCGAAGCGGTCAGCACCGGCCGGGTGGGGGCGGCGCCCAGTCGGTTGTTCCCTCTTCGCGCGGCCGTGGACTTCGCCGTGGGCTGGATCACGGAGCACCGGGCCGGTAGCAGCTGAACGTTCGGGCCGTGACGCGCCCTGTCGCTCTCGGCGGCCAGTCCCTACAGTGGCGCCCGCGAACAGAGTGAACAGTGGGGGGCTGCGAACTATGGAATCCGCACAGCGCGTGGTGGGGAAGAACAGACTGTTCTCAAGGCTGGTGACGACGCTCGTCTTCGTCTCCATGGCCTTGCTCTGTTACAGCGTGTGGCGCGAGAACGCTCCGGCTCACCTGACCAGGGCCTGGCCCTGGAAGTTACGCCTGCTTGACCTGCAGAGTGCCACCACCGCGGCTGTCGGCAGCCTCGGCGCGGCACTCGCCCGGGGACAGTACGCCAGAGCGGTCAGACCCGCACTCGGCTACCACGGGCGGGTGGTCGCGGGACTGGCCCCCGACGGACGCCTCACCTGGGCCTGCTACCTCATCAACGCGGCGCAGGACGTCGCTGTCATGGATCGCGTCGACTATCACGTCGCGCGCCACTCCCCGGACGCCGGAGGCCGTCCGGCAGGCACCCTGCGGTGGTCGAACCGTGAGGAGGCGATGCGGCTCGTCGCCGCGCGGGGCCTCGTGGCCGACACCGATTTCGATCTCATACATATGGGCGCGGGTCTGCCCATCCCCACCCAGAATCTGCTCATCGGCTGGCTGACGGAGGCCGCGATGGGAGAGATCGACACGGTTCTCGTCAGAGTACGGGTGACGGACCGCGTGGGCGACGTGCACGAACGCACGATCAGCATGCTCAAAGGAGCTGTCCGTGCTCCCCTGCGCCCCGGCCCTCCCCTGACCTGACAGTGCTTCTCAGACCCCGAGGCCGTCGAGCAGAACCGCTCCCGGCAGTGCCGCCAGCGCCTTGCCGGGGACGATGAGCTTGCCGCGGCGGCGGCCGCTGCCGATCAGGACCCACTCCGTGTCCGCCACCGCCGGGTCGACGAGGAGCGGCCAGGCCGCAGGCAGGCCGATGGGCGTGATGCCGCCGTACTCCATGCCGGTCTCACCGACCGCCACGTCAATCGGGGCGAAGGACGCCTTACGGGTCCCGAGGTGCTTGCGCACGACCCCGTTCACGTCGACGCGGGTGCGGGAGAGCACCACACACGCGGCCAGCGTGGTGTCGGCGCCCCGCTTGCCCACCACCACCACGCAGTTGGCGGACGCGTCGAGCAGTGCGGGGCCGTGGTGCTCGACGAAGGCGGCCGTGTCGGCGATCGCGGGGTCGGTGTCGACGAAGACGACGGACTCGGCGGGAGTACCGCCCCAGCCGGCCGCGACGGCCTCGGCCACGGGCGGAGTGAGCAGGTCCAGCCGGTCGGCTGCGGGAGAGGCGTCACTGAAGTCGCCCAGAGGTGCGCGCATGCCGCTCACGCTACAGCCGCCCGCGAACCGTTCACCTGCCCTCCCCACGGACCGGCGGGATCGACACGGCCATCGTCAGGTCGGCGGGCTCGGAGCCGTCGTTCCGGTAGATGTGCGGCACATGGGCCTCGAACGTCGCGGAGGTACCGGCGGGCACCACGTGGGCCTCACCGTCGACGACCAGCGTCAGCTCACCCGAGGTGACGTGCAGGAGTTCCACCGTTCCCTCGGGGTGCGGGTCGGAGGCGCTGCTGTCGCCGGGCATCAGGTGCCAGGACCAGAGCTCGATGGGGCCGCGGGCCTCGGTGCCGACCAGCAGCGTGTTCGAACTGCCGGCCTCCGTGGACCACAGGCGCACCGCCTGGCTCGCGGGCACGAGCCGGACCTGGGACCCCTGTTCGTAGTCGAGCAGTGTCGTGATGCTGACACCCAGCGCGTCCGCGAGCTTGACGGTGGTGCCGACACTCGGGTTCGTGCGCGCCTGCTCGATCTGGATGATCATGCCCCGGCTGACCCCCGCTCGGGCCGCGAGAGCGTCCAGGGTGAACCCGCGCTCACCTCGCCAGCGCTTGAGATTCCGCGCGAGCGACTGGGTGAGCTGGTCGAGGTCAGTCACATTCAGTCCAATATCCAGGATGAAATAGTTGAGAATACTGCACTGCGGCGTGGTGCACCCACCCGACCGACGCACTGTACTTCGAGGCACCCGACGCCAGCACCGTTCGCCCTTGCCGCGGGCCCTGCCAGGCGGGCGGGCGGGCGGGCCGGCCGACTTCGGTCGGGGCCTGTCGCGGCGCCGGTTCTCGGTTCAGCCGCGGACCACACCACCCCCGGGCGCGGCCGGCGCCAGCCGGTACGCGCCGCCCTCGTGTCGCACGTGACCGGCGGTCGGCGGCGGGAAGTGGCTTCCGAACAGCAGGGTCGAGGTGCCGGCCAACGAGTCGAGTATCCGGTGTCGGGTCCTGGCGGCGAGTTCGGGTGCGATGTCCACGCAGCTGCCGAGTTCCGGATGTCCCATCTGGACCGGGTGGTGGATGCTGTCGCCGGTGATGAGCGCCGTCTCCCCCTCGCTGCTCAGCTCCACCGCCACCTGGCCCGGAGTGTGGCCGGGGACCGGCAGCAGGCGCAGGCCCGGTGCGATGTCCGCGCCCACGTCAGCGACGTCCACGAGGTCGAAGAGGCCCGCATCCCGGACGGGGTGCACCGAGTCCCGGAACATCTGCCGCCGTGCCTCATCCATCTCGACACCGGCCCAGTAGTTCCATTCGGTCCGAGACGTGACGTAACGCGCATTGGGGAAGGTGGGAACCCAACTTCCACCTGCCGAGCGCGTATTCCAGCCCACGTGATCGGTGTGGAGGTGGGTCAGGATGACGAGGTCCACGGCCTCCGGCGCGAAGCCCGCCGCCGTCAGCCGCGCCTCGTAGTCGCTGTCCAGGTCGTGCCAGGCAGGGTTGGCGCGCTGCTTCCCGTTTCCGATTCCGGTGTCGACCAGCACCCGCAGCCCGTCCGCCTCGACCGCGAAGCTGTGGCTCGCCAGCCGCAGGACACCCTCTTCGTCGGCGAAGTCGGGACGCAACCACGCGGTCCGGTCGACGACGTCCGCGGTCGCCCCGGGCAGCAGCCATGGGCCGGTCGCGGCGGGGAGGGCTGTCTCATCGATACGCCGCACTGTGTGATGACCCACCGACCACGCGGGGGCCTGCACCGAGGCGGGGGCATCGCGCCTCGGAGTTCGAGGCTCGGTCTGAATCCGGGTCTGGGTCTGCTTCTGGGTCTGGGTCTGGGTCTGCTTCTGCTTCTGGGTCTGGGGCACGTCGGACTTCCCTCGCATCACTTAAAGCTATTGGTTTGCCTTAAGCGACCGTAGGGG
Organism: Streptomyces sp. Alt3; assembly: GCF_030719215.1. NCBI lineage: Bacteria > Bacillati > Actinomycetota > Actinomycetes > Kitasatosporales > Streptomycetaceae > Streptomyces > Streptomyces glycanivorans. Next base: position 7,271,501 of record NZ_CP120983.1, on the reverse strand, counting down.
GCTACCGTCCCGTAAAGCAAATGATTCGCTTTAGTTGGTCTCGGGCCGCGGACGGTTCCGGGACCGATGTACCGCACCGAGCTGGAAAGGCACTCATGACCAGCGAACTCACTCCCCAGCAGGCGGCTCACGGCGCCCTGCGGGCGGGACTCGCCCTCGGGGGCGACCGGCACGAAGGCGTGGCTGCGGCCGCCAACCACATCCACTCCGTCATCTCGACACTGCGCGAACTCGACTTCGCCGACACGCCTCCCGCAGGCTCGTACCGGGCCGGACAGGAGCATGCCGATGCAACCCTTTGAGCTGTCCCTCACCGACGCGGCCCGTGCGGTGCACGCACGGGAACTGTCCCCGGTCGAGCTCACCGAGTCCGTGCTGGCCCGCATCGCCGCCGTCGACGGAGGGCTCAACGCCTACGTCACCGTCGCGGCGGAGACCGCTCTGGCCGCAGCGGTTCGCGCCGAGCGGGAGATCTCCGGATCCGGACCACGCGGCCCGCTGCACGGGATCCCCATGGGCCTCAAGGACCTCATCGACGCCGCGGGCCTGCCCACCACGGCGAGCTCGGACGTCCGGGCAGGGCACGTCGCGGACCACGACAGCCAGGTGGCCGCACTCCTGAAGGACGCCGGGGCCGTTCTCCTGGGCAAGACACACACCCATGAATTCGCCTACGGCCTGACCACCCCGCAGACGAGCAACGCATGGGACCGGAACCGGGTCGCCGGAGGGTCGAGTGGCGGCTCGGCGGTGGCTGTCGCCGCGGGCGAGGCGACGTTCGCCATGGGAACCGACACGGGAGGTTCCATCAGGGTCCCCGCCGCTCTCAACGGCGTGGTGGGTCTCAAGCCGACCTACGGTCTCGTCTCCCGTTCCGGTGTGACCCCGCTGTCCTGGTCCCTGGACCATGTGGGCCCCATCACCCGCAGCGCACAGGACGCGGCTCTCGTACTGGCCGCGACCGCCGGGTACGACCCGCGTGACCCGGCGAGTGTGCCCGGCCCTCCGGCCGACCTCACCGGCAGCGGTGATCTGAAGGGGCTCAGGATCGGCGTTCCGCGCAATCACTACTTCGACAGGGTCTCGCCCGAAGTGGAGGAGGCCGTACGCCGGGCGATCGGACGGCTGGCGGAGCTCGGCGCGGAGCTCGTCGACGTGGAGATCCCGATGGCGCGCTACATCCAGGCCGTCCAGTGGGGGCTGATGGTTCCGGAGGCCACGGCCTACCACGAGCGGTCCTTGCGGGCCGCCCCCGAGCTGTACACCTCGGACGTACGCATCCTGCTCGAGGCCGGCGCACTCACATCCGCCGGCGACTACCTCCGTGCCCAGCGGGCCCGCACCATGATGCGCGACGACTGGGCCCGCATGTTCGGCGGTATCGACGTCCTTGCCGCCCCGACCGTGCCGATGACGGCCGCGAAGTCCGGCCAGGACACGGTCGAATGGGACGACGGGACCGTGGAAGCCGTCTCCGACAGCTACGTCCGCCTCTCCGCCCCGGCCGACATCACCGGTGTTCCGGCTCTCACCCTGCCGGTCGGGCACGATCACGCAGGGCTTCCCATCGGCATGCAGCTGATGGCAGGCCCCTTCCAGGACGCGACGGTGCTCCGCGTCGGGCGGGTGTACGAGGAGGCTGCCGACGGCGTGGGGCGGATCGCCCCGGTGGCAGCCTGAGGGCAGGCGGACGTCCCGGGTTGCTGGGGCGCGCGGACGACCCGGCTGTTCGCCCGCGGATCGGAATCGGGGCGGCCGGAAGCAACGTATTCGCATTAAGGTGGCACACATGAGCCCCAGGCCCGCGACCCGCCCCGGTGGGCGCAGCGCCCGTGTGCAGGAGTCCGTCCATGCCGCGGTCCGCGAGCTGGTCGGTGAGACGGGCCGCGCGGCGCTGACCGTCCCCATGGTGGCGGCCCGCGCCGGCGTGACTCCTTCCACCGTCTACCGGCGCTGGGGCGACCTGCAGGAACTTCTGTCCGACGTCGCGGTCGAACGGCTGCGCCCGGAGACCGACCCCGTCGATCTCGGCAGTCTGCGGGCCGACCTCGACGCCTGGGCGGAGCAGTTCCTCGACGAGATGGCCTCCCCGCCCGGGCGCGCGTACATCAGGGACGCGCTTCTCGGTGATCCGGACGGCACCAATGCCGGAAGGTGCTCCGCCTACGCCGCGGAGCAGATCGACGTCGTCCTGAACCGTGCGACGCGGCGCGGAGAGGAAGCGCCCGACACGGAACGGGTCATGGACCGGGTCGTGGCGCCGATGATGTACCGCATCCTCTTCCGCCCCGACCGCCTGGACGCCACGTACGCGCGCGAACTCGTGAGGAACGCCCTCGACGGGCCCTGAACGATGATGCGGTTCAGCCTGCCTGGGCTGCGTTCGAGCTCCGCAGACCCCCTTGGACCACACCACCAGGAGGAACCGGTGTCGCACCCGCATCTGCTCACCCCCGAGGAGAAGCTCGCCGACGCGAAGAAGCAGCTCGGCCTCCCGCGCATCGTCGTGATCTGTGGCTCCACCCGCTTCATGACCGGGATGTCCGAAGCAGATCTGCGGGAGACCGTAGCCGGAAGGATCGTCGTCAGACCGGGCTGCGACATGAAGTCGCCGCACGAGCTCTGGTCCGATCCCGTCGAGGCCGAGGCGCTGAAGGCTCGACTCGACGATCTGCACCGGGCGAAGATCCGGCTCGCCGATGATGTGCTCGTGGTCGGCGACTACATCGGAGACAGCACCCGGGCCGAAATCACCTACGCCCGGTCGCTGGGCAAGCCCGTGCGGTTCACGCACCCCGAAGTCGACCCCGAGGCCTGACCGCCCGCTGCCGCCTCGACAACCGGGGTCGGCAGCCCGCCGCCCCGTCTCCCAGCGGCAGCGCGGGACGGCGGCGCGACGATCATCCGGCTGGGCCGTCACCCTGCCGAGCTCGACACAAGGGCGGAAGGCGCTCCACCCATGTCCCCGCCGGACGATCAGGCAGGCCGAACGGCGTTCTCCCCATGCCCCCGCCGGGCCAGCAGGCCGGCGGCGGTCACCGCTGTCGTACGGCGCACGAGCTCGGTGAAGTCGATGCGCATGGCCGCCAGTTCCGGGTCGGAGGCGTAGACCGCCAGCATTGCCGTCGAGGGGCGGCTGCACTGCCAGGCCGACATGGACATCAGCAGGGTCGACTCCACCAGAGCGGCGGCGCCGTCGTTGCCGAGTTCGGGAAGGTGGCGCAGCACGAACTCGACCAGGGTCCGCAGGGATTGCCGGGCCGCGTGCTTGTGCCGGATGCCGACCTCGGTGGAGATGTTGCGCTCCAGGACAGCGCCCTGCGCGCCGAGCAGGTCACACAGCACCGGCCTTCGCGCCATGGATGTGGCCAGGATGTCGGCCAGCTGGTCCCCGCGTTCGCGTGCGGTGCCGTCGCCGGCCGTCGGCAGCTGCTGGAGCTCGGTGATCCAGTCCTGGACCTCGGTGTCGAGCAGATCGAGCAGCACCGCCTCCCGCGACTCGAAGTAGCGCAGCACGTTGGCCTTGGCCAGACCCACCCGGCGGCTCAGTTCGTTCAGGCTCAGCTTCGCCACAGGCATCTCGGTCAGCATCGCGGCCGCGGTGTCCAGAATCTGGCGTCGCCGCTGACTGCGCTGTTCATCGGTGCGGGCGCGTCGAAATGTCACGACCCCCATGTTACATACCGCCGGTACTTTGATTAGTTACCACCGGTCCGTTACGGTGGGCCGAGACAAGATACCGGCAGTACGTAATGGAGTCCGTCATGTACCAGGTCCCTGACCAGCACGGAAAACTCGCCGTGGTGACCGGCGCGAACAGCGGAACCGGGAAGGAGGCCGCCAAACGGCTGGCCGAAGCCGGTGCCCAGGTGATTCTCGCCGTGCGCACACCGGCCAAGGGCGAACAGGCCCGGGCGGAAATCCTCGCCGCGCACCCCGGCGCCCTGATCGACGTCCGCCCCCTGGACCTGGCCGACCGGAGTTCCGTCCGAAGCTTCACCGACGGCCTGATCCCCGACGGCAGGCCGCTGGACCTGCTGCTGAACAACGCCGGAGTCATGAACGTGCCCCGTCGCACGGAGACACCGGACGGCTTCGAGCTCCAGCTGGGCAGCAACTACCTCGGCCCGTTCGCTCTCACCGTCCGGCTGCTGCCCCTGCTGCTCAGCGCCCCCGCCCCCCGCGTGGCCACGATGAGCAGCGGCACCGCCAACCGGGCCCGCATCGACTTCGACGACCTGCAGTCCACCCGCGACTACAGCCCCACCCGGGCCTACGCACAGTCGAAGCTCGCCGACATGCTGATGATGCTCCACCTCGCCGACCTCGCCGTCCAGCACCACTGGCCCCTGCTGTCGGCCGGCGCGCACCCCGGCTACACCCGCACCAACCTGATGACCTCAGGCCCGACCCTCAACGGTGGTCGGCCCGGGCTGCTCGAATCGCTGCTGTACAGGATCGTGCCCTCCCAGGGGCCGGAGCAAGGCGCGGAACCCCTGCTGTACGCGGCCACGAGCCCTGACGCCACGAACGGCGGTTACTACGGCCCGCGCTGGTCCGTGGTCGGCCCCACCAAGGCCGTTTCCCTGCCGCGCAGCGCCCAGGACGGAGCTGTCGCTGCACGTCTGTGGTCCGAGGCCCAGAAACTCACCGGCGTCTCGGTGGCCGACGGTCTCTGAGTCCGACCGCACCGCAGCCCTGGAACGCCCGACGAACACGAACTGAGGAAACAACCGTGAAAACAGTCATCTTCGGCGGCAGCGGCCTCATCGGCGACGGCTTCCTCCAGGAGTGCCTGCACGCCGACGATGTCACCCAGGTCCTCGCCGTCGGACGGACACCGCTGGAGCTGACGCACCCGAAGCTGCGGCAGGTCGTACACACCGATTTCCTCGACTTCAGCTCGGTCGAGGACGACCTCGCCGACGCCGACGCCTGCTTCTGGGGCCTCGGCGTCAGCTCCACCGGCATGGAACCCGAGGCCTACGAACGCATCACCTACGGATACACCACCGCCGCCGCGCGCGCCCTCCACGAAGTCAATCCGGATCTGACCTTCGTCTACGTCTCCGGTGGCGGCACGGACAGCACCGGAAGCGGACGGCTTCGCTGGGCCCGCGTCAAAGGGCGCACCGAGAACGCGATCGTCTCCACCTTCCCCAACGGATACGCCCTGCGCCCCGGCTTCGTCCTGCCTGCCCACAAGGCCCGCTCCAAGACCACCGCCTATCGGTGGGCCGGCGCCGCGGCCACCCCGCTCGTACCGCTCCTGCGGCTCCTTCGTCTGGGACCGGCCCTGGTGACCGACACCGCCCAGCTCGGCCGAGCGGCACTGAACCTCACCCGCGGGGGACACGTCCGCCACGTCCTGGAGAACAGGGAAATCAACAGCGTGGCAGCCCTCTGACACCGGAGAGCACTCCCACCCTCCACGGCCCTTCGGTCGCGGGTCCGTCAGCTCCCCGCCGGGTCCTCCAGCAGCAGCGCCACGGCGGCCAGTTGCTCGGACGTGACGCCGTCGGGGATCGGCACGGGCGCGGGGGTGCGCAGCGGCGGCTGCCAGCCCTTCTCGGGGTCCCAGCTCCGCACCACCCTGGCGGGCGCTCCCGCCACCACCGCGTGGTCGGCGACCTCTCCGCGTACGACGGCTCCCGCCGCGACCACGACGTTACGGCCGAGCCTCGCCCCCGGAAGGATCACCGCTCCGGTGCCGATCCAGCACCCGGGCCCGATCACGACCGGTTCCATGCGCGGCCACTGCCTGCCCACGGGCTCGTCGGGATCGTCGTAGCTGTGGTTGGTGGAGGTGATGTAGACGTACGGGCCGCAGTAGGTGTCCGAGCCGATCGACACCGAGGTGTCCGCGATGACGTGGCTGCCGCGGCCGAGCACCACGCCGTCGCCCAGGGTCAGGACGGTCTCGGCCCCCAGATCCAGGTCGGGCATCAGGCCGGCCGTGAGTGTGACCTGTTCGCCGATGATGCAGTGGTCGCCCAGCTCGATCCACCGCTCGCCGAAGACCGTTCCCTGCGGGAAGGCGAGCCGGGTTCCCGTGCCGATGCGGCCGAAGCGGAGCCGGCCGGGGTGCGGCGCGGTGACCGCTCCGGTCTCCTGCACCCACGCCCAGACGCGGTGGACGGCTCGGGAGGTGACCTCACGCCGCCGGAGGGCCAGGGAGGAGAACAAGTTCCGGTTCTTCGGCACCCGCTCACGGTAGTCGGCCCGCCCCTGACGGATCGGCGTCGTGGGCTGTGATGTTCACCCCACCCGGCCGGGACGCGGGGCCGTCGTTTACGGTTCGTGCGGAGCACGGGGCGCCGCGCGCACCACACCCCACCCGAGGAGCAGGCGATGGCAGAGCAGGCGTTGGTCACCGGTATCGGCGGCAAGGAGCCGGACGTCGATCCGGACGCGTTCCTGGCGCCGACGTCGGTCGTCATCGGTGAGGTGTCGCTCGCCGCGGGCTCGAGCGTCTGGTACCAGGCCGTGCTGCGTGCCGACTGCGGCCCGATCTCCCTGGGCCCTGACAGCAACATCCAGGACAACTGCAGCGTGCACACCGACCCCGGCTTCCCGCTGACGGTCGGCGCCAGGGTCTCGGTCGGCCACAACGCCGTCCTGCACGGCTGCGTCATCGAGGACGACGTACTGGTCGGCATGGGCGCGACCGTGCTCAACGGCGCGCACATCGGTGCGGGTTCGCTGATCGCGGCGCAGGCCCTGGTGCCGCAGGGGATGCGGGTGCCGCCGGGCTCCCTCGTGGCCGGTGTGCCCGCCAAGGTCAAGCGGGAGCTGACGGCGGAGGAGCGTGAGGGCATCGCTTTCAACGCGGCGGGATACGTGGAGCTGGCGAAGGCCCATCGCTCGGCGCACCAGGAGGGCTGAAGGCCCGGGCCGGGTGCCCGGCGTCCACAGGATCAGTCGGCTGCGGGGACCGCGTCCGGCTCGGGCGCCGGCACCGGGCCGCCGGCCTGTTCCGCGGCCTTCTTGGCGCGGTTCTTCAGCACGAGCATCGAGATCACACCGATCAGTACGGCGGCCACGAGTCCCAGCCACGAGAAGCGCTTGAGCCACGCCTCGGCGACGACGCCCACCGAGTAGATGACGGCGGTGGTGCCGCCGGCCCAGAGGATGCCGCCGAGCACGTTGGCGATCAGGAACTTCCAGTACGGCATGCGCAGCACGCCGGCCAGCGGCCCTGCGAAGATCCGGAGCAGTGCGACGAAGCGGCCGAAGAAGACGGCCCACATGCCCCACTTCTCGAACGACCGCTCCGCCAGGGCGATCTGGGGCGCCCCGAAGTGCTTGGGGAATCTGCCGCCGAGCCAGGCGAGCAGCGGGCGCCCTCCCCTGCGGCCGATGGCGTAACCGATCGAGTCACCGATGATCGCTCCGGCCGTCGCGCAGGCGCCGAGCACCACGGGGTCGATGTCGCCGTGCTGGGAGGCCAGGAGCGCCGAACTCACGAGGATGATCTCGCCGGGCAGCGGGATGCCCAGGCTCTCGAGTCCGATGACCACCCCCACCAGGAGGTAAATGCTGACCGCGGGTACGGTCTCGAGCCACTCCTGGACGTGCATCGCCGGTCCTCCCGTGAGAATTCTGCCGCCGCGCACCACGAGGGGTGCACGGCGGGCAGCCTACCGGGCCGGACGGACGGAGAAGTCGCCGCGGCCCCCGGCCGGGGTCCGCGGGGCCGGAAGGCAGTCACCGGGGGCGGCCGGGGTCCGCGGGGCCGCCGGCGGTCACCGGGGGCGGCCGGGGGTCAGCGGTTCGGGCGCAGGGTCCAGACCACACTCATCTCGCTGGTGACGGCGCCGTCGGCGCGACGGATCTCGACGCGCACGGGAAACTCCGGGCGCTTCCCCTCGTCCAGCTCCGCGACGACCTCGGCCGCCGGGCGCCCCAGGACCGCGGTGGCGGTGAGATCGCCCATGGCCACCTTCTTGAAGGCCATCTCGGTCGTGACGGGCAGCGGAACCGCCCGGCCCATCTGGTCACCGAACGCCGCGACGACGATCGCGCCGCTCGCCGACTCGGCGAGCGTGAACATCGCTCCGGCGTGCGGTCCGGCGAGGTGGTTGTGGTACTCGGCACGGTCGGGGAGCGAGAGGACAGCACGCTCCGCGGTCGTCTCGAGGTATTCGATGCCAAGGGTCCGGACCATCGGGACGCTTGCGGACAGGATCTCGCCGACCGTCATCTCTTCAGTACTCATGGCGGCGATGTTACTTGCCAGTAGCAGGCTTTGGCCATCCCCTCACAGGGGCGCCCGTAGCAGTCGACGCCCCTCCCCTCTATGGTTACTGGCCATGTGGCCAGGACAGCAGCCGCCCGGGGGCGAGCAGAACCCGCAGGACCAGAACCAGAACCCGTACCAGCAGCCGGGGTACCAACAGCCGAATCCCTATCAGCAGCCGGGATATCAGCAGCAGGGTCAGCCAGGGCAGCAGCCGGGCTACCCGCAGCCCAACCCGTACCAGCAGCCCACGATGCCGCAGTACGCCGTACCCGGCGGGCCCGGCGGACCGCAGCCGGACGACAAGAAGAAGACGACGATCGTCGCCGTCCTCGCGGCGACCGCCGTCGTCATCGCGGCCGTCGTCACCGGTGTCGTCGTCATGAACAAGGACGACAAGGGCGGCTCGGACGTGGCCGACGACAAGGCGTCCTCGTCACCGACCGCCAAGCCGTCCGACACCGCGTCCTCCTCCCCCGCGGCCAACCCGCGGGGCGGCGAGGACGCCGCACCCACGGTCCCGGGCTGGAAGGTCGTGACCAACCCCAAGTGGGGCACGCAGTTCGACGTGCCCGGCGACTGGGAGGTCTCGGGCACCGGTGTGATCTCCGGTTTCGAGGACGTGAAGGACCCCACGGGTCCTCCGGCGGTCGGATTCTCCGCTCCCGCGTACCTCAAGACGAAGTGGTGCAGCGACGACACGGACAAGGACGGCAAGCAGGAGGACACCGGTCTGGCCGGTGTCGGCACCAAGGGAGCCCAGGGCGCCAAGAGCACGGACGAGGCGGCCACCAACGAGGCCTCCAACTGGGTCTGGGCCGCCTATGCCCAGGAGGACCCGAAGGAGAAGGTGAAGACCGGTAAGCCCGAGCAGTACACGACGAAGTCGGGTCTGTCGGGCAGCGTCGTCAAGGCCACCGCCACCGGGCTGGCCAACAAGAACAAGTGCGACACCGACGGCAAGTCGATCGCGTTCAGTTTCAAGAACGCCAAGGGCGACTACTCGTCCTGGATCCTCTACGCCAACGCCGGCGTCGACGACGAACTCCCGGACGCCACCATCCAGAAGATCCTCAGCACGGTACGCCTGGCGGAGGGCGCGGAGACCACGTCCTGAGCCTCCGGCCCGGGTCCCCCGGGCCGTCCATTTGGCGGGGAGGGGCCGGGGCGGGGATAGTCCCTTGGTGACCTCCGCCTCCACCTCCCCCTCTCCCGCCCCGCGCTCCCTGCCCGCGGGACGCAATTTCGGTCTGCTGACCGCCGCCGCGATCATCACGAGCCTGGGCACCAACGGCGCTCTGATCGCGGCGGCGTTCGCGGTTCTGGAGTCGGGCGGCGACAGCGGCGACGTCGGGCTGGTCGCCGCCGCGCGTACGGCGCCGCTGGTGCTCTTCCTGCTGATCGGCGGCGCGGTCGCGGACCGGCTGCCACGTCACCGCGTGATGGTGGCCGCCAACACGCTGAACTGTGTCTCACAGGCCGTGTTCGCCTGGCTGGTACTGACCGGCGGCGCCGAGCTGTGGCAGATGATGCTGCTGACGGCGCTCTGCGGCACCGGGCAGGCCTTCTTCGGTCCGGCCGCCGAGGGCATGCTGATGTCCAGCGTCAACGGTGAGCAGGCTGCCCGCGCCTTCGCCTTCTTCCGGATGTCCATGCACGGCGCGGCCATCGGCGGCGCGGCGCTCGGCGGCGCCATGATCGCGGCCATGGACCCGGGCTGGGTGCTGGCGGTCGACGCGGCGGCGTTCGCCGTCGCCGGCGCGCTCAGGGCCTTCCTCGACGTGAGCCACATCCCCGCGCGCCTGCCCGGCGGCGGGCTGCTCGCCGATCTCCGTGAGGGCTGGCAGGAGGTCGTCGGGCGCCCCTGGCTGTGGGCCGTCGTGCTGCAGTTCTCCGTGGTCGTGGCCGTCGTGGGAGCCGCCGAGGCGGTGTACGGGCCGCTGGTGGCGCGGGACGAGCTCGGAGGCGCCCGCCCCTGGGGCTTCGCCCTCGCGGCCTTCGGCGTCGGCACACTGGGCGGGGCGCTGCTGATGATGCGGTGGAAGCCGCGGCGGCTGCTGCTCGCCGGAACGCTCTGCGTCTTCCCTCTGGCCCTGCCGTCCGCGGGGCTCGCGATCCCGCTGCCGGTCGCCGGCCTCTGCGCCGTGATGTTCGTGACCGGGGTCGCCATCGAGGTGTTCGGGGTCTCCTGGATGACGGCCCTCCACCAGGAGATCCCGGAGGAGAAGCTGTCGCGGGTCGCGGCGTACGACTGGTTCGGCTCGGTCGCGATGGTGCCCCTCGCCACGGCTGCGGCCGGCCCGGTGGAGACGCTCGTCGGCCGCAGCGAGGCGCTGTGGGGCTGTGCCGCCCTCATCGTGGTGGTGACCGCGGGCGTCCTGCTCGTTCCCGACGTACGGAATCTGACGCGCCGCGGCACCGTGGCGAAGATCAGCGTGCCGGAGCCGGCCGGCGTGTCAGCCGACGCCGAAAGCCCCGTCGGGGGGCTCGGGTGAGGCCACGGCCTCACTGTCCGGTACGGGCTTCGCACCGCCGACGAAGCGGGTGAGCGCCGCACCGTGCTCGACCCGCGCGGGGAACACGTCGGCGGCGCAGAGCCTGATGAGCGGCACGACGTCGAGGGGGGCGTGCGAGGCGAGCAGCACGGCGTTGCCGAAGCGCCGGCCGCGCAGGACGGACGGTTCGGCGATCAGGGCGAGTTCTTCGAACACCGCGGCGAAGTTGGCCAGTTGCGACCGGAGAAAGGTGAAGGGAGCACCGTCGGCCAGGTTCGCCGCGTAGACGCCGTCACTGCGCAGGACCCGTCCGGCGGCCCGGGCGTACTCGACGGAGGTGAGCTGCGCCGGTACCCGCGAGCCGCCGAAGACATCGCCGATCAGGAGGTCGGCGGAGCCGTCCGGTGCCTTCTCGATCCAGGCCCGGGCATCGGCGCCGTGCACGGTGACATCGGCCCCTCCGGGCAACGGCAGGTGCTCACCGACCAGTTCGGCGAGCCCGTGGTCCGCCTCGACGACGTCCTGCCGCGAGCCCGGCCGGGTCGCGGCGACGTAGCGGGGTAGCGTGAGCGCGCCACCGCCGAGGTGTACCGCGTCCAGGGGCGCACCCGGCGCCCCGGCCAGGTCCACGACGTGGCCGAGCCGTCGTACGTACTCGAATTCGAGGTGTTCCGGCTCGTCGAGGTCGACGTACGACTGCGGGGCGCCGTCGACCGTGAGCAGCCAGGCCCGGTCCCGGTCGACGTCGGGCAGCAGCCTGGCGGTGCCGCAGTCGGTGTCGCGGATGACGGGTATCGGCTCGTTCACTCCCCCATTGTGACGGGCTCCGGGCGTCCTCCTGGCCGGGTCAGCCGTTCCACACCGCGGCGACCGCCTCGGTGTGGGCCGCGGACTGGGCGAGGCCGGCCCTGGCCGCCGCGGCTCGCCCGGCGGGATCCAGGGGATTGCGCCCGATGGCCTTCCGCGTGCCCGCGTCCGGGGTGATGACCTCGACCCGGGCGCCCTCGGCCTCCAGCAGGGCGGCCTGCGAGCGGGGCGAGGCGATCACCTTGTTCCCGGTGGCGGTGGGCGCGATCACGACGACGCGTTCGTAGCCGGAGGCGAGCTGGGCGTTGGCCGGGGAGTGCACTCCGCCGTCGATCCAGTTCCGGCCCCCCGCGCTGACCACGGGCCAGACAACGGGGACCGCGCAACTGGCGGTGACCGCGTCGGCGAGCGGGACCGTGCCCGTCCGGTCGAAGGTGTGCAGTGCGCCGGTGGCGGCGTCCACGGCGGTGACCAGCAGGTTCCCCTCGGGCCATTCGGACGAGGGGAGCAGGCTCGCGATCATCTCCCGCCGTTCGTCGGCGGTCACCACGGACCGGCTGTCGCGGGCCAGGGCACCCAGTCTGCGGCCGTAGTCGTCCGGCGTGCGGGAGGAGAGCACCGCTCTCGCGTAGCGCAGCACGGTGACGGGGCCGAGCCTGCCCACCGGCCCGTTCTCGCTCTCCGGGGCCACGAGCTGGCGCTCGTAGAGATCGTCGACGCCGGCCGGCCCGAAGGCGAGCTGCGCCCCGACGATGGCACCCGCGGAGCTCCCGACGATCAGATCGGCGGTGGAGAGGTCGACGCCCGCCTTGGCGAGGCCGTGCAGGATGCCGCTTTCCCATGCGGTGCCGGTGACGCCTCCGGCACCCAGTACGAGAGCTGTGTCTGCCATGGCCCCCAGTCTGCCGCAGGTGGCGCGGCCCGCCTTCCCGGGGTCGGGGAGGCGGGCCGCGCGGGTAGGTTCAGAGCAGGCCGGTGACCGTACCGGCGCCGACCGTGCGGCCGCCTTCGCGGATCGCGAAGCCGAGGCCGGACTCCAGCGGGACGTCACGGCCGAGCTCGACGGTCATGGTGACCGTGTCGCCGGGCCGCGCGACGGCCGCCTCGCCGAGGTCGACGTCCCCGACGACGTCCGCCGTACGGATGTAGAACTGCGGCCGGTAGCCCGTGGTGACCGGTGTGGTCCGGCCTCCTTCCCGGGCCGACAGGACGTACACCTGCGCGGTGAAACGCCGGCTGGGCGTCACACTGCCCGGCGCCGCGACGACGTGGCCGCGGCGGACACGGTCGCGCTCGACCCCGCGCAGCAGCAGCGCGACGTTGTCACCGGCCTCCGCGGACTCCATCGGCTTCCCGAAGGTCTCCAGCCCGGTGACGACGGTCTCCACGTCCGCGCCGAGCACCGAGACACGGTCCCCGACGCGCACCGTCCCGCGCTCCACGGCCCCGGTGACGACGGTGCCTCGTCCGGTGATGGTGAGGACGTTCTCCACGGACAGCAGGAACGGCGCGTCGGTGTAGCGCACCGGCATCGGTACGTACGTGTCGACCGCGTCCAGCAGCCCCTCGACGGACGCCGTCCAGCGTGGGTCTCCTTGGAGCGCACCGAGCCCCGACACCCGTACGACGGGCACGGTGTCCCCGCCGTATCCGTGCGCGGAGAGCAGCTCGCGGACCTCCAGCTCGACCAGGTCGGTGAGCTCGGGGTCACCGGCGTCGGCCTTGTTGAGGGCCACGACGATGTGGTCGACACCGACCTGACGGGCCAGCAGGACGTGCTCCGCGGTCTGCGGCATGATGCCGTCGAGCGCGGACACGACGAGGATCGCCCCGTCGAGCTGCGCCGCTCCGGTGACCATGTTCTTGATGTAGTCGGCGTGTCCGGGCATGTCGACGTGCGCGTAGTGCCGGGTGTCGGTCTCGTACTCGACGTGCGAGATGTTGATGGTGATGCCGCGCTGCGCCTCCTCGGGCGCCCGGTCGATCCGGTCGAACGGCACGAAGGTGCCGGTGCCGCGGTCGCTGAGCACCTTGGTGATGGCGGCGGTCAGGGTGGTCTTGCCGTGGTCGACGTGGCCCATGGTGCCGATGTTGAGGTGCGGCTTGGTGCGCACGTATGCCGTCTTGGGCATGGCTCGTCCTTGGTGTTCGAAGCTGAGAGAGAAGACCCCAGGGCCCCGCCGACCCTCCCCTTACGGGGTCCGCCGGATTGTCGGGGGAGGGTCAGCTTCGGGCGCCGCCGAAGGGCGCCGTTGCAGCGGCGAACGCTGCGTCGGTCGCTGCTGCTGCGACAGCCGTCGCAGGGCTCACGGCAGCCTTCGGCGTGTCCGCGACTGCGGACTGCGCTGCGAGGAAGGCGTACCGGAACATGCCCTGATCATGGCGGAGCGGCGGGGCGGCGTCGAATGGTTTTCGCGCGCTCCCACCCGGCCCGAGTGGCAGAATCGCTACGCGGCGGCTGAGCCCGAAGGAGGCCCGTCACCGGAGAGCAGTTCGGTGGCACTGAAGGCCGTGCGGTCGGCGTCGTCCGGGAGGAAGCGGCTCGCACGGCCGTTCCACGTCACGACGAGTCCGTCACGAGAACGGGGTCGCTGCCACGAATTCCCTCACACATCAGCCAGCCCATCTCGAACCTTTGGCCAGGCTCCAGCTGTCAGCCGACGCACCGACTTCCGTATCTTTATCGCAAGTGATCACACTGACGGGGGATCCCATGGCCTGGGAAGAGTGGAAGCAGATCAAAAACGATGTGGCCGCCCAGCACACGGACTCGATGCGACTGAACCAGCTCGCCCCGGCGGCAGGGGGCGGCGGCGCCCCGGATCTCGCCTCCAGCCCGGAAAAGAAGCAGGCTGCGGCGAAGGCCATCAACGATCATCTGGAACCGGACGTCGAGAGGGGCGGCAAGCACGCCGCCGAGAGCGTGAAAGCGGTGGTCAAGGAGCTCGGTGCCAGGGACGGGTACGGCTGGGACACGTCGGGTGCGTTGAAGAAGGCGCACAGGACGTGGGAGCAGCAGGTCAAGGCGCTGCTGGGTCGACTGGCGTCGGAGAAGCACGCCTTGAGCAAGACGGGCATCGACTTCCGGAACGACGACATCGGCATCGGCTCGCAACTGGGTCCGCCGTCCCCGATCGACGACTACTGACCAGCCGACCGACCGCCCCGGGGGATGCCGTGCCGACCTATCACGAAGTGATGAGCAGCGACCTGTCCAAACTCACCGACGCCGCCGACAAGTGGGTTGAGATGGCAGGCAAATTCGAGACGATCGAGGAGCAGTACGAACGAGATGTCCATGGCGTCTCACTCGGACCGTCATGGGTCGGCCAGAGCGCCGATGCCGCGAACTACAGGTTCACCGTGACACTCAAGGAGCTGCAGGGGGCTCAGAAGGAGGCCAAGGCGATTGCGTCCATCCTGCGGGATTCACACACCCAGCTCGCCGCCCTCCGCGGCAGGGTGAACACCGTGCACACCGACGCGATCAAGGACGGCATGCGCGTCTCCGATCAGGGCGTCGTTTCGTTCGATACCGAACAGCTCAGCCAGAGTGCACGCAGTGCATACGTACATGACCCCGGCTACCAGGAAAGTGTGCGCGCGCAGGTGACCCGGTGGGGCGATCTCCTGGACCAAGCGGTCCAGGCGGTCACTGACGCCGACGACGGCATCAGGCTCGCCCTCGCAGCCGCCGTGGTCGACTCCGACATCATGGACGGGACCATGAACGGCTTCAACAGAAGCCCTGCGAGGAGTCCTTATCCCTCCCTGGAGGAGGCCGGCAAGGCTGCCAACGTGCCGAAGGGGAAGGCCGCCGTGGCGGAGTGGTGGCGTGATCTCGATCCGGTGACCCGCGGCATCCTGCTGCGGGAGCGCGGCGACGACCTTCGAGAGGCGGGGATCATGGCCCCGCTGTACGAGTGGAGACCGGCCGACGCAGGCTCGGGAGCATTCGACACGGAGGATCCCACCGCTCACGACCTCTGGGTCCTGACGCAGGCTCAAGCGATCGCTGCAGGGGGCGATTTCACAGGAGAGGTAGCGGCATCCCGCAACATGCAGCACTACCTCGGTGGCACCGGCGAGCCGCTCGACCTCGACGTCGACCGCATCCTGCACGACGATTCCGGGTTCCGGACCGACGTCGGCACGCTTCACATCACCGAGAACCAGGACGCATGGCGTCAGAAGGCCCTCGACGAGTTCGAGAAGGCCGGCGGCGACAGGACGGTCGTCGTTCCTGTGGAGAGCCAGGCGATCGGGCGGACCTTCGGGGAGGACGAGTGGTTCCACGCGGTCGGGTCGCACCAGCAGAACGTGTCGGGCATGGTCACCGTCAGTCCGGGCGACGGCGGCAAGCCACAGCTCTCGCTCGACTACCAGGTCAACGTGTGGGACCGGTACAACTGGGACTCCGGAAAATCGACGACGTTCCCCGGGGGCGTCACCATTCCCGACGACGACATGGGGCGGCTGCACAAGGTGGGCTTCGCCCAGGAATTCGATATGCGCGGGAGCAGCAGCACCTACACCCAGGATCTGAACAGTGGCTCAGCCCCCGGGGTGACACCGGCGGACCCTGGGCGCGAAGGGTCCCGCGGGGACGTCTCGCGCGGCGACGAGGAGAACCGGTGAACAACGGATCTGCCCTGCGGCCACAGCTGCTCGCGGCCTTCGGGGCCGCCCTGCTGCTCACCTCCTGTTCGAGTGCCGGCGGGGATGGTCACCGGACGACGGACGGGCGCACCTCGCACTGGGAAAAGGACATGGGCGCCCCGGAGGCATCGGCGTTCATGAAGGTGACGGTGCCCGAGAGCGCGACAGAGGTGAAGGGCGCCGTGCAGATCAACCCTCAGGAGGACATCTACCTGCTCTCCTTCGTGACCGACGAGAAGACCGCCGTACGAGTGGCGGAGGATCTGCGTCCCGAAAAGCCCCTGCGCGCCAGGAACCAGGATCTCCCGTCCCCCACGGAGCTTTTCGGACATCTCGGCCTCGCCGAGCCGCAGAGCGAGAAGGGCGTCCGCTGGGCCGGGGTCTGCCCGCCCTGCGTCGGGGACAGCCGCCGGAGCAAGGTCCAGTGGATCGAGATCCACGTACTCGGACTGGACGCCGACAGGACCCGGGTGTACGTGCAGGCGTTCTGACCGCCCGTGAGATGCGTGTGTCGCCTCGGAGCTCGGAGCTCGGAGGCCGGCACCTGAGCTTCGAGGTCCGGGACCGGGCGGTTCACTCTTTCGCAGGTACGCCGACGAGGTGCGGGCCCGGCGCTTGAGCTTCGGGATGCGGGCGTCGGGATGCGGGCTCCGGGATTCGAGCGATACAGGTATCCGGTAGGGAAAAGAAGGGTGGTCGGGAAAACCTTCCCACCTTCCCCACCCCGCCACGACCAGCAAGTATGACCAATCGTGAGCGAGTTGCGGCGCAGCGCGACGACTGCTTACGGTGCCCACAGCGAAACGACCCCGACGCGGTGCAACGAACACCAGGCCGGGGTCTCACCCCAAGATCGAAAAGAGCGATCTCGTGGCTACCGAGCACCTTAGCTCCGCGCTGCGCACCCCCGCAGCCTCCCGCCCGTACGACAGGGACCAGCGCGACTACGGCAAGCGTTCCGCACCCGACCAGCGCCCCTCTCGCGCGGACGACTTCGCACTCCTGCCGGAGCGCGAGCGGTACATCGCCGGATTCGTCGACCGGCTGCCCGAAGGCGCCGCCATGGACGTCAAGTCCCTGGCCTAGGCCCTTCCCCTGTACGGGCAGATGGCCGTCGGCACCGCCTTGCGGGCTCTGGGCGTGGCCGGTCATCTGCGGCGCGTGCGCTGCCAGGTCGTCGGCAGCGGACAGAGCCGCTGGGTCACCCGCACCTTCTGGTCCCGTACCGCCCGGGACGGCGAGTGGTGGGACGCCTTCACACGAGCCGAGGAGCGCCTGGCCACCCAGGCAGCCGAGTGCGCATCGGCCACTCCCCCACCACCCCCGGCCTCGACGGAGGCCCCCGAGAGGCCCTTCGAGACCGAATCCCCGGCACCGGTCTCGCCCGCAGCCGTGGTTCCCCAGCAACGGGGCCCTGAGCGGACTCCGGCCGGTCCGTCACCCGCGTATCTCGCCCTCGCCCGACTCGGCCGCGTCGAGCCGCGCCTGGCTCTCTCCGCTGCCGACTGCGCCGTGCTGGAAGAGTTGGCCGCCGCCTGGCTGGACCGGGGTGTGAACACGGACTACCTCACCCAGGCCCTCGTCTCCGGACTCCCCTCCCAGGTCGGCTCGCCCGTGGGCCTCGTACGCCGTCGGCTCACCGACAAGGTCCCGCCCCGCCTGCCCGCCGCCCCGGCACCGGGCGCCCCGGGAGCACCGGCACGCCGCGTGCTGATGGAGTGCACCGAATGCGGCGCCCCCGGAGAGCCGGAGGCACTTCCCGACGGCCTCTGCCGCCGTTGCCGCACACAGGCGGAGGGCCCGCCCACGGCCACCTCTGCCGAGGCGCCGGTGGAACGTGACATCCACGCCCTGGTCAGCGGACTCAGGGACCTGCTGAAAGCCCCTTGATCTGCGGGAGCCGGTCCGATCCAGGGCAGCGGCACGGCGGTTTCTGTACGCGTCAGGGATGCAGCCGGAGGACGAGCCGGGCACGGCGATGGTCGCGGCGCTCGGCCGGCTGGTACGCAGGACGGCGGGCATGGAGCGGGCCGAGCTGGGAGCAGGACCGGGCTACGCGGCTCCGATCCCCCCGCTCACCACGTGCCCGATGTCCCAGCCGTCGGAGGCCAGGTGACCCGTCGTCCGCCCGCGCATTACGACGATCACACACCCATTTCGGTTACGCTCCCCAGATGTTCGACCCCGTCCCCGCAACACGGCCCTCCGGTGGCCTCGCAGTGCGCTGTACGAGGGCGCTGCTCTCCCCCTGGTCCCGGTTCTCCCTGCTCGTGGCGGTCCTGCTGGCCGCTGCCGTCACCATGCTGCTGTTCGAACCACAGCGGCTGCTGTCCTCCGGCTGGCCATCCCAACTGACGGGGTCCGGCGCGGCGATGCTCTTCGGGCTCGCGTACGGCGTGTGCACCGTGGCCTTCGTGCCGCGCCCGCTGCTCAATCTGGCCGCCGGGGCGTTGTTCGGCGCCCAGGCCGGGCTCGCGGCGGCGCTGGCCGGCACCGTCCTGGGCGCGGGAGTGTCCTTCCTGCTCGGCAGGGTGCTGGGGCAGGACGCGCTCCGGACGCTGTTGCGCGGCAAGTACCTGAAGGCTGCGGACGGACTGCTCAGCCGGCACGGGTTCCGGTCGATGCTGGCGCTGCGGCTCTTTCCCGGGGTGCCCTTCGCCGCGGCGAACTACTGCGCGGCGACATCACGCATGGGCTACCCGCCGTTCCTGCTGGCCACCGGGCTCGGCTCGATCCCGAACACGGCGGCGTACGTCATCGCGGGCAGCACGGCCGCCTCGCCGACGTCCCCGGTGTTCCTGGCTGCGACGGCCTTCATCGTGCTGTCCGGCGCGGGTGCGGCCCTGGTGGCCTGGCGCAGGCGGCACCGGCTGGCCGGGGAGGACGGCGCTCCGCCGACGGAGGCGGGCGGCGCGGCCTAGTCAGGGGCAGGCGGCAGTCTGTTCACCCGCAGACGATACGCTGCCCGCAACCGACAGAGGATGTCCGGGGCCGTGGCGTCCCGTCTCCCTTTCTGACCGCATCCGCACGTTGCCGACGGCCTTCGCGTCCGTCGGCCGTTGCTTGAGTACCTCCGGGATGGCCTAAGCCCCATGAGCTGGTTCGAATCATTCGTCCTGGGCCTCGTTCAGGGACTGACCGAGTTCCTGCCGATCTCCTCCAGCGCGCACCTGCGGCTGACCGCGGCCTTCGCGGGCTGGCACGACCCGGGGGCCGCGTTCACCGCGATCACCCAGATCGGCACCGAGGCCGCGGTCCTCATCTACTTCCGCAAGGACATCGCCCGGATCGTCTCCGCATGGTTCCGGTCGCTGACGAACTCCGCGATGCGCAGCGACCACGACGCCCAGATGGGCTGGCTGGTCATCCTCGGTTCCCTTCCGATCGGTGTCCTCGGCCTGGCGTTCAAGGACCAGATCGAGGGGCCCTTCCGCGACCTCCGCCTGATCGCCACGACCCTGATCGTTCTGGGCATCGTCCTCGGCATCGCGGACCGGCTCGCGGCCCGTGACGAGACAGGCGGGAAGCACCGGGCGATCAAGGAGCGCAAGTCGCTGAAGGAACTGGGCGTCAAGGACGGTCTGATCTTCGGCTTCTGCCAGGCGATGGCGCTGATCCCCGGTGTCTCGCGCTCCGGTGCCACGATCAGCGGTGGTCTGCTCATGGGGTACACCCGTGAGGCGGCGGCCCGCTACTCCTTCCTCCTGGCCATTCCCGCCGTCCTCGCTTCCGGCGTGTTCGAGCTGAAGGACGCGGGCGAGGGACATGTCTCCTGGGGGCCGACGATCTTCGCGACGGTCGTCGCGTTCGCGGTCGGCTACGCGGTCATCGCGTGGTTCATGAAATTCATTACCACGAAGAGCTTCATGCCGTTCGTCATCTACCGCGTGCTCCTGGGCATCCTGCTGTTCGTCCTGATCGGCGCCGGTGTGCTGAGCCCCCACGCGGGTGAGTCCGCCGGCTGAGAAGGACGCTGCCGCCCCTGACTCCCGGACCGCCACGGTCCGGGAGTCAGTCATTTCACCGATGACGTGCGGGCCCGGGGGCGGGAAGTTGGGAGTGGTCCACGGCGTCGTGTCGCACGGCGGCCGCGGGCCTGCCGCCCTTCGCTCCCACACCCCGGAGAAACCCCATGTCTCTCTCCCGTACGGCCGGTGCCGCCCTTCTGGCCCTCGCGCTCGCCTCGGTCGCCGTCCCGGCCTCCGCCACGACGGATGCGGCCGCCGCACGCTACGTGGCGCTCGGCGACTCGTACGCCTCGGGCACCGGCGCCGGCAGCTACTCCGATGTCGCGTGCACACGCAGCCGTAACGCCTATCCCGCGCTCTGGGCCGCCGCCAACGCCCCCGCCTCGTTCACCTTCGCCGCCTGCGGTGGGGCGACGATCCCCGACATGCTCGGCGACCAGGTGGACGAGCTCGGCGACGACACCACCCTGGTCAGCCTCAGCATCGGGGGCAACGACTCGGGCTTCGCGTCGACCATGCTCAGCTGTCAGTACTCCACCCAGTCGGCCTGCGAAAGGGCCCTGCGGACCGCCGGGGAGTACGTCGTGAACGAACTGCCGGGCGAGCTGGACAGCCTCTACGCGACCGTCCGCGCCCGGGCGCCCCACGCCGAGGTGGTCGTCATCGGATACCCGCACCTCTACAAGGAGGGCGGCCTCTGCCTCGGGGGCCTCAGCTCGGCCAAGCGCACGGCCGTCAACCAGGGTTCCGACCTGCTGAACGAGACGATCGCGGGCCGTGCCGTGGCCGCCGGGTTCGCCTTCGCGGACGGGCGGCCCGCCTTCGCCGGGCACGAGATCTGCACGAGCGACGCGTGGATCAGCAGCACGAACGTCCATCCGACGGCCGAGGGCCACGCGTCCGCGTATCTTCCGGCCTTCAGCGCGGCCGTGTCGGCGGGCTGAGCTCAGTACACGTCGCGGACGTACCGTTTGTCCGCCGCGAGCTGCTTGACGTAGGCGGTGGCGGCGTCCTCCTGGAGTCCGCCGTGGGCCACTGCGATGTCCCGCAGGGCCTGGTCCACGTCCTTGGCCATCCGGGAGGCGTCGCCGCAGACGTAGAAGTGGGCGCCTTCCCGGAGCCAGGACCACAGCTGGGCGCCGTGCTCCCGCATCCGGTCCTGCACGTAGATCTTTGAGCGCTGGTCGCGGGAGAAGGCCGTGTCCAGCCGGGTCAGGGTGCCGTCGCGGCGCAGGGCTTCGAGTTCCTCGCGGTAGTAGAAGTCGGTGGCGCTGCGCTGCTCGCCGAAGAACAGCCAGTTCGCCGCCCGGTGGCCGAGGGCACGCCGTTCGTCGAGGAATCCGACGAACGGCGCCACTCCCGTGCCGGGGCCGACCATGACCATGGGCGTGGCGGGGTCGGCCGGCGGGCGGAAGTGCGGGGCGCTCTGGACGAAGACGGGGACGGGGCTGCCCGCTTCCGCGTCGGCGAGGAAGGTGGAGGCCACGCCCTTGCGGACGGCTCCGTGCCGGTTCTCGTACCGGACGACGGAGACGGTGAGACCCACCAGGCCCGGGTCCGTCAGCGGACTGGAGGATATGGAGTAGAGCCTCGGCCGCAGGCGCGTCAGCGTTCCGGCCCACTCGGCCGCGGTGGCGCGGGCGGAGTGTTCGGCGACGACGTCGACGGCCTGACGGCCCCAGGTGTACTGGGCGAGTTCGCCCTTGTTGTCGGGGCGGAGCAGCTTCTTGAGGGTGCGGTCGTGGGTGCGGTCGGCGACCAGGCGCAGCAGCCCGGGGGTGATCCGGGCGATGTCCAGGTGGCGGTGCAGGGCCTCGCCCAGGGACACGGTCCCCGCCCCGGACAGGTCGACGGTGTCCGCGGGGTCCAGTCCGGTGACGGCGAGCCATTCCGCGACGAGTCCGGGGCAGTTGCGCGCCTCCACGCCGAGTGCGTCGCCGGCCTCGTAGGTGAGCGGGACGGCGCTGTCCTGCGTGTCGAAGGTGAACCGGCGCACTTCCTTGGTGGCGCCGGGGAGGCTGAGCAGTTTGTTGCCGACGAGCCGGCCGGTCGTCACCGCGCGGCGGGAGCGTGCGGCCCCGGGTGCGGACGCGGCGTCCGAACCGGAGGCGGGGGGCGCGGCCGACGGGGCGGGGGCGGACGGGGCGCCCAGCGCGGCGAACACCTCGTCGAGCCACTGCCCGGCCGGCTCCTCGTAGTCCGGTTCGCAGTCCGTACGGGGGACGAGCCGGACTGCGCCCAGCTCCCCGAAGCGTTCGTCGAGGCGTCGTCCGTGCCCGCAGAAGTCGTCGTACGAGGAGTCCCCCAGGGCGAGTACGGCGTAGCGCACACCGTCCAGCCGGGGCGTGTCGGGCGCGTTGAGCGACTTCCAGAATCCGGAGCCGTTGTCCGGGGCGTCGCCGTCACCGAACGTGCTGGTGACGACGAGCAGGTCGGCTGCGCGCGGGAGGCTCTCCAGCGGGCTGTCGTCCATGCCGAGAAGGGTCGCCGGCCGCCCTTCGGCGGTCAGCCGCCGGGCCGCGGCCGCGGCGACCTCCTCGGCGTTCCCGGTCTGCGACGCCCAGAGCACCACCACCTGGCGGCCGGACGCGGCGTCGGGGCCCGCAGCCGTCCCTGCGGGCTCCGCGCCGTGGGCCGCGTCGCCGGGCACACGGGAGAACATTCCGGCCAGCACCCCGTTGACCCACAGGGCGTGGTCCGGATCGAACGGCGCGTGGGCCGGCAGTACGGGTGTCCCGGCGGGCGGGGTCCCGAGTCCCGCGAGGAAACCCGACAGGTAACGCCGCTCGTGGTCGGCCAGGACGGGCGGTGTCGTGTCCTCGATGCCGAACACCCCGGCGAGGGCGGCGACGGGCGCGGCCACCGCCGCCGGGACCGTGGCCCCGGCGGATGAGGACGCGGCAGCGGGTACGCCGGCGGACGAGGGCGCGGCGGCCGGCACGACGGCGGCGACCTTCACCATCGTCACGGCGCAGACCTTGAACTCGGGCTGGAGGGACACCGGGTCGACGGCGTCGTTGGTGACCGCGTTGACGCTGAGGTACTCACCGAAAAGATCGTTCCAGTGGAACGGCGCGAAGCAGTCCCCCGGCCGCACCCGGTCGGTCACGACGGCCGGCAGCACGGCCCGGCCGCGCCGTGAGGCGACCTCGACCGAGTCGCCCTCCGCGATCGACAGGGCGGCGGCATCCCGCGGGTTGATCTCCACGAAGGGGCCCGGGTTCAGTCTGTTCAGCTTGGGGACCTTCCCCGTCTTCGTCAGGGTGTGCCACTGGTGCTGCAGGCGGCCGGTGTTCAGCACGAAGGGGAAGTCGTCGTCGGGCATCTCGGCCGGGGGCATGTGCGGGCGGCCGAAGAACGCGGCCCGGCCGCTCGCCGTGGGGAAGGCCAGCCGGGGCACGCTCCCGTCGGGGCGTACGGTCAGGGTCTGGCTGACGCCGTCGTTGAGGTAGCGGACCGGGTTGCGGTCGGGGCCGTCCGCGGCGGCGCTGGGCCACTGGACGGGGGCCCGGCGGAGCCGCTCGTAGCTGACCCCGCGCAGGTCGTACCCCGTCCTCGGGTTGTGGGCCCGCCTGATCTCCTCGAAGACCTCCTCGGCGTCCGCGTAGCCGAAGGCCTCCTCGTAGCCCATCTCGCAGGCGATCCGCGCGATGATCCGCCAGTCCGGCCAGGCCTCACCCGGTGGGTCGGCGGCCTGCGTGGCCAGGGTGAGGTTGCGCTCCGAGTTGATCATGACGCCCTCGGCCTCGCCCCACAGTGCGGCGGGCAGGGCGACGTCGGCGTACGCGTTGGTCTCGGTGTCCGCGAACACGTCCTGGGTGACGACGAAATCCGCCGCTTCGAGCCCCTCGATGACGGTCCGGCGGTTGGCCACGGATGCCACCGGGTTGGTGCAGATGATCCAGCAGGCCTTGATGTCGCCCTCGGACATCCGCCGGAACATGTCAATGGTTCCCGCGCCGGCCGCGTCCGTGCGCAGGGTTCCCGGCTCGATGCCCCACAGTTCCTCGACGTGGGCGCGGTCGTCGTCGGACTGGAGGACGCGCTGGCCCGGGAGGCCCGGCCCCATGTAGCCCATCTCGCGGCCGCCCATGGCGTTGGGCTGGCCGGTCAGTGAGAAGGGGCCGCTGCCGGGGCGGCAGATGGCTCCGGTGGCCAGGTGCAGGTTGATCAGGGCGTTGGTGTTCCAGGTGCCGTGGGTGCTCTGGTTGAGTCCCATGGTCCAGCAGCTCATCCACTCGCCCGCCTCGCCGATCCAGCGGGCGGCGAGACGGATGTCCGCCTCGGGGATGCCGGTGATCTCCGCGACCGTCGCGGGCGGGTAGTCCCGCAGGAAGCCGGGCATGGCCTCCCAGCCCTCGGTGTGCTCGGCGATGAACTCGGGGTCGGTGTGGCCGTTCTCGACGAGGAGATGCAGGAGGCCGTTGAGGAGCGCCAGGTCGGTTCCCGGGCGTATCTGCAGGAACAGGTCGGCCTTGTCGGCGGTGGCGTTGCGCCGCGGGTCGACCACGATGAGTTTCGCCCCGGCCTTCACCCGTTCCAGGAGGCGGAGAAAGAGGACGGGGTGGCAGTCCGCCATGTTCGAGCCGGTCACGAGGAAGGTGTCGGCGTGCTCGAAGTCCTCGTACGAGCCGGGCGGGCCGTCGGCGCCGAGGGAGAGCTTGTAGCCGCTGCCCGCACCGGCCATGCAGAGCCGGGAGTTGGACTCGATCCAGCTGGTGCGGACGAAGCCCTTGGCCAGCTTGTTGGCGAGGTACTGCGCCTCCAGCGTCATCTGCCCGGAGACGTAGAGGGCGAGCGCGTCGGGCCCGTGCTCGTCCACGACCGCGCGGAGCCGGCGCGCGGTCTCCCGGACCGCCGCCTCCATGGGCAGCGGTGCGGGCTCCTGGCTGCGGTCCGCCCGCACCAGAGGAGTCGTCAGCCGGCCGGGGGCGGCGAGCATGTCGGCGCTCAAGGCGCCCTTGGTGCAGAGCCGTCCGCCGTTCGCGGGGTGCGCCTTGTCGCCCGTGGCCTTCAGGACCGTACGGCGTCCGTCGGGGCCCCTGCCGATGTCGAGGACCATCCCGCAGCCGACCCCGCAGTACGAGCAGACCGTCCGCACCTGTGCGGGGGTGTCCGGCTGCGGATTCGCCACGGTCATGTACGGCCTTTCCTGGGGAACGCTGATGTCGCGACGGTACGAAACGCCCGTTTCCCGGGTGTCACACCGGACGAACAGCCGTGGTTACGTCCCCTGCACAGCCGTCCGTGGACGCCGGTGAGGCCCGGCCGACCACACCGGCGCACCGTCGGGTCATAATCGCAGTTCGGGCGATCATGGACGCGCCCGGGAGTACTCCGACGGTCCTGGAGGCCCGCATGAGCACCGACGCCCTTCCCGTGATCGCCGCCGTGGACGGCTCGGCGCACAGCTGGGAGGCGCTCGACTGGGCCGTGGACGAGGCGGTGCGCGGCGGTCTGCCGCTGCTGATCGTGCACGTCCGGCCGCACGCCGGGCGCGCGGAGGAGGAGAGGGGACTGCGGGAGGCCGAGGAACTGCTCGCGCGGGCCGTGCTGCGGGTCTCCGCGCGGGCCCCGGAGCTGCCCGTCTCAACCCTGGCCCCGCTGGACTTCCCCTCGGCTGCGCTGGTCTCGCTCAGCCGTGACGCCTCGCTGGTCGTCGTCGGGTCCCGTGGGCTCGGCGGTTTCCGCTCGCTGATGACCGGATCCGACAGCCTGGCCACCGCCTCGATGGCGCGGTGTCCGGTCGTCGTCGTCCACACCGGCCGCACGGACGGGAGTGACGCCGGGCACGCGGGCAGCTCCCTGGACGTGGTGGCGGGGATCGCCGCGGACGAGAGCAGCGCGACGGTCCTCGACTTCGCCTTCGAGGCCGCCGCCGCCAGACCGGGCGCACGGCTGCGGCTCGTGCACGGGTGGACGATGTTCTCGTCCGTCCTGTCCGGCGGCCCGGTCTTCGACAGCGAGGCGGCCGCGGAATCGGCGGAGCGTGCGCTGGCCGAACTCACCGCCGGGCGGGATGAGAAGTACCCGCAGGTGGAGGTCGTGCGCGAACCCGTCCGGGGCTCGGCGTCGCGCACCCTGGTCACGGCGTCGGCCACCGCGGCACTGACCGTGGTCGGACGGCGCAGGGGCGGTGAGTCCCTCGGGCTCGGTCTCTCGCCCGTCGCGCAGACGACGGTGACGCACGCGCTCGGGCCGGTGGCCGTCGTTCCCAGCTGACAGCGTGCCTCACTGCGCACCCTGGTCACGGGAACACCCCGCCCCGGCGGGGAGGCGTGGTCCGGCGGCTGCGGCACGCCCACTGTGCACTGCTGATCTTCTGCACCACACTGGGATCAGGCACTGGACGGGCGAGGAGGAGACGCATGCCGATGCGGGGCGGGCGGCCTCCGGGCGGGCGGGCGGGCGAAGGCGGAGCGCGGCCGTACGAGCGGCTGCTGCGTTCGCGCACCGGCCGCGGGGCAGTGGCGCTCTGCGCGGGCGCCCTGCCGGCCCTGGCGTTTCCGGCGCCCTCGCTCTGGTGGTTCGCCTACGTCGCTCTGGTGCCCTGGCTGCTGCTGATCCGGTCGGCGGGTACGGGACGGCGTGCGGCGGCCGACGGCTGGCTCGGCGGCATGGGCTTCATGCTCGCCGTGCACCACTGGCTCATGCCGAGTCTCCATGTGTTCATCGTGGTGCTCGCCGCTCTGCTGGGACTGCTCTGGGCGCCCTGGGGCCTGCTCGTGGCCCGGCTGCTCGGCGGCACGCCGTCCCTGCGGCGTTCGGTGGCGGCCGTGGCCGTGGTGCCTTCCGGATGGCTGATGATCGAACTGGTCCGCTCGTGGGAGGGGCTCGGCGGGCCCTGGGGGCTGCTGGGAGCCAGCCAGTGGGAGGTGGCGCCGGCTCTGCGCGTCGCTTCGGTGGGGGGTGTGTGGCTGGTCAGTCTGGGTGTCGTGGCCGTGAACACCGCGCTCGCGCTGCTGCTGGCCGTGCCGACGGCCCGTGCGGCCGCGGCCGCGTGTCTGGTGGCCGTCGCGGTCGGCGTGGGAGCGACGGTGGTCTGGGCACCACGGCCGCAGGAGACCGGCTCCGTCCGTGTCGCCGTCGTGCAGCCGGGCGTGGTCGAGGGTCCCGGCAGTGTCGAGCGCCGGTTCTCCCGCAGCGAGCAGCTCACCCGGGAACTGGCGGGCCGGGACGTGGACCTGGTGGTGTGGGGCGAGAGCAGTGTGGGCGTCGACCTGTCCCGGAGCCCCGGGCAGGCGGACCGGGTCGCGGCGCTGTCGCGTCTGGTCGGGGCCGATGTCCTGGTCAACATGGACGCACGGCGCACGGACTCCCCCGGCCGCACCGGGATCTTCAAGTCGGCGGTGCTGGTGGGCCCGGACGGGCCGACCGGGGAGCGTTACGACAAGATGCGCCTAGTGCCGTTCGGGGAGTACGTCCCGGCCCGCGCGTTGCTGGGCTGGGCGACCTCGGTGGGCAAGGCGGCGGGCGAGGACCGGCTGCGGGGCAGCGGCCCCGTGGTGATGGACCTGCCGGACGGGCTGCGGGTGGGCCCGCTGGTGTGCTTCGAGTCGGCGTTCCCCGACATGAGCCGGCACCTGGCGAAGGACGGGGCCCAGCTGCTGGTCGCCCAGTCGTCCACCTCGACGTTCCAGCACAGCTGGGCCCCCGCACAGCACGCCTCGCTCGGGGCGCTGAGGGCCGCGGAGACGGGGCGCCCGATGGCGCACGCCACGCTCACGGGCGTGAGCGCGGTCTACGGCCCGCTGGGCGAACGGGTGGGACCGGTGCTCGGCACCGACGCGAGCGAGGCCGCCGTGTACGACGTCCCGCTCGCCCGGGGCACCACCCTGTTCGTCCGGCTGGGTGCCTGGCCCGTGTACGGCGCCCTGGCGGTACTGGCCGTCTTCTTCGGTGCGCTGGGCCTGCGGTCCCTCAGGACGCCTGCTCCGAGGCGTCCAGGACCACCCGCTCGCACAGCCGGTGGGTCTCCAGGGCGTCCTGGGCACTGAGGAGTTCCCCGGACCGCACCGCGTCCAGGAAGGACACGACGCTCTGCTCGATCCCGCGCTGGCGGGCGACGGGCACCCAGTCGCCGCGGCGTCGCAGGGTGGGCTGTCCCTTGTGGTCGACGACGTCCGCGAGGTTGAGGACCTGCCGCTTCGTGTCCTGCCCGGAGACCTCGAGGATCTCCTCCGTCGATCCGTTGAGCCGGTTCATCATGCCGATCGCGGTGAATCCGTCGCCGGACAGCTGCAGCACCACATGGTGCATGAGGCCCTCGTCGATCCGCGCGCGCACCACGACGTCGGACACCGGTCCGGGAACCAGGAAGCGCAGGGTGTCGACGACGTGGATGAAGTCGTCGAGCACCATGGTGCGCGGGTCCTCGGGCAGCCCCACCCGGTTCTTCTGCAGGAGGATCAGTTCGCGCGGGTGCTCGGCGCACTGCGCGTACGACGGGGCGAGCCGGCGGTTGAACCCGACGGCGAGTGAGACGCCGCGCTCCTCGGCGAGGGCCACCAGTCTTTCGGAGTCGGCGAGTTCGTAGGCGAGCGGCTTGTCGACGTAGGTGGGGACGCCCGCTTCGAGCAGTCGGCCGACGATCTCCGAGTGCGCGGCGGTCGGCGCGTGCACGAAGGCGGCGTCGAGCCCCTGGGCCAGGAGCGCGCCGAGGTCCTGGTGGCACTTTGCCGACGGGATCCGGTGTGCCCCCGCCACCGCCGTGAGGGTGGCCGGGGTGCGGGTCTGCAGATGCAGTTCGACGCCGGGCAGGGTCGTCAGTACCGGCAGGTACGCCTTCTGCGCGATGTCTCCGAGCCCGATGCAGCCGACCTTCACGAGGTTCTCCCTGTCGCCTTGACCAGGGTCTTGTCACGGTCACGTGCTCTGCCCTTCCCTGGTCCTGGCAGCATACGTGCGCTGCGGGGGCCGCCAGTCGCAGATGCCGTCGAAGGTCCGCAGGACGAGACCCGGGCCGAGCCTGGAGACCGCGGACATCAGCCCGTCCCTGAGGGCGACGGCCGGTGCCGCGGACAGTCTCGTCATCCGGGAGATCTGCGCCGCCTTGCGGACCATCGCGGTCGTCCGGGGCACCCTGGCCGCACTGTAGGCGGCCAGACCCGCGCCCAGGTCGGCTTCGGGCGCGACGTGGTGGGCGAGCACCACGGCGTCCTCGATGGCCTGGTTACCGCCCTGACCGAGGAAGGGCACCATGGCGTGCGCCGAGTCGCCGACCAGCACGGTGCGGCCCCGGTGGAAGGACGGCAGCGGATCCGCCAGCTGGTGGACGTCGTGGCGCAGGACCTGGCCGGGCTCGACCGACGCGATGATCCCGGGGATCGGGTCGTGCCAGTCGCCGTACCTGCGCAGCAGCTCCGCCTTCTCGTCGTCGGCAGCCCGCACTCCCGCCGGCACGGCCGCCGCGGCGTAGGCGTAGATCCCGCCGTCCTTCAACGGGTGGCTGCCCCACAGCGCGCCGCGGCCCCAGGTCTCGTGCGAGCTGAAGGTGTGGCCGACTCCCGGGGAGATGACCCGCCAGGTGGTGAATCCGCTGTACGCGGGTCCGGGGTGACCTGGGAAGAGGGTGCTGCGAACCGCCGAGCCGATGCCGTCGGCGCCGATCACCAGGTCGGCCTCGATGTCCCCCGAGGGCGTCCTGACCAGGGCCCGGGCCCCGTCCGCGACACCGGGCGTGACGAGTCGGGCCGGTGTGCCGGTGTGCACGGCGGACCCGGGGAGCCGGGCGCGGAGCAGGCCGATGAGCGCGGCGCGGTGCAGCAGCACGAGCGGCCCGCCGAACCGCTCGGCGGCGGCGGCGCTGTCGGTCCGGGCGAGCCAACGCCCGGACGGCGTACGCATGCCACCGTCGCCCTGCCACACGGCGAGGGACCTGACCTGGTCGCCGAGCCCGATGACGTCCAGGGCGCGCTGGGAGTTCGGGGCGAGGCTGATGCCCGCCCCGACGGGTTCGAGCGAGGCGGCGCGCTCCAGCACCGTGACCTGCCAGCCGCTCCGGTGGAGCGCAGCGGCAGCGGTGAGGCCGCCGATTCCGCTTCCGATGACCACCGCTGCGGATGTCGCCATGACCGGACCTCCCATGCACTACACCTGTAGTAACAGCCTCACCGTACTACACGTGTAGTGGCGGCGGTAGATTAAATCCATGCCCACACGCACCACACCCGCAGGCAGCGCCCGGCCGTCCGGGCGGTCCCGCGCCGATCTGATCGCCGACTCCGCGCTCGCGCTGCTCGCGGAACGCGGCATGAGGGGCCTCACCCACCGGGCCGTGGACGAGCGGGCCGGACTCCCCCAGGGATCCACGTCGAACCACGCCCGCACCCGGGAAGCCCTGCTGGAGGCCGCCGTGCACCGGCTCGCCGAACTGGAGGGGCGGGTGCTCACTCTCGGGGAACTGCTCCCGGGCCGCGGGCCGGACCGGTTGGCCGAGGCGCTGGCCCACGCCCTGCACCGCTATCTGACCGGCAGCACCGAGCTCCTGGTCTGCCGCTACGAACTCGCCCTGGAGGCCACCCGGCGCCCCGCGCTCCGTGCCTACTACGACGAGGCGGGCAGGCGGTTCCGTGATCCGCTGGTCGCGTCGATGGCCGCGGCGGGGTCGGCCGATCCGGAACGTCACGCTCTGTCGGTGGTGGCGTGGGCGGAGGGGATGATGTTCGCCTGCGCCGCGGGGTCCTACCACCGGGCCGTACCGACCGAGGCCCAACTGAGCGCAGGCTGCGCCGAACTGCTGCGGGGCATGCTCGGCACCGGATAAGCCGTCGCGGCAATCGTCACCGATGCACGACGATGGCACCCATGACGACAAACGAACGGTCCGCGCCCGCCCTCGACGCCGCCGAGCGCACGATGCTGGAGGGGTGGCTGGACTACCACCGCGCGACCCTGGCCATGAAGTGCGCGGGCCTCACCGACGCCCAGTTGCGGGAGGCGTCCGTGCCTCCTTCGGAATTCACCCTGCTCGGCCTCGTGCGGCACCTGGCCGAGAACGAACGCGGGTGGTTCCGCGAGGTGCTGGCCGGCGAGGAGGTTCCACCGATCTACGGGACGGACGAGGACCCGGACGGGGAGTTCCATCCGACCGAGGAGGACACCTGGGAGGAGGCCAGGACCACCTGGGAGGCGGAGATCGAGGTCGCGCGGGCGAACGCCGCGAAGTTCGGACTCGACGGGCTGTCCGTCGGCGTGGGCAGGGCGGGCAAGCCCTTCACCCTCCGCTGGATCTACACGCACATGATCGAGGAGTACGCGCGGCACAACGGCCACGCCGACCTCGTCCGGGAACGGATCGACGGCGCGACCGGCGAGTGACCGGAGCGGGACCGGCCCCTTCGGGACGGCCGGCCCGGGTCATCCCCGGCCCGGCTAGCCCGGGGACACGGCGCCCGGGTGGCCGGCGAGGGACACGGTCCAAGTGGCCGGCCGGGGGGGGGCAAGGCCCACGTCATGCACCGTCCCCGCACCCCCGCATGCGCTGCTCCATACGCCCGATGGCGGCCCGCACCCCGCCGCCGTATCCGTCGTCGTCCAGGACCGCGACCCCGTCCCAGGCCCGGTCGAGGTGGATCCGGGCCGCCTCGAAGCGCTGCAGCTTCAGATAACTACGGGCCAGATCGAGATGGAGCGACGGGACGAGGGCCCGCACGGCGGTCATGTCCTGGTGCTCGGCGCCCCCGTGATCGGCGTGTCCGTGCTCGGAGCCCTCGTGCTCGGCGTCCCGGTCCGTGGCCGCCGT
The DNA here is from genome assembly GCF_030719215.1 of Streptomyces sp. Alt3. Lineage (NCBI taxonomy): Bacteria > Bacillati > Actinomycetota > Actinomycetes > Kitasatosporales > Streptomycetaceae > Streptomyces > Streptomyces glycanivorans. The sequence continues at coordinate 7,239,590 of NZ_CP120983.1, read as the reverse complement.
CCCGGTGAGGCCCTCCGCGGCCGTCAGCGCCCTCAGGCCCCAGGCCAGCCCGTCCCCGGGGTCGTCCTGGGTACCCGCCATGTAGTGGGCGAGGGTGCAGCGGTGCAGGGCGTCGCCGCTCTCACCGATCTCGGACCAGATGATCCCGAACCGGTTGCGGGCCTCCTCCCGGTCCCCCGCGTGGAGCAGCATGACCGCCTGGCCGATCCTGGTCATGACGACGTCGCCCGGCACTTCCCGCCGCTCCACCGCAGAAGTCTCCCCTGGTCACCGCCGGCCTGTTCCGGTGGCTCAGACGCTAGCCGCACCCACCGGCGATCCTGCTCAGGCGCGGGCCGCGGCCTTCGGACGGGTCGCCGGGAGGCCCAGGTCCGGGATCCGCCAGTCGATGGGCTCGTGGCCCTGGGCGGCAACGGCCTCGTTGATCTGGGTGAAGGGCCGGGAACCGAACCACTTCTTGGCGGAGAGCGGCGAGGGGTGTGCGCCCTTCACCACCACGTGGCGGTCCTGGTCGATCAGCGGGATCTTCTTCTGGGCGTAGTTGCCCCAGAGGACGAACACGGCTGGATCGGGCCGCTCGGCCACTGCGCGGATCACCGCGTCGGTGACCTTCTCCCAGCCCTTGGCCTTGTGGGAGTTCGCCTCGCCGCCGCGGACCGTCAGCACCGCGTTGAGCAGGAGGACGCCCTGCTCGGCCCACGGCATCAGATAGCCGTTGTCCGGGACGGGCAGGCCGAGCTCGTCGTTCATCTCCTTGTAGATGTTGCGCAGGGACGGCGGCGTCTTCACGCCCGGCTGGACCGAGAAGCACAGACCGTGCCCCTGGCCCTCGCCGTGGTAGGGGTCCTGGCCGAGGATGAGCACCTTCACCCGGTCGTACGGCGTGGCCTCGAGCGCGGCGAAGACCTGCTCACGCGGCGGATACACCGGCCCCTTGGCCCGCTCCTCCTCGACGAAATCCGTGAGCTCCTCGAAGTAGGGCTTCTGCAGCTCTTCGCCGAGGACGCCGCGCCAGGACTCGGGCAGCAGGTCGGTGTCGGTCACGTCCACAACCTCCGGTATGCAATCGGTTCTTGATGACAGAACCTACCGGGGACCACTGACAACCGACCCGCCGAGTCCGTCGGCCGCACTCCTACCAGCTGGTCTTGCGGTACAGCTCCCACATCTGCATGACCGTCTGGGGGTCGAGGGCGCGCTCGCCGCCGCCGATGTCCTCGCCGGCCGCCACGTAGAGCTTGCCCTGCCACAGGGGCAGCAGCCGGACGTCCTTGACGAGGATGTCCTGGGCCCGCTTGAACTGGTCGGAGACGGCACCGCGGTCGCTCTCCTGCCGGGAGGACGGCAGCAGCTCACGGGTGATCTCGTTACTCAGGTACGGAGTACCGGTGACGCTGTCCTGGCCGACGAAGGGGGCGATGAAGTTGTCCGGGTCCGGGAAGTCGGGGAACCAGCCACGGCCGAAGACCGGGTAGTCACCCTTGTTGAAACCTTCCTGGAAGGTCTTCCAGGGCGCGCTCTTCAGCGTGATCCGGAAGAGGCCGGACGCCTCCAGCTGGCGCTTCAGCTCGGCGAACTCCGGTGCGGTGGAGGAACCGTAGCGGTCGGTGGTGTACCAGAAGGTCATCTTGACCGGTGCGGTGATCCCCGCCCCGGCGAGCAGCGCCTTGGCCTTGGCCACGTCGGGGTCGCCGTAGGAGTCGAAGAAGCTGGTGGCGTGTCCCGCGATGCCCTTCGGGACCATGGAGTACAGCGGCTCGGCGGTGCCCCGGTAGACCTTGGCGACGAGCGCGTCGCGGTTCACGACCTGGGCGACGGCCTGCCGGACGGCCAGCTTCCCGGCTGCCGGGTCCTTGGGGTTGAAGACGAGGAAGCGGATGTCGGCGCCCACCGACTCGACGATCTGCAGACCGTTGTTGTCCTTCTTGTTGTCCTCGAGGCCGATGACCTCCTCGGCTGTCAGACCGCGGTAGGTGGCGTCGATCTCCTTGTTCTTCAGCGCCTCGACCATGGGGGCCGAGTCGTCGAAGTAGCGGATCGTGACCGCGTTGTTCTTCCGGTCGGCGAACCCCTTGTAGCCGGGGTTCTTCGTCAGCTCGGCCTGCTTGCCCTGCTCGTACGAGTCCAGGACGTACGGCCCCGAACCGGTGACCTTGCCGTCGTCGCGGACGCGGTCCGCCGGGTACTCGCCGGGCGGGACGATCGACATCGCGGGAGTGGCCAGGATGAAGGGGAAGGTCGCGTCCGCCTTGGCGAGGTGGAAGATGACCTCGTCGTCGCCCTTGGTCTCCACCCGGTCCAGAGACCCGAGAAGGCCGGCCGGGCCACCCTTGACCTTGATCGTCTTGATCCGGTCGATGGAGTACTTCACGGTCTCGGCGTCGATCTTGTCGCCGTTGGAGAACTTCAGGCCCGAGCGGAGGGTGCACCGGTACGCCATGCTCGAGGAGTCGGTGAAGCGGCACTCCCGGGCCGCGTCGGGCTCGGGGCTGGTACTGCCGGTCGGGAAGCTCACCAGGGTCTGGAAGACGTTCCTCATGAGCTCCCAGGAACCGTCCCAGGCGGCCGCCGGATCGAGGGTCGAGGGCGAGCTCGTCGTCCCGACCGATATCCGCTGTTCCGTCTCCGAACCGCTGTCGGACAACAGACCGCAACCAGCCAGCAGAGAAAGGGAAGCAAGGGCTGCAGAGGCCTGCAGACTGGACCGGTAGAACACGAGCACGCTCCTCGATCGGCCTTGGGGTCGGCAGACCATACCGCAGCGCCTCGCCAGGACAATCCGTAGGCCCGGCGAGGCACTTGAGGCAATCAGGCCAAACTGACGCAGGCCCGGTCAGGCCACGCCGGCGTTCAGGAAGATCCCCCCGTCGACCACCAGCGTCTGCCCCGTGACCCAGTCGGACTGCTCCGAGGTGAGGAACGCCGCCGCCCCGCCGATGTCCTGCGGGACACCGAGCCGGCCCAGCGGGTAGGCGGCTGCCGCCTCGGCCTCACGGCCCTCGTACAGCGCCTCCGCGAACTTGGTCTTCACCACGGCCGGGGCGATCGCGTTGACCCGCACGACCGGCGCGAACTCGTGCGCCAGCTGGAGGGTCAGGTTGACCATGGCCGCCTTGCTCATGCCGTAGGCGCCGATGAACGGGGACGCGGAGACGCCCGCGACCGAGGCGATGTTGACGATCGCCCCGCCGTTCTCCCTCTGCCATGCCTTCCAGGTCTGCTGGGCGAACCCGAGCGCCGAGATCACGTTGGTCTCGTAGACCTTGCGGGCCACGTTGAGGTCGAGCTCGGCCATCGGCCCGAAGACGGGGTTCGTCCCCGCGTTGTTGACCAGGTGGTCGACCCGGCCGAACGCCTCCATCGCACGCTCGACAGCCGCGGCCTGGTGCGCCTCGTCGTGCGCCTTGCCCGCGATGCCGACCGCCCTGTCGGCGCCGAGCCTCTCGACGGCCTCCTTCAGCGCGTCCTCGCCACGGCCCGTGATGACGACACGGTCACCGCGGGCGACGAACGCCTCCGCGATGCCGTAGCCGATGCCCCGGCTCGCACCCGTGATGAGCGCGACCTTGCCACTGTCCTGCACAGTCATGTTGTCCGTTGCCCTTCCGGGGTCAGTTGAGCGGTCCGCCGGCGACGTACATGACCTGGCCGGACACGAATCCCGCGTCGTCGCCCGTGAAGAACGCGATGGCGTTGGCGATGTCCTCGGGGTGCCCCACGCGCTGCACCGGGATCTGCGTGGCGGCAGCCGCCTGGAACTCCTCGAAGCCCATACCGACCCGGGCCGCGGTCTGGGCGGTCATCTCGGTGACGATGAAGCCCGGGGCGACGGCGTTGGCGGTCACACCGAACTTGCCGAGCTCCTTGGCGAGCGTCTTGGTGAAGCCCTGGAGACCGGCCTTGACCGCGGAGTAGTTCGCCTGGCCACGGTTGCCCAGCGCCGAGGAGGAGGAGAGCGAGACGATGCGGCCGAACTTGGCCTCCACCATATGCGACTGGACGGCCTTGGCCATCAGGAACGCACCCTTGAGGTGGACGTTCATCACGAGGTCCCAGTCGGACTCGCTCATCTTGAAGAGCAGGTTGTCGCGGAGCACGCCCGCGTTGTTGACGAGGATCGTCGGTGCGCCGAGCTCGGCGGCCACCCGTGCGACGGCGGCCTCCACCTGGGCGCTGTCCGACACATCGCAGCCGACGGCGAGGGCCGTGCCCCCGGCGGCGGTGATCTTCTCGACCGTGTCCTTGCACGCCGCCTCGTCGAGGTCGAGTACGGCGACGGCGCGGCCCTCGGCCGCCAGGCGTACGGCGGTGGCGGCGCCGATGCCCCGTGCCGCTCCCGTCACGATGGCGACGCGCTGCTCGGTGGTGGACATGCTTGGTTCTCCTCGCCCTTGGATCGCGGCTCAGCGGACGTCAGGAAGTTCCCGATAACTGAGCAACCGCTTAGTACCTTCAGCAGACGAGACGCTAGAAGCCCTGGCACCCGGTGTCAACGGCACACGGGGGCGCGGGCGCATGTCACACCGGACGGCGCCGTGGCCGCGTACGTCACGGGCGGCGCCGCCGGTGCCGGAATCAGCGCACCAACAGGTCGAGCAGCCGCTCGATCTCGGCCTCGGGGTCCAGGGTGAGCCCGCTGTGCACGGTGCCCGGCTGGACGACCGTGGAGCGCGGAGCGATCAGCCAGCGGAAGCGCCGGCCGGGGTCGTCACCGGCCGCCTGGCCCGCCGCGTCACCGCCGCCGCAGACCCCCTCGACCGCACGCAGGGCGGCCCGGACTCCCACCACGTCGGCATGCGGGTCCAGGGCCTTGAGCTTGCGCTCGTCCAGGTGGGTGCGCGCGGCGACGAAGGACTTCGCGCGGCAGTAGACCAGTACGCCCGCGTTGAAGCACTCACCGCGCTCGACACGGGGCACGACGCGCAGGACCGCGTACTCGAAGACATCGCGTGTGCTCATCGGGCGCTGTCCTCGCTGTTCCGTGAGGTGTCCGCCCGGGCGGCACGGTCCTCGTCCGCTGGATTCGGCCGCGGGGCCAGACGCTCCGCGAGCCAGCCGGGGGCCCGGGAGGGCTGCGTCTTCGTGGGTTCCCCCATGGAGATCCGCTCGTGGATGCTCCCCGCGCGCGCCAGCAGCGGCTCCACGTAGGCCCGCCGCAGCAGGTCAGTCGTCTCGAATCCCGGCTCTCCCGCGAGCCACTCGTCCGGCACCTCGGCGGCCACCTCGGTGAGCAGTTCCTCGGTGACCAGCGGGGCGAGCTCGGCGGCGGCAGCCGCGATGTCGGGACCGAACGGCGCGAGCACGTGGTCGGAGGCGTTGTACGGCTTCGCCGCGGACGCCTGGGCGCCCGGCCAGTTGTGGTGCCAGATCATGGTGGCCCCGTGGTCGATCAGCCAGAGATCACCGTGCCAGACCAGCATGTTGGGGTTCCGCCACGAGCGGTCCACGTTGTTGATCAGCGCGTCGAACCAGACGATCCTCCCGGCCTCCGCCGGATCCACCTGGTAGGCGAGCGGGTCGAAGCCGAGCGATCCGGGGAGGTAGTCCATGCCGAGGTTCAGCCCGCCGCTCGCCTTGAGCAGCTCCTGCACCTCCTGGTCCGGTTCGGCGAGACCGATGACGGGGTCGAGCTGCATGGTCACCAGCTCCGGCACCCGCAGCCCGAGCCTCCTGCCGAGCTCGCCGCAGATGACCTCCGCGACCAGGGTCTTGCGCCCCTGTCCCGCCCCGGTGAACTTCATGACGTACGTGCCCAGGTCGTCGGCCTCGACGATCCCGGGCAGCGAGCCGCCTTCACGCAGGGGCGTGACGTAGCGGGTCGCGACGACCTCTCTCAACACTTTCCGGGCCACCCATCTCTTCGACTGTGCACTCCATGGACTGCTTCACGGGTGCGATGACGGAAGCCGGCCGTCGGCCGCTCCTCGGGCACGAGGGTCGCCGGCCGGCGATCCGGTCCCGCCGATCCGCTTCTCGGCGGTCCTCCGGTGACGTCGTGCCCCGAACCGCACGTCTCCGGCATGAGGAGAGCATAGTGACCGAGGGTGATCGCGGGCGACGGGCGTCCGGATGCTCAGGCCCGGGGTGTGGCAGGACGCCCTATGACGATCATGACGGCGTCGTCGTCGAGGTGTCCGCCGACATGGTCCAGCAGGTCGCGCCGGAAGCGGTCGAGGAAGGCGTCCGGATCCCTCTCGGTCCAGCCGGTGACGCGCTCGGCGAGCGGGTAGAAGACGCCGCCGGCGTCGCGGGCCTCAGTGACACCGTCCGTGTACAGCATCAGGAGGTCTCCTGGCTCGAACATGAAGCTGTGGACGTGGTACCGGCGGTGCGCCAGTTCGCCGAGGCCCAGCGGGGGTGCCGGGTGGAGGGCGTCCACCGTCGTCGGACGGCCGTCGCGCAGGACGACCGGCGGCGGGTGTCCGCAGGCGATCATCTCGACCCGGCCGTCCCCGTCGGGGATGTCGAGGACGGTGGCGGTGATGAACGTTTCTCCGTAGCGGCCCGGCTCATCCGGCTCCGTCACGTCCGAGCACACGCTCCGGTCCAGGTGGGCCACCAGTTCGGCCAGGCTCGCCCGGCGTCGGGCGGCGACGCGGAACGCTCCGAGCAGCGCGGCGGCGTCATGGACCGCGGCCATCCCCTTGCCCCGCACGTCACCGACGATCAGCCGGGTGCCGGAGGGGGTGCGCGCCGCCGCGTACAGGTCCCCGCCGATCTGGGCCTCGGCCTCCGCGGCGAGGTAGAGGGAGGCGACGCCCAGCGGGCCGAGCTGCTTGGGAAGCGGCGGCAGGACCACGCGCTGGGCGGCCTCGGACACGTACCGGACCTGGGCGAGTTCCTTCGCGCGGCGCTCACGCAGTACGCAGAAGATCACGAGGCTCGTGCCGACCAGTACCAGGGCGATGATCTGTGACTCGTGGTTGGCCGAGAGCAGTTCGTCGGGATCGCGCAGCACCCCGACGACCGTCTGCCCGATCACCGCGAGCGCGGCGACCAGGCCCACGGTCCGGGGCCCGCCGAACAGCGGGGTGATCGCCGGGGCCGCGACGAGCAGCGGACCCAGATGGATGTCGGGCGGCGCGAGGACGTCGACCACACACCGCGACGATCCACGCGATCGGAATGGCGACCATCGCCCGGCCCGCTCGCGCCGGCCGACGAAGTCCTCCGGGGCGCTGCGACATGGTTCCTCTCTACACCGCCCGTACCCGGCTCGCACGCAGAGCGGGACGTTTCCCGCGGCTGGGCGGCGCCTACACTGGGAACCTTCGGGCCCGACCGCACGGCCCACGCCGGACGGGAGAACGATGGTGGCAGCAGGGGGCTCCGACGATCCGCCCGCCGAGGTGCTGGCGGACGCGGCTGCGGCTTTCGGGCTGCTGGCGTCGCCACCACGTCTGCACATCGTGTGGGCCCTGGCGGAGGGCGAGAGCGATGTGAGCGGCCTCGCCCAGCGCGTGGGCGGGGCTCTGCCCGCGGTGAGCCAGCATCTGACGAAGCTGAAGCTCGCCGGGCTCGTACGTTCCCGGCGGGAGGGACGGCGTCAGGTCTATTTCGTCGACGACGCCGACGTGGTGACCGTGGTGCGGCTGATGATCGGCCAGCTGACGGACCGGGCCGCGCATGCGTCGGCCCCCCGCCTCCGTGACCTCGGTGCCTGAGACCGCAGCGGCCTGCGGTACCGATCCGGCCGGCCCCGGGGAGCGATGGGCGGGGCAGCCGACGGGCACGGGCTCCCTGCCGGACGACGGTCCACCGCCCTGGCACGGGCTCACCTCGCTCCAGGTACTGCGGCATCTGGACAGCGGGCCCCGCGGGCTCGTCGAGGCGGAGGCGGTGGAGCGGCTCGCCAGGTTCGGCGAGAACACGGTGCCGTCGTGGAGCACCGCGTCCTGGCCCCGCCGTCTCGTGAGAAGTCTGCGGGACCCCTTCACCGCGGTGCTGCTGTGTCTGGGACTGGTCTCGGCCGTCGTGGCGGCCTGGGGCACCGCGAGCGTGATCCTCTCCCTCGTGGTGGTCAGCTGCGTCCTGCGGGCCGGCGGGGAACGCCGGGCCGACCGGTCCGTGGCCGCGCTGCGGAAGCTGGTGGCGACCACCGCGACCGTGCTCCGGCGTCCGGCTGAGGACGAGGCGCCCGGGTCACGGGAGATCCCGGTCGACGAACTGGTGCCGGGCGACGTGATCCGCCTGGGCCCCGGTGACCTGGTCCCCGCCGATGTGCGGCTCCTGCGGGCGAGCGGTCTCACGGTGCACCAGGCACCGCTGACGGGCGAGTCGGCGCCCGTGGCCAAGGAGGCCGTCGACGCACCCGATCCCCGGGGCGGGCTGTTCGACCGGCCTCAGTTGTGCTTCCAGGGCAGCAGCGTGGCCTCGGGCAGCGGTACCGCGGTCGTCGTCTCGACCGGTCCGCACACCCGCTTCGCAGCGACCCGGAGCGGCCCGGGGCAACGCGTGGCCAGCGCCTTCGACCGGTCCGTGCACGGGATCTCCTGGGTCCTCATCCGTTTCATGCTGCTGACCCCGCCCCTGGTGCTCATGGCCAACGCGGCCCTGCGCGGCAGGGGGTTCGAGACACTGCCGTTCGCGGTGGCGGTCGCCGTCGGACTCACCCCCGAGATGCTGCCGGTGATCGTCACCACCGCCCTGGCCCGCGGGGCGTCCCTCCTCGCCCGTGACCACAGGGTGATCGTCAAACGGCTCCCCGCGCTGCACGATCTCGGCGCGGTGGACGTACTGTGCCTCGACAAGACGGGCACCCTCACCCAGGACCGGCCCGTCGTGCACCGCGCGCTGGACGTGCGGGGCGGTGAGGATCCCGAGGTTCTGCGCTGGGCCGGCGTCAATGCGTGGTGGACGCTCCAGCTCGCAGACCTGCCGGTTCCGGACGCCCTGGACGAGGCGATCCTGGACGCCGTCGAGGAGGACGAGGCGCTGGAGTACGAAGGCGTGGCGGCGCTCCCCTTCGATCCGGTACGGCGCCTCTCCACCGCGGTCGTGCGCCGTCCCGGCCGCCTCGGTCTCCACACGCTGGTCGTCAAGGGGGCGGCGGAGGACGTCCTGGAGCGCTGCGCCCTCATCGAGGACGAACGGGCCCGGCTCCTCGCGCTGGCCGCCGGGGAGGCGGCGAGCGGCCTGCGGGTTCTCGCGGTCGCCACCTCCGAACGACAGGCGCGCAGCCGGGACTACACCCCGGCCGACGAACGCGGCCTGACCCTCGTCGGCTTCGTCACCCTGCGCGACGCCCTCGCGCCGACCGCGGCGGAGGCCCTGGAGGTCTTCGCCGACCGGGGCGTCACCGTCAAGATCCTCACGGGTGACCACCCGGGCACGGCGGCCCGCGCCTGCAGCGATCTCGGGCTCGACCCCGGCGTCGTCCTCGCCGCCGACACCGTCGACGGGCTGACGGACGACGAGCTCGCCGTGGCCGCCCGCCGCACCACCGTCTTCGCACGCTGCGCCCCCGAGCACAAGGCCCGGATCATCTCCGCGCTGCGCGCCGACGGGCACACCACGGGATTCCTGGGTGACGGCGTCAACGACCTGCCCGCACTCCACACGGCCGATGTCGGCATCTGTCCGCGCGACGCCGTGGACGTGGCCCGTGAGAGCGCCGACGTGGTCCTGGCCGACAAGGACCTCACGGCCATCGCCCACGCCATAACCTCCGGCCGGCACAGCAGCGTCAACATCGCCACCTACCTGCGCATCACGCTCTCCTCCAACCTCGGCAACGTGATCGCGATGCTCGTGACCGGCCTGATGCTGCCCTTCCTCCCGATGCTGCCGGCGCAGATCCTGGTCCAGAACCTGTGCTTCGACGCCGCTCAGCTCGCGTTCGCCTTCGAACGGCTCCGTCCCGCGGCGCTCCGCGCGCCGACGGTGCTGCAGCCCCGCTACTTCCTCCGCTTCATCACCGGCTTCGGACTGCTGGGAGCCGCCGCCGACCTGGCGACCTTCGGCGTCCTCGCCCTGGCCCTGCACGATGCCGCCGGCTCCGGGCAGGCCGCCTTCCACTCCGGATGGTTCACCGAGAACCTCCTGACCCAGGCACTGGTGATGCTGCTGCTGCGCACGGGCCGCCGAACCGCCGAGGGCGCCACCGCGAGTCCGGTCCGCTGGGCCGCCGCCGGCCTGGCCGTCATCGGCATCCTCCTGCCGCTCTCCCCCCTCGGACCGCTGCTGGGCATGACCGCGTTGCCGGCCCTGTACTACCCGCTGCTCGCCGCGGTCCTCGCGCTGTACACGGTGGCTCTGACGGCGGCACGGTCGCGTTACGACAGGCCCGGCGCCGAGCGGTAGGGGCCCGCGTGGGCCTGCTCGTCCGCCACCCACGCCGCTTCCGGATCATCCGTACGACAGCGAGGCGCAGAGGTCGTCGTCCGCGGTGCGCGCCCCCTCGGCGACCTCAGCCGGCACCTCGGAGGGCGCCGGGGACGCGGAGGACGCCCCCGCCTGGTCCGCGTAGGACTGCCCGAGCACGACCTCCAGGCCGCCGGTGGTGGTGGAGCGGAGCTCCCCGGTACCGAGGAGCCGGGCCAGCGTCTCCGCCTCCGCCTTCCGGCCGGGTCCGTACTCGATCACCGTGGTGCGGTGGTCCTGGCTGCTCGCCGTCGCCGTGCCGGTGACGGTCACACCCGAAGCCTCCAGTACCGCCGCCGCACGGGCGGCGAGTCCGGTGACGTCGGTGCCGTTGCTGACGGTGACGGAGATGTCCTCGGCAGGGGCCTCCTCGTCGGCGTCCGTCGAGGGGCCGGCGCCCTCCGAGGAACCGTCGCCCTTCGAGGAGGAGGTGTCCTTCCCGTCGTCGGCGTCGCTCCCGCCGCCCGCGTCCTGACCGTCGAGGGTGCGGTCGGCCTTCAGCGCCGCCCACAGCGCCGCCGCGTCCGGCTCGACGATCGCGACACGAGCGCCCTCGTACCGCCAGGGGACCGTGACGAACCGGGTGTCGTTCAGATCGATGTCCTTCAGCGACATCGCGAAGGAGACCAGTTTGTCGGCCGAACCGAGGCCGGGGTCGACCGTCATGGACGTCGTCGCCGCGTCGGCGAGCGGCAGGAGTCTCGTGGGCGTGAGCCCGTCGCTCTTCACCTTCTTGATCAGGCTGCCGACGAAGGCCTGCTGCCGTTTGATGCGGCCTATGTCGGAGCCGTCGCCGATGCCGTGCCGGATGCGTACGTAGTCCAGGGCCTTCTGGCCCGAGACGGTCTGCACCCCCTGGGTGAACAGGCGCTTGCCACGCGTGGCGCGGTTCGGGTTCAGGTCCTTCTGGTAGATGTCCTGCGGCACGCATACCTCCACGCCGCCGACGACCTCCGTCAGCGCCGAGAAGCCCTTGAAGTCGACGACCACGGTGTGGTCGACACGCAGGCCGGTGAGGTTCTCGACGGTGTTCTGGGTGCAGGCGGGGTTGCCCTCGGCCGTGCTGCCCACGGTGTACGCCTCGTTGAACATGGCCTGGTGCCTGGTCTCGGTCCAGCTGCCGTCGGGCAGCTTGCACGGCGGGATGTCCAGCAGGGTGTCGCGGGGGATGGACACCGCGACCGCGTGACGGTGGTCGGCGTAGACGTGCAGCAGGAACGCGGTGTCGGAGCGGCCGATGTCGTTCTTGTCACCGCCGCCCAGTTCGCTGTTCCCCGCGGTCCTGGCGTCCGAACCGATCACCAGGACGTTCTGCCCGTCCGAGGCGGCGGCGGGTCTGTCGTCCGAGATCCCGTCGGCCCCGAAGGTGTCGATGTTGCCGTTGAGTCTGAGGTACGCCCAGCCCGCGCCCGCCGTCACGAGCACGAGCAGCGACACCGCCGTGGCCAGGACGATCCGTATCCGGGTGCGCCCGGACCGCCGGCCCCTGGTCGCTGCTCCGGCGCCCCGACGGGTGGTCGTCGCCGCCCGGTGACTGCCTGTCATCTACGCACCCTCGTTCGTCCGGATCCGGCGGAGGGGACGACTGGACCCACCCCATGCTTGTACAGTTGCGCAATCTAGCAACCTTTGAAGCGTGCGACGCACCACCGGGTGCGCACACCGGCACCGTCGAGAGAAAGGACGGGGTGGACATGCTCCGCAACGGACTGGAACCCTGGCACCTGCTGATCCTGGCGATCGTGGTCATCATGCTGTTCGGGTCGAAGAAGCTGCCGGACTCCGCGCGCGCACTGGGGCAGTCGCTGCGGATCCTCAAGAGCGAGACGAAGGCCATGAAGGAGGACGGCGCGGCACCCGACACGGCCACCGACACCGAACCGCTCACCCCCAGGACCGCACAGCCCGCACCCGGCGACACTCCTCCGGCCCGGCCGTCCGGCCCGGAGGGCAGCGCCCGGACCCACTGAACGAACGCACCCGCGGGCGCATCAGGGACTGGCCGCGTCGAAGCCGTAGCGCAGCGACCCGCCCCGCGCCCGCGGCTCGCGCCGGTAGACGTACAGCGCGTCGACCCGCACCCCCGACGACGGCGCGTCCAGCTCGCAGGGGCAGGTCACCTGGACCACCCCGGGCCGGTCGGCGACCCTCACCCGCAGCCCGTCGGCGGGCCCTCCGTCGAGCACAGCGACTTCCCACAACGTCGTACCGTCTCCATTCATGCACAACACTTTAATAGTTGCGCATCTTCTGAACTATCGTGAAATCCGTCACGCGGGAAAGCCCGAACCGGGGTTTCCGGCACCTTCTCGAGCCAGGAGCGGCAGCACACATGGGCGTCAGCCTCACCAAGGGCCAGAACGTCGTCCTCAACCAGGACGGCACCCCTCTCGCCGACGTCACCGTCGGCCTGGGCTGGGACGCGCGGCCGACCGGCGGTACGGACTTCGACCTGGACGCGTCCGCGGTCATCTGCGGGCCGGACATGAAGGCCGTCTCCGACGCGCACTTCGTCTTCTACAACAACCTCGCCAGCCCTGACGGCGCGGTCCGGCACACCGGGGACAACCTCACCGGTGAGGGCGAGGGCGACGACGAACAGATCCTCATCGACCTCGACCGCCTGGGAGAGGGGACGGGGCAGGTCGTGTTCGCCGTGTCCATCCACGCGGCCGGGACACGGGGCCAGAACTTCGGCCAGGTCGACGACGCCTTCATCCGGGTCGTGGACAACCTCACCGGCCGGGAGATGTGCCGGTACGAGCTCTCCCACGACGCCGCCGGAGAGACCGCGATGGTCTTCGGAGCCCTGTACCGCAGGGCCGGCGAGTGGAAGTTCCGCGCCATCGGCCAGGGCTACGCCTCGGGACTGAGCGGCATCGCCACCGACTACGGCGTGAACGTCGGCTGAGCCGCCCGGGGCGAAGGAGGGCGGCCCCGTTCCACCACCGCACGGATCAGGTCAGGTGGCGTCGGGGTCGACCGGCGGGCGCTCGGCCGCGGGACCGCCCACCCCCTTACGCAGGGAGACGGGGCCCTCGTGGGGGCCGGCCGGGGATTCCCGGGCGGCCCCGGCATCGGCCATGTCACGCACGGAATCCAGGGCCTCCTTCAGCTCCGGACGGGGATCCAGGGCGTTGCGGATCCCTTCCAGCCCCATGCCGTCACCGTCCAGGACGTGCTTGCGCACGAACGTCCGCGGGTTCAGGTCCTCGAACTCGAAGTCCTCGAACTCCGGTCCCAGGCCGTCACGGACATCCCGCTTCGCGCTCTCGGAGAACTCCCGGAATTTCCGGATGACCGCGGAGACGGTCCTGATCGCTTCGGGCAGCTTGTCCGGTCCGTAGAGGACGAGGGCGAGGACCACGAGCGTGGCCAGTTCCAGCACACCCACATCGGAGAACACGCCACCGCCTTCCGGGCCGCCGCGCTCCGCGTACCGTCGGAGGTTCCGCAGCGACATCCATAGTTACAAACTTGCGCAACCATGGAACCATAAGCGTCGCTCCGGCGTTGGACCGGATGACGACGCCAACCAGAGCAATGGAGGAACACTCGTGGGAGTCAGCCTGTCCAAGGGCGGAAACGTGTCGCTCAGCAAGGAGGCCCCCGGCCTCACCGCCGTGACGGTCGGACTCGGCTGGGACGTGCGGACCACCACCGGTGCCGATCACGACCTCGACGCCAGCGCCCTGCTGTGCACCGAGGCCGGCAAGGTGGTCTCCGACCGGCACTTCGTCTTCTACAACAACCTCAACAGCCCCGACGGCTCGGTCCAGCACACCGGCGACAACCTCACCGGCGAGGGCGAGGGCGACGACGAGTCCATCAACGTGGACCTGTCGACGGTGCCCGCCGAGGTCTCGAAGATCGTCTTCCCGGTCTCCATCCATGACGCGACGGCGCGCGGCCAGAGCTTCGGCCAGGTCCGCAACGCCTTCATCCGGGTGATCAACCGCTCCGACAACGTCGAACTGGCCCGCTACGACCTGAGCGAGGACGCCTCGACCGAGACCGCGATGGTCTTCGGCGAGCTCTACCGTCACGGCAGCGAGTGGAAGTTCCGCGCGGTGGGCCAGGGTTACGCCTCAGGTCTGGCGGGCATCGCCGCCGACTTCGGCGTCAACATCTGACGCCACGTACGGACAGCCGTACGACGGGGGACGAAGGCGGGCCCGGGGTTTTTCCCCCGGGCCCGCCTTCCGTCGTGGGTGCGCAGGGCCCGCCTTGCCTCGTGGGGTGCCCCTTGGGCCGGCCTTGCATCGCGGGGTGCCCTTGGGCCCGCCTTCCGTCATGTCGGCCGGGCCGGGGTCGACCGGGCTCCCGGCCACGCGGCGCCAAGTGCTCTACGCTGCCCATGTCCCCTGCCCAGCAGGTGAGTTCGCTGCGTTCCCCGGGCTTCGTCCTCCGGTGACCTCCACCGCCCGGCCGATGGGGTGCGCCTGCTCGCCCCTCGTCCTGGAGCCCAGATGAACACGTCACCGGAGAACCCCGAGCCCGGCCGCCCGCACCGCATGGACCCCGCCGGCGGCTGCCCGCACGCGGCGAACGCGAGTCTGCTGTCCCGGGGCGCGGTCACCGCCGTGGTGCTGCCGGGCGAGGTGGAGGGCATGGCGGTCCTCGGGCACACCGCCCTCAAGGAGTTCCTGGCGCACCCCGATGTGGCCAAGGACGCGCAGCACTTCACAGCGCTCCGGTCGGGCTCGATCCCGGACGGCTGGCCGTTGAGGACGTTCGCGACGGTGCAGGGCATGACCACCGCCGACGGGGCGGACCACCGGCGGCTGCGGGCCCTGGTGAGCAAGGCGTTCACCGCGCGGCGGGTGGAGGAACTACGGCCGCGGGTCGAGGCGTTGACCGCATCCCTGCTGGACGGGCTCGACCGTGCCGCCACTGCCGGGGGCGGTGTCGCCGACCTGCGTACGCACTTCGCGCTGCCCCTGCCCATGGGCGTCATCTGTGAACTGCTGGGGGTGGACGCCGCACATCACGACCGGCTGCACGACCTGTCCAACCGCATCGTCGCCACGGACATCGGTCCCGCGGAGTCGATGGCGGCCAACAGGGAGATGGTGGAGGTGCTGAGCACGGTCGCCGCGGCCCGGACGAAGGACCCGGGGGGCGATCTGATCAGCGCGCTGATCGCGGCCCGCGAGGACGACGGAGACCGGCTCGGCCCCCATGAGCTGATCGGCACACTGATGCTCACGATCATCGCCGGGCACGAGACGACACTCAACCTGATCACGAACGCCGTACGCGCCCTGTGCACCCACCGCGATCAGCTCGACCTCGTCCTGTCGGGCAGGGCGAGCTGGGCGGACGTGGTGGAGGAGACGCTGCGCTGGGACAGCCCGGTCAGCTACTTCCCGTTCCGCTATCCGACCCGTGACCTGACGCTGGAGGGCACGGTGATCCCCAAGGGGACCCCGGTGCTCGCCGGTTACTCGGCGGCGGGGCGCGACGAGAAGGCCCACGGTCCCGACGCCGGCCGCTTCGACATCACCCGCACGGGCGAGACCCGTCACCTCTCCCTCGGCCACGGCGCGCACTACTGCCTGGGCGCCCCACTGGCCCGGATGGAGAGCACGGCGGCACTCCGGGAGTTGTTCACCCGCTTCCCCGACCTCGACCTCGCCGTTCCGGACCCGGAACTGCCGCGCCACGCCTCCTTCGTGGGCAACAGCGTGCGAACCCTGCCGGTCCGCCTCCACGGCTGAGGCCGGGGCCTCCACGGCTGAGGCCGGGGCCTCGGGCGGCCGGAGCCGGGCCGACAGCGAAGAGATGGAGGAGCCTGTCGGGGCGAGTCCTTCCGTGCGGGCGACTGAACAGACGGCCACGCGGGTCCGTATGCACTGATGAAGTCCTTCCAACTGACGTCTTGTCGATGAAGGGAATGCCGGCATGAGCGCATCACAGGAGAGCCAGGTCCGCCTCGGGCGGCGCACCGTCGTGACCGTGGGAGCCGCGGGACTGGCCGCCGCCCTCACCGCGTGCGGAAGCGGGTCGAAGGACTCAGGCGGCTCGGACACGGTCGAACCGGCAGGGGAGGGCGGCGGCAGCGCGAACGCCGGTGCGCCGCTCACCGCGACCGCCGACATCCCGGAGGGCGGAGGAGTGGTCTTCGCCGACCAGGAGGTGGTGGTGACACAGCCGAAGGCCGGTGAGTTCAAGGCATTCTCGTCGAAGTGCACCCACCAGGGCTGTGCGGTGAAGGGGATCGCCGACGGTGTCATCACCTGCCCGTGCCACAACAGCACGTTCGACGCGGCGACCGGCGAGGTGACGGGCGGCCCGGCGACCCGGCCGCTGCCGGAGAAGCAGATCCGGGTCGAGGGAGGCTCCATCACCCTGGCGTGAGAGGGCGGTACGGCGGGAGCATTGCGTGATCACGACCGAGGCCCCATGCTTCCGGAACCGACCGGATCCTCAAGGGAAGGGCGTCCTGTGAACGCTGCCCAGCGCCGTGGCCGTCGGATCATGATGACCGACGCGGAGCGGGACGCCTACCTCACCGAACAGCGCACCTGCCGGGTCGCCACCGTCTCGCCCGAGGGCATGCCGCACGTGGCGGCCCTGTGGTTCGTGTGGGACGGCAGCTCCCTCTGGCTCTACTCGCTCGTCAGGAGTCTGCGCTGGTCGCAGCTCCGCCACACCCCGAAGGCCGCCGTGGTGGTGGACGACGGGGTGGAGTACGGCGAGCTGCGTGGGGTCGAGCTGTGCGGCGAGGTCTCCTTCGTCGGCGAGGTCCCCCGCACGGGCCGGGACTGCGCCGAGCTGGCCGCCCCGGAGAAGCTCTTCGCGGCCAAGTACTTCGGCCTGGACTCCCTGCCGCACGACGAACGGCACGCCTGGATCCGGCTCACGCCGCAGGCGGTCAGGTCCTGGGACTTCACGAAGCTGTCAGGCCCGGTCTGAGCGTGTCCCGGGGGTGGGGCCCTGCCGAGGACCCAGGTATTTCTCGGGCGGCCACGGCCCGGGTCCCTCAGGAAACCGGCGCGTGGAGAGCCCGGCCCGCGGAGCGCAGGGCCCCGACCGCGGCCCTGATCGACGGCCGTCGGTCCGCGTCGGCGCGCCACACCGCGTGGACATGACGCCGCATCGGCTGCCGGACGGGCACCAGACGCACCCCGTCCGGCACCGGCCCCCGCCCCAGCCTGGGCGCCACACAGACTCCGAACCCCGCTGCGATCAGAGCGAGTTGGGTGTGATGTTCGCCGGCCAGATGTGCGATCCGAGGCTCGATCCCCTTGGAGCGCAGGGTGAACATCAGCCAGTCGTAGCAGAATTCACCCTCCGGCCAGGACACCCAGTCGTCGTCGGCGAAGTCCTCCATGTCCACCTCGGTCCGGCCCGCGAGCGGATGATCCGCCGGCATGGCGATGTCCGGTGCGTCGTCCAGGAGCTCGGCCTTGGCCAGGCCTCCGGGGACCGGCAGGCGCTTGTTGCTCCAGTCGAGCACCACGGCGAGGTCCACGTCGCCCCGGAGCACCGCGCGGATCCCACTCTCCGGCTCCAGCTCGGTCGTACGGAGCCTGAGATCGGGGTGCTCGGCGCGCAGCCTGGCGAGAGCCGCCGGGAACAGGCCCCGCGCCGCCGTCGGGAACGCCGAGAGCCGGACCTCACCCACCACCTGACCGCGCTGGGCCTCGATGTCGGACTGCGCGATCTCCACCTGCGAGAGGATCTTCGCCGCGTGGTCCGCGAGCAGCCTGCCGGCATCGGTGAGACGGATACCCCGCCCGTTCTTGGCCAGCAGTTGCTGCCCGACCTCGCGTTCCAGTTTGGCCATCTGCTGGGACACCGCGGAGGTGGTGACATGGAGGCCGTCGGCCGCCCCGCCCACCGAGCCGTGCCGGGCGAGGGCATCCAGTGTCCGTAGGCGCTCCAGATTCAACATGTAAGCGATGCTACGACAATCGACCAAGAAAATCTCGCTTGTTCTAAGCTGTTCCACTCGCCATGGTTGACGCATGAGCGCTGCAGCCGGACCAGGATCCGCGCCTTCCTCCGACACGCCCCCACCCGGACCACCTGTGCGACGGCCGGCCCTGGACTGGCGTATCCGCTTCACGGCACTGTCGCTGATCTGGGGGTTCAGTTTCCTGCTGATCAAGGTCGGCACCGACGGGTACGCCCCGTTCCAGGTGACCTTCGGCAGGCTGCTGGCCGGAACGGTGGTCCTCGCGGTCGCCATGGTGGTGCGCCGCGAGCGGCTGCCGCGCACGGGCAGGATCTGGGGCCACCTCTTCGTCGCGGCGTTCTTCCTCAACGCGTTGCCGTTCTCGCTCTTCGCGTACGCCGAACTGACCATCCCGTCCACACTCGCCGGCATCTGCAACGCGACCTCACCCCTGTGGGGCATGGCGCTCTCGGTGGTCGCACTCTCCGAGGACCGGCCGACCCGCCGTCGCGTCGCGGGGCTCGGCCTCGGGTTCATCGGCGTACTGACGGTGCTGGGCGCCTGGCAGGGGTTCTCGGGGCTGGACGTGACCGGCACGGCGATGGCCCTGCTCGCGTCGCTCAGCTACCCGGTCGGCTGGATCTACGTCCGTCGCACCCTGGCCGGCACGGGCTCGTCGACGCTCTCGCTGACCGGTAGCCAGCTCTTCCTTGGGACAGTGCAACTCGCCCTCGTCGTACCGATGTTCACGGACATGCCCACGCACGCCCCGCTGCTGCCCACGCTCGCCGTCATCGCTCTGGGAGCGCTCGGCACCGGGCTCGCCGTCCTCCTGCAGTACGGTCTCGTCGAGGAAGTCGGCCCCACGACGGCACAGATGGTCACCTACTTCATCCCGGTGATCGCCACGGCGGCCGGAGTGACGCTGCTCGGGGAGCGGTTGAACTGGAACACGCCGGTCGGAGCCCTGATCGTCCTCGCGGGCGCCGCTCTCACGCAGAGCGGGAGCCGCGGCTCCGCCGGCGTCTCCCGTCGCGTCGCCGGTGCCGGACCTGCCGGCCGGGGCACCTCCCGCCGCACCGTCGACGCCGGGCCGGTCAGCCGTAGCTGACCGGGCGGGCGGGCGGTGCGGCCGCCGCCACCGCGTCGGCCAGGGGCTCGATGTCCGCTGCGGACAGTGTCGAGACCGTCAGCCGCACCCCCGGCGGCGAGGCGATCCGGAAACGCGCTCCCGGGGCCACCGCCCAGCCGGCGTGCAGCAGTCTTGCGACCGCCCCGGTCTCGTCGCCTACGGGCACCCATACGTTCATCCCCGTCCGCCCGTACGCCTCGATGCCCCGCTCCCCCAGCGCCCGGACGAGCGCGTCCCTGCGCTCCCCGTAGGAGCGGGCCACGGCCGGCGTGTCGACGGCCCCCGTCGCCCACAGGTGCGCGACGGTCCGCTGCAGCAGTCCGCTCACCCAGCCGGGCCCGAGACGCTGACGCCCCGTCACCCGGTCCACTGTCAGCTCGTCGCCGGTGAGCAGGGCGAGCCGCAGATCGGGGCCGTACGCCTTGGAGACGGACCGCACGAAGGCCCAGCGCTCCGTCACCCCCGCGAGGGGATGCACCGGCAGGTCGACGATGGCGTGGCCGTGGTCGTCCTCGATCAGCAGCACCCCGGGATGCTCCGCGAGGACGGACCGCAGTTCCTCGGCCCGCCGGCCCGTCACCGTCGCACCGGTCGGATTCTGTGCCCGGTCGGTGACCACCAGGGCCCCGGCCCCCGCCCGCAGGGCTCGCTCCACCTCTCCGGGCAGTGGGCCCTCCTCGTCCAGTGCAACCGGCACGACACGCATACCGAGGGCGGGGACGAGGTCCAGCAGGGCTCCCCATCCCGGATCCTCGACAGCCACCGCGTCACCCGGCCTGAGGTGCGCGGCGAGCACCCGCTCGATCGCGTCGAGGGACCCGGACGCGACGGCGACCGGCCCGCCGGGCACACCGTCGGCATCCAGCCCGGCCCGCGCGATCTCCGCGAACCGGGGTGTCACCGCCGCGTCGCCGTAGAGCTGCGGCTCCCGGCCGTACGCCGTCGCGGCCACCGCCAGCGCCTCGCCGAGCCCGGGCAGCAGGGCGGGGTCGGGATTGCCGTCACCCAGGTCACGCACGCCCGGAGGCGCCTCCACCCGGAGCGAGCCGCGTGCCGTGCTCGCGGGGCGCGGCCGCACCCGGCTGCCCCGGCGCCCGGCGGTCTCGATCACCCCGCGCTCACGGAGGGACCGGTAGGCGGCGGCCACCGTATTGGGATTGACACCGAGCCGCGTCGCCAACTCCCTCATGGGCGGCAGGACATGACCGGGAGCGAGGTCACCCGAGGCGACCCCGCGCTCCACACTCGCGGCAATCTCCGATGCGCGCCGCCCACTGATCCGATACTCTCCTAGCACAAACAAGATTATGCACTAGTGCAATGGAGAACGCAATGCCGGACACCGCCACGCCCGACAGCACCGGCCTCCCCGGGACTGCCGCCTACGAGCCGACGGAGCGCACGGTCCCCAGCCGCGCCAAACAGCGCGCCTCGTACGACAAGGAGACGGTGCACTCGATACTCGACGCGGCCTACCTGTGCCATCTCGGCTTCGTCCGTGAGGGCGCACCGGTCGTGCTGCCCACCCTGTTCGGCCGGATCGACGACCGGTTGTACGTCCACGGCTCGACCGGATCGCGCCCGCTGCGCGCGACCGGTGCGGCGGATCCGGGCCTCGCCGTCTGCCTGACCGTGACACATGTGGACGGCCTGGTGCTGGCCCGTTCCGCCTTCCACCACTCGATGAACTACCGCTCCGTCGTGGTCCACGGCATCGCCCGGACGGTGACCGACCCGCAGGAGCGGCGCGTCGCACTCGACGCCATCGTCGACCAGGTGGTCCCGGGCAGGTCGAGGGACTCGCGCCCGGCGGACACGAAGGAGCTGGCAGCGACCGCGGTGATCCGCCTCGACCTCGACGAGGTCTCCGCCAAGATCCGTACAGGCGGCCCGAACGACGAGCCGGAGGACCTCGCGCTCCCCCACTGGGCGGGCGTGATCCCGGTGGCCCGGAGTTACGGGACCCCGCTGCCGTCCGACGACCTGGACCCCGCCGTCCTGGTGCCGGACTACCTCACCGCGCTCCAGGGTGACGGCGACGGAGCGCCCGCGTCCTCCTGAGCGCGCGGGGCCCGGGGCCCTACGGCGAGGCCGGCGGCCGGGACAGCTCGGCCCCCGCACCGGCCGGTTCCTGCGCCTCCGTCGCCCCGGCCGCCGTCACCCCCGGCCCCGATACCACCGGTCCCGACGGAGGCTTGGGCGCGGACGACTGCGCGATGAAGGCGCCGATCAGCACCACACCGCCTCCCACCAGCTGTGGCAGGGAGAGGTGCTCGCCCAGGAGCACCCAGGCGAGCACGGTGGCGACGACCGCCTCGAGGCAGGCGACGACACCGGCGACCTGTGGCGAGAGCAGGCGCACCGACACCACACCGGTCGCGTAGGCCAGCACGGTCGCGAGCAGCACGATCCAGCAGAGCAGCAGCCAGGCTGGCACGTCGTGCCCGTTCATCTCCGCGCTCCCGCCGAGGACCGCCCACTCCATGGCCCAGGGGCCGGCCACCACCGTGAGCACGGCCGCGCCGGCCAGCAGCCCGTACGCGATCACGCCCAGGGGGTGCGGAGGCTGGGAGTCCGCGGTGTCCCCGTGTCCGGCTCCCTGGTCGGACAGGACGAAGTAACCCACCTGGCAGCACGCCGCGCCGAGCGCGAGCAGCAGCCCGACCGCGTCGAAGCTCAGTCCGGCCCACACCTCGACGACGCAGGCGAGCCCGCCGACCGCCAGCACCACCCCGGCGGCGGCGGCGCGGGTGACGGGGCGCCGCTGCACGAAGCGGACCCAGCCGAGGACCAGAGCGGGCGCCAGGTATTCGACGAGGAGAGCGACGCCGACCGGGATGCGCGAGATCGAGGCGAAGTAGAAGGCCTGGACGCCTGCCACGGCGAACAACCCGAAACCGGCCAGCAGTACGGGCCGCTCCCGCAGGAGATTCCGGTGCCGCCAGGCCACCGGCAGCATGACCAGTGCGGCGCCGGTCACCCGGAGCCAGACCACGTGCAACGGGTCCAGGCCCGCCTCGATCAGCGGCTTGGCCGCAACCCCTGAACCACCGAACGCGAAGGCCGAGGCAAGGGCCAGGCCCAGACCGGCACTTCTCTTCTGAGACGCGTGCATCGGCACATCATGGCAGCAGGCGTCAGCAGCGTCACCCCCGTCACACCTGTCCCCCGCGTGTCCATGATCACCCCTGCAGGTCCCGCTCCGCCCGGAGGTCCGCCGCACGGACACTCAACGGCTCCACGGCGACCCCGGCCCGGTCCAGCACCTCGACCGCGCGGCAGCGCGGGTCCGCGACCAGCGCAGCCAGCAGATCGAGGCCGTCGGCATGGAGTTCCCCGCGCCGGAGCGCGCTGCGGGCGGCACGGTCCATCGCCGCCGACGCCGAGGGCGACCACCCCTCACCCGCGGGTTCCGGTACGGCCGGGAAGCCCCCCGAATCCTCCTGCGTCCCCTGCCAGCGGAGGCCGTATCCGATGCTGCGTTGCACGAGGTATCCGAGCACCTTGGCCAGCTGCGGGCCGCCGGCGAAGGCCTCCCGGACCACGGGGTCGGACTCCACCAGGGAGTGCAGGAGATGTGCAGTGTCGACGTGACGGTCACCGTCGCGCACCGCCCGCCTGCGCGCGCCGGTCACCACGACGGTCGTCGCGGAACTCAGCCCGGCACCGGCCCACGGGTGGTTCGGCGGGGCTTGCTCGGGGATCCCTGATGTCCGGATGTGCACCTCTCCACCCCATCAGTCCCGGGGAGCGGAAACATCCCCGGCGCGGCCCATCCGTCATCCCGCAGAAGTCGGGGGCCGCAGGTGGCTCCGTCATCCTTGCGGATGAGATCACGCCGTGGCGGGGTGCAGGGCAGTGGTCGCAGTGCCCTGAGGCCGGCAGGATCCGTGCGGAGACAGACAGAAGAAGGGCCCCACGAGGGGGCCCTTCTCCGCGTGCGCGTGCCGCACGGCTCAGTCCTCGTCGGCGAGGATCAGGTACAGCTTCTTCCGGGCGTCGTTGATCACCGTGAGCGCCTTCTGCCGCTGATCGGCCGAGCCGGTCTTCCAGACCTGGCCGAACGCCTCCATCAGGCCGAAACCGGCCTGCCGGATCTCGTTCACGCCCTCCCAGTCGACGCCGCGCCCCGCCTCCTCCCAGGGGGCGTCGGGGCCGGACTCGGCCTCGCCGCGTCCCAGGTCGGTGAGGGTGAACAACTTCTTGCCGCCCTCGCTGGCGCTGACGATCAGGCCCTCGTCCTCCAGCAGCTGGAGGGTGGGGTACACCGAGCCGGGGCTGGGCTTCCAGGCCCCGCCACTGCGCTCGCCGATCTCCTGGATCATCTCGTATCCGTGCATCGAGCGGTCCGTGAGCAGGGCGAGGATCGACGCGCGTACGTCACCGCGCCTCGCCCTTCCCCGGCCGCCTCCCCGGCCGCGCCCGCCGCCGAAGGGCCCACCACCGAAGGGGCCGCCGCCGAAGGGCGGTCCGAACGGTCCGAACGCGGCGCGGCCGCCTTCGGAGTCTCCCCTGCCGGCGCCTCGGCGCCCGGGTCCGCATCCGTGGTCGTTTCCATGTGAACGCATGACGCGCTCCTCTCGTCGTTATGACTCCGCGACTCTTCATCGAACTGTCGCGATCCCTCAACGATATATCGGAAGCTATCGCATGACAAGGCCCCTGGGTCAGGCCTCCCGTTTCCGGCTCCCGTCGGGCGATTCGGCGGCGGAAGGCCCGCCCGCCCGCCTCCGGGCTGTCAGCACGGTCTTCTAAGGTCACCGCATGACCGAGCCCCGCTACCTCACCGCCGTCCGCGAGTCCTACGACACCGTCGCCGCCGCATACGCCGAACGCGTCAAGTCCCCGGCGGAACTCGACCCGTTGTCACGCGGGATGCTGGCCGCCTTCGCCGAGCTCGTGCGGACAGCCGGGCTCGGCCCTGTCGGAGACCTCGGGTGCGGCCCCGGCAAGATCACGGCGCATCTGGCGGAACTGGGGCTGTCCGTCCTCGGCATCGACCTGTCCCCGAAGATGATCGAGCTGGCAGGCCGGGCCCGTCCGGACCTGGACTTCACCGTGGGGTCGATGACGGCGACGCCCGTCCGGGACGGTGCGCTGGGTGGCGTCCTGGCCTACTACTCGACCCACCACACGCCTCCCGAGGCGCTTCCCGTCGTGTACGCCGAGTTCCACCGCGTGCTCGCACCGGGCGGCCACCTGATGCTGGCCGGCCACGTGGGGGAGGACGAGGTCCTGCGTCCGACGCAGGCATACGGAGGCCACCCGGTGTCGTACGAGTCCCACCTGGTACCGCCGGACCGGATAGCCGCTCTCCTGGGCGGGGCCGGACTCGAGATCAGCGCCCGTCTGCTGGAGGAACCCGGCGAAGGGACGAAGAGGCGGATCGCCACCTTCCTGGCCCGCAGAACCGCGCAGCCGTGAGCACAGTCGCCTCCAGGTGGACCGGACCGCGCCGGGGCCGCGTATCCCGAATTGGCCTTGGACCGCCCTGGGCGGGCCGCCTACCGTCGACCCCATGAAGATCCGGATCGTCGACGCGTTCACCGACCGCCCGTTCGCCGGCAACCCCGCAGGAGTCGTGATCCTGGATCCCGGCGTGTTCCCCGAGGACGACCGCCTCCAGCGGGTCGCCTCCGAGGTCAACCTCTCCGAGACCGCGTTCGCCCTTCCGCTGCCGGAGGGCGGCGACGCCGACTGGGCGCTGCGCTGGTTCACCCCGACCACCGAGGTCGATCTCTGCGGGCACGCGACGCTCGCCGCCGCGCATGTCCTGCACACCACCGGGGTGGCGAGCGGCACGGTCCGCCACGCCACCCGCTCCGGAGTCCTGCGCACCACCGCCCATGACGACGGCACCCTGACGCTGGACTTCCCCACCGCGCCGCTGACACCCGTGTCCGCCCCGCCGGGGCTGGCCGCCGCACTCGGCGCCACGCCGCTCTCCCTCCACGACACGGGCGAGCACGTCGGCGACCTGCTCGTGGAACTGCCCGACGAAGCGGCCGTACGAGCACTGCGGCCGGACTTCCGCGCGCTCGCCGGCTGCTCCCGGCGGGGCGTCATCGCCACGGCGCCGGCCGCGGACCCCACGAGCGCCTACGACTTCGTCTCGCGCGGCTTCTTCCCCGCGGTCGGCATCGACGAGGACCCGGTGACCGGAAGCGCCCACACCGCCCTGGCACCGTTCTGGGCGGCCCGGTTCGGCCGCCACGACCTCGTGGGGCTCCAGGCGTCCGCCCGCTCGGGGCTGGTCCGCACCTCGCTGCGCGGGGAACGCACCCTGCTGACCGGAAGCGCCGTCACGGTGATCGACGGGGAACTGCTCACCGGGCTGTGAGACACGGGACAGGGCCGCCCGCTCACGGGGTGGGCAGCCAGTCCACCTTCCCCGCCAGAAGCGCATATCCGACGAACGCCCCGATGTCGAGCAGGGCGTGGGCGACGACCAGCGGCCCGACCCGCCCCCAGCGCCGGTACAGCAGGACGAAGACCACGCCCATGACCATGTTCCCGATGAAGCCGCCGATCCCCTGGTACAGGTGGTAGGAGCCACGCAGCACGGAGCTCGCCACCAGGGCGGCCATCGGCGTCCATCCCAGCTGCCCCAGCCGTCGCAGCAGATAGCCGACGACGATGACCTCCTCCACGAGCGAGTTCTGCACCGCGGAGAGGATGAGTACGGGGAACTTCCACCACACGTCGGGCAGCGACTCCGGCACCACCGTCAGGTTGAACCCGGCGGCACGTACCACCAGGTAGAACGCCAGCCCGGCGCTGCCGATCCCCGCCGCGATCAGGGTTCCCCGGCCCAGGTCCGGCCCGGGCCTGGTGCGGTCGAGACCGAGGGTCCGCAGACCCGCGCCCTCGCGGAGGAGCAGATGGGCGACGAGTGCGACCGGCACCAGCGCCGAGGCGATGCCGAACAGCTGCCAGGCCAGGTCCAGCCAGGGCCGCCCGGGTGCGTAGGACCCGTTCAGGGTCGCCGCCTGGTCCTTGAGCCCCCCGGGTTTCGTCAGCGAGCCGATGAAGCTGATCAGGGCGGACACCCCACTGGCCCCGAGCGAGAGAGCCAGTACGAGCAGCGTCTCCGACCGCAGGATCCGCCGGGACACCCCCTCGTGAGGAATGGATTCAGCCACGCGCCCCGCCTCCACCTGTACAGCTGCCGTCAGCCGTGCGTCGTCATAGCTTGCCCGACGGGAAGGGGGAGGCGGGACACCGGGCGGGCTCCTCCTCAGGGGGCGGGGAACCCGACGGGCCAGGTGTGCACCGGCTCACCGATCTGCATCAGCTCGCCGTAGCGCCGGGTGGTGGCCGCCAGCGCACCTTCCCGTTCGAGACCTGCCTTCAGGGCCCGGTGGTAGGTGTCGACCTGCCACGAGGCACCGTTCACGCCGAGCCTGCAGCGCTCCTCGATGACGCCGAGGTAGCGGTCGCGGTCGGCGGGTTCGATGTTCCAGGCGTCGAGCCCGGCGGCCGCCAGCGGCAACAGTTCGTCCCGCACGAGCTTCACCGCCGGGACCTTCGCCACCCCGCCGGAGCGGCCGGGGCGCGGCCAGAGCAGCTCGGCGTCGATCCCGTGGCGGCACGCGGCGTCGAAGTTCTCGGCCGCCGCCTCGAATGGCAGTTTCGACCACACGGGCCGGGACTCGTCGGCGAGCGCGCGCACCAGCCCGTAGTAGAAGGCGGAGTTGGCGATCACGTCGACGACGGTGGGGCCGGCGGGCAGGACCCGGTTCTCGACCCTCAGATGGGGCACGCCGTCGGCCACCCCGTACACCGGCCGGTTCCACCGGTAGACCGTGCCGTTGTGCAGGACGAGTTCGGCGAGTGACGGTACGCCGCCCTCGGCCAGGACCCGCAGCGGATCCTCCTCGTCACAGATCGGCAGCAGCGGCGGGTAGTAGCGGACGTTCTCCTCGAAGAGCTCGTACGCCGAATCGATCCAGCGCTCCCCGAACCAGGTCCTGGGGCGTACCCCCTGATTCCGCAGCTCGGGCGGTCGTACGTCCGTGGCCTGCTGGAACAGCGGCGGCCTCGACTCGCGCCACAGTTCCTTGCCGAACAGGAAGGGCGAGTTGGCCCCCAGGGCGATCTGCACGGCGGTGACGGCTTGGGCGGCGTTCCAGACGTCCGCGAAGCGGTCGGGCGTCACCTGGAGGTGCAACTGGACCGATGTGCAGGCCGATTCGGGAGCGATCGAGGCGGAGGTCGAAACCAGTCGTTCGACGCCTTCGATATCGAGGACGAATTCCTCGCCGCGGGCAGCAGCCATTTGGTCGTTCAGGAGCGTGTAACGATCGACGTCCGACAGGTTCGCCGATACCACGTCCTCCCGCCCGAGGGTCGGCAGGATGCCGATCATCACGATCCCGGCGTCCACCTCCGCGGCCTTCCGATGGGCATATGCAAGGCCCGTACGCAGCTCCTCCGCCAGCTGATCGAATACCCGGCCGCTCAGCCGGTGGGGAAGAATATTCACTTCCAGGTTGAACATCCCCAGCTCCGTCTGGAAATCCCGGCTGGCGATGCGCTGGAGCACCTCCGCATTCCGCATCCTCGGCATGCCGTCCGAACCCGCGAGATTCAGCTCGATCTCCAGCCCCATGAGATTCCTGGGGCGATCGAACCTCCGCTCCGACAGGAGCCTCTCCAGCCCGGTCAGGCACTGGGTGAGCTTCTCGCGGTACGCCTGCCGATCGGACGGGGCGAACGCGCCCGCCACGACCTTCTCGCCCATCGAAGGGTCCCTCCTCGAGTGGGCGGCCCGCGGCACAGGCCGCTCGTATCACGATCGATAATGCCCCGACGAGATGATCCGTAACGCCCCCACGGCCGACGAGCACCCAGTAGTCTGGTGACTGGAGCCGGAGGCACATTCCGAAGGCATGGGGCATATGCAGTTGCCGCGTCGGGTCGCACAGCGGAAACACCGATGCGTTTCAGCCTACCGCCGCATCGGTAAAGTACCTGGCGGCGGGGGTCGGGAGCGGTCAGAATCCACAGATTCCACGCAATTCAAAGACTCGAATCCGCCTTGTGGGCAATACGCGGGACGAGTAGCCGAAACATAGTGTGAACATTTGTCGTATAAACTCTGCGCACGAGGCAGAGAGTTGACGCACCGGCCCGGCCGCCCGTCACCGGCCTTCCTCTGGCCCCGCACGCCGACAGCGCCGTCTGCACCCGCCCACGCACCACCGTGTCTCCGAAGTGAGAGGCGACCCACCATGCCGCTGCATGTTTCCCCGGCCCCAGCGCCCGCACTGCGCAGCGTTCTCGCGGCACTCGGTTCTCCCACCGCAGTCCGCGAGGCCCATACGCCCGCTCTCCGATCCGTCCAGGGATCGCTGAGTCCCGAACTCCCGCTGCCCGTCCACGTGCTGGACCGGATCGTGCCGAACGAGGCCGCACCGCGCACCCGGCTCGCCGGCTGGCGCTTCCTGATCCGCAGCGGTGAGCGCGCCGTCGCCGCCGCGGACACCATGCTCACCGCCGACGGCTGGACCTTCTCGCACTTCTTCGAGGGCCCTTACATCGTCTCGACCGAACTCGCCGTACGCCAGGCGGAGTCGGCGGCGACGCATTACCAGCCGCGGCTGCTGTCGGTTCCCGAGCTGTACATGTTCACGCTGTGGCTGCATCACGACGTCGAGGACGACGCCGGGGCCGGCACACTCGCACCGTCCGATGTGCTGGTGCCACTGGCACCGGCTCCCCCGGGCATCACGGCCTACCGCCCGCACCGGGTCGCGGACCTGCTCCCTGTCATGACCCTGCGGGTCACCCCGGCACCGCTTCCTGAACTCCCCGAGCTTCCCGGCCTCCTCGGATCGCCCGCCTGACCGCTCGTGACCCACGCGCCCCTGCCGATCCACTCGGCGGGGGCGCTTCCGTTCCCGTCCGGACTAGTCCGTACAGGTCACCCCGAACCATCCGAACGGACAGTGCAGTTGCGTCGAACCGTCCGGCCGGGTGACGCGTCATGGAAGGAGAACATCAGCTGTCGCGAAATCCCTGCGGAGAGACGCCCGTGGGGCAACACTGGGACCGGACCGACTTGATACGGGGGCGGCCATGAAGATCTCGTCCAGCCGCACGACACTCGAATCGACGCAGCGAAAGAACCCATCCATGTGCCAGCACCAGCCACCCTGCCCGACCGCTGAATCCAACGACCGTGAAGCCGCCCGTCTGATGGCTCACCACCCGGAACAGGGCTGGAGCCTGCTGTGCAACGGCGTCCTGCTCTTCGAGGACACCGGCGAGCTGCTCCCCGACGGGCAGATCATCGCCCCGCACCGCCCGCTGAGGGGCGGCCAGGTGATGAAGGCCGCCTGACCGCGGGCGGACAGAACCCGGGGGCCGGCCCGGAGGATTCTCCGCACCGGCCCCGATACATGCAGCGTGACTGCCGACCGTCCGCGTCCCTACTGGTCGTACGCGTCCAGGGGCGGGCAGGAGCAGACGAGGTTGCGGTCACCGAAAGCGCCGTCGATCCTGCGCACCGGCGGCCAGTACTTGTCCGCCGGGGTGACACCGGCCGGGAAGACCGCTTCCTGACGGCTGTAGGAGTGGGTCCACTCCCCGCCGAGCGCCGCGGCCGTGTGGGGAGCGTTGCGCAGCGGGTTGTCGTCCGCGCTCCACTCCCCCGAGGCGACCTTGTCGATCTCGCCACGGATGGCGATCATCGTGTCGCAGAACCGGTCGAGCTCGGCGAGGTCCTCGCTCTCCGTCGGCTCGATCATCAGTGTCCCCGCCACCGGGAACGACATGGTCGGCGAGTGGAAGCCGTAGTCGATCAGCCGCTTGGCGATGTCGTCGATGCTGACGCCGGTCGCCTTGGAGACCGGACGCAGGTCGATGATGCACTCGTGCGCGACCAGACCGGCCGGGCCGTTGTACAGGACCGGGAAGTGCGGTTCGAGACGCTTGGCGATGTAGTTGGCCGCGAGTACGGCGACCTGCGTCGCACGCTTCAGCCCCTCGCCACCCATCAGACGTACGTACGCCCAGGAGATCGGCAGGATCCCCGCGGAGCCCCAAGGGGCGGCCGAGATCGGGCCGACGCCGGTGTCCGGACCCGCCGCGGGCTGGAGGGGGTGGTTGGGGAGGTAGGGCGCCAGGTGCGCGCGCACCCCGACCGGACCGACGCCCGGGCCGCCGCCGCCGTGCGGGATGCAGAAGGTCTTGTGCAGGTTCAGGTGGGACACGTCGCCACCGAAATGGCCCGGCTTGGCGAGACCGACCAGGGCGTTGAGATTGGCGCCGTCCACGTACACCTGGCCGCCGGCGTCGTGCACCTCTCCGCAGATGTCGGCGACGTGCTCCTCGAAGACGCCGTGCGTGGAGGGGTAGGTGATCATGAGGACGGCGAGCTCGTCACGGTGCTTCGCGATCTTGGCCCGGAGATCCTCTATGTCGACCTCGCCGTCGTCGGCGGTCTTCACCACGACGACCTTCATGCCCGCCATGACGGCGCTCGCGGCGTTGGTGCCGTGCGCGGACGACGGGATCAGGCAGACGGTGCGGCCGTGATCCCCGTTGGCCCGGTGGTAGGCGCGGACGGCCAGCAGTCCGGCGAACTCGCCCTGCGAGCCGGCGTTGGGCTGGATGGAGACGGCGTCGTAACCGGTGACCTCGGCGAGGCGCTCCTCCAGCTCCCTGATGAGGGTGAGGAAGCCCTGCGCCTGCTCGGCCGGCGCGAAGGGGTGCAGCGCGCCGAACTCGGGCCAGGTGATCGCTTCCATCTCGGCGGTCGCGTTGAGCTTCATGGTGCAGGAGCCGAGGGGGATCATGCCGCGGTCCAGCGCGTAGTCGCGGTCGGCGAGCTTGCGCAGGTAGCGCAGCATCGCCGTCTCGGAGCGGTGCTGGTGGAAGACCGGGTGGGTGAGGACCGGGTCGGTGCGCAGCAGTCCCTCGGGCAGCGCGTCGGCGGTCGCGCCGTCGAGCGCCTCGATGTCGCCACCGGCTCCGAAGGCGGCCCAGACGGCGGCGATCCGGGTGCGGGTGGTGGTCTCGTCGCACGCGACGGAGACGTGGTCGGCGTCGACCAGGCGCAGGTTCACCCCGCGCTCACGCGCGGCGGCGACCACACCCGCGGCCGCACCGGGCGCGCGGACGGTCAGGGTGTCGAAGTACGCGTCGTGCACGACCTCGGTCCCGGCGGCCCGCAGTCCCTCGGCCAGGATGGCGGCGAACCGGTGGGTACGCCGGGCGATCGTCCGGAGCCCGTCGGGGCCGTGGTAGACGGCGTACATGCCCGCCATGACGGCGAGCAGCACCTGCGCGGTGCAGATGTTGCTGGTCGCCTTCTCACGGCGGATGTGCTGCTCACGGGTCTGCAGCGCCAGCCGGTAGGCCTTGTCGCCGTCCGCGTCGACGGACACCCCGACGAGGCGCCCGGGCAGGCTGCGGGCGAACTTCTCGCGTACGGCCATGAAGCCGGCGTGCGGTCCGCCGAAGCCCATGGGAACACCGAATCGCTGCGTGGTGCCCACGGCGATGTCCGCGCCCAGTTCGCCCGGGGAGGTGAGCAGGGTCAGGGCCAGCAGGTCGGCGGCGACGGACACGATCGCGCCCAGCTCGTGCGCCTGCTCGATGACGGGCTCGATGTCGCGTACGGCACCGGAGGCCCCCGGGTACTGGAGCAGCACTCCGAAGACGCCGCGCTCGGCGATCTCCGTGGGGATGCCCTCGGAGAGGTCGGCGACGACGACCTCGACACCGGTCGGCTCGGCCCGGGTCTCGATCACCGCGACGGTCTGCGGCAGGGTGTCGGCGTCGACCAGGAAGACGCCGCCCTTCACCTTGCCGACCCGTCGCGCCAGGGCCATGGCCTCGGCCGCGGCCGTGCCCTCGTCGAGGAGCGAGGCACCCGAGGTCGGCAGCCCGGTGAGATCGGCAACCATGGTCTGGAAGTTCAGCAGTGCCTCGAGCCGGCCCTGGGAGATCTCCGGCTGGTACGGCGTGTACGCCGTGTACCAGGCGGGGTTCTCCATGACGTTGCGCAGGATCACCGGCGGGGTGAACGTCCCGTAGTAGCCGAGACCGATCATCGGTGCGAGCACCTGGTTGCGGTCGGCGAGGCTGCGCAGCTCGGCCAGGACCTCGGCCTCGGTACGCGCCTCGGGGAGGTTCAGGGCCTCGGCGCTCCTGATCACGTCGGGCACCGCGGCGGCGGTGAGCTCGTCGAGGGAGCCGTAGCCGACCTGGGCGAGCATCTTCGCCTGGGCCCCGGCATCGGGCCCGATGTGGCGCTGCTCGAACGGAATGCCCTGCTCCAGCTGGGAGAGCGGAGTGCGACGGGGGGTCATGATGGAGGCCTCCTGGTCTGCCACGACCTGCGAGGGGCGCCACGGCGTG
This sequence comes from Streptomyces sp. Alt3, assembly GCF_030719215.1. Taxonomy (NCBI): domain Bacteria; kingdom Bacillati; phylum Actinomycetota; class Actinomycetes; order Kitasatosporales; family Streptomycetaceae; genus Streptomyces; species Streptomyces glycanivorans. The sequence goes on along the minus strand of NZ_CP120983.1, from coordinate 7,206,825 downwards.
GCTGCCCGAACGGCCTCCCCCTCTGTCATCTCGACCTGAGAGCTTCACCGGCGCGCTTTGGGGCGTACCGGCTTTCACCGTCGGTGAGGGCGGGGCCCGTCGCGGCATGTGCCGTACGGATTCCGCCCTGCTTTCCAGAGTGACCTCGTCCGTGCGGTACGGGGGCCTGAGAGATTCCGGGGAGGAGTTGCTCCTTCGGCGCCCCCGGATCTCTCCGGAGGACTCTCCCGCACAGGGTCAGCAGCCGTGTTCCAGCCTACCAGCGGGGTCGACGCGGGCCGTCTCGAGTGGCCGACGACCCGGATGTGGCCTTTCGTAGAGCCTGTGGAGCAGCCGCGACCACCTGATGCCGTCGTGACCAGTGGGAGGCACCGTGCAGACCGACATCGATCCGCGCAGCCTGATCGGCCGCAAGGCCTTCGACCGTCAAGGTGCCAAGATCGGGACGGTGGACGAGGTCTACCTCGACGACGCCACCGGGGTGCCCGAGTGGGCCGCCGTGCGCACCGGCCTCTTCACCAGGGACGCGTTCGTCCCTCTCGAGCCGAGCGAGTTCGTCGACGGCGCCCTCCTGATCCCCTTCGACCGGACCCTGATCAAGGACGCCCCCGACTTCGGCGTGGGCCGCCATCTGTCCCCCGAGCAGGAACTGCAGCTCTACCGCCACTACGGGCTGGACTCCTCCCCCTCCGCCGAACCGGGGCCCGACAGGGACTTCGGCAGGCTGGCGGGCCAGGAGGAGTAGTCCTCCTGGTCACGCACCAGGGGCAGCGGGTCGGCAGGCTGCAGTTCGGGGTCGTCGACGCGGAACGTGCGTACCCGGCCGGGCGGTGACCACGGTTCCTCGAAGCGCACGGTGACCCGGCCGACCCCGCTCCCCTGCACCCAGCCGTGCCCGTGGACCTCGTGCCGTACGTCGTGTCCGGCCGGCCAGCGCCGGGAGGCGGGTTGCTCCTCGCCCTCCCGGCCATCCGCCCCCGCCGTCTCCCCCGCGGCAGGGTCCCGGTCGTCCGCGGAGCTGTCGGCGGCCGCGGATTCCCCGGCGGCGTGCTCCGCCTCGGCGGCCTGCGCGAAGAGGTCCTCCTGCGTGAAGTCCGCCAGCCCCGTGACACCGACGCCGAGCAGCCGTACGCCGCCGGTCGTGTCGACGGCCTCCAGAAGCCGCGCAGCGGCCTCCCTGACCACCGTGGGGTCGTCGGTGGGCCCACGCAGCGTCTCGGACCTGGTGAGCGTCGAGAAGTCGTAGCGGCGCACCTTGAGGACGACGGTGCGTCCGGAGCGCCCCGCACCACGCAGCCGCCGCACGCAACGGGCCGCGAGCCGCTCCACCTCCGTCCTGACGCGCACCCGGTCGTGGAGGTCCACGTCGAAGGTGTCCTCGACCGAGACGGACTTGGCGTCCCGCTCGGCGACCACGGGACGGTCGTCGTGGCCGAGCGCCATGCGGTGGAGTGCGATGCCATGGGCCCTGCCCAGCAGCCGCACGAGCTCCGCCTCACCCGCGTCCGCCAGGTGACTCACGACGGTCATACCGGCTCGTCGCAGGTGGTCGCCGGTGGCGGGGCCCACGCCCGGGAGGGTGCGCACGGACATGGGGGCCAGGAGCTCGCGCTCGGTGCCCGGCTCGATCAGCAGCAGTCCGTCCGGTTTCGCCTCCTCGGAGGCGATCTTGGCGAGCATCTTGGAGCCGGCGAGGCCGACCGAACCACTGAGCCCGGTGACGGCCCGGATCACGGTGCGGAGCTGCTCGCCGACCGCACGGGCGGACACCGAGTCGTCCGCGACCCCGCCTGCCTCCAGGTCGACGAACGCCTCGTCCAGGCTGAGCGGCTCGACGAGCGGTGACAGCCGCCCGAGCAGCTCCATGACCTGTTCGCTCACCGACCGGTAGAGCGCGAACCGCGGGACGAGGTAGGCCGCGTTGGGCGCGAGCCGCCTCGCCTGGGCCATCGGCATCGCCGAATGCACGCCGAGGCGCCGTGCCTCGTACGACGCGGTGGCGACCACACCGCGCATGCCGAGGCCGCCCACCACCACGGGCTTGCCACGCAGGCTGGGCTTCGCCGCCTGCTCCGCAGAGGCGTAGAAGGCATCCATGTCGAGATGCAGGATGGTGGGCGCGGCTCTCACACGGACCGATGCTGCCCTACGCCACTGACAACCGCCCCACCCGGCACACCCGCCGCGCCGTCCCGCCCAGGTGACTCAGCCCGCGCGATTACGCCGCCGCGCCAGCTCGTCGGCCGGGTTGTTGCCGATCAGGGTCTCCCCGGTGTCGACACGCTCCCCGTGGAGCTGGGACAGCGCCGCGTCGACATCCCTCCAGACGACGCCGACGGCGATGCCGAACACCCCCTGGCCGCCCTGGAGCAGGGAGACGACCTCGTCGGGCGAGGAGCACTCGTAGACCGTCGCCCCGTCACTCATCAGGGTCATCCGCTCGAGATCCGTGAACCCGCGTGCCCTGAGGTGCTGGACTGTCGTGCGGATGTTCTGCAGAGCGACACCCGTGTCCAGGAACCGCTTGACGATCTTGAGGAGGACCACGTCCCGGAAGCTGTAGAGACGCTGTGTGCCCGAGCCGTACGCAGGACGCACGCTCGGTTCCACGAGGCCCGTGCGCGCCCAGTAGTCGAGCTGCCGGTAGGTGATCCCCGCAGCCGCGCACGCCGTCGGCCCCCGGTAGCCGATGTCCCCTGTTCCTGCCACACCGTCCGCTGCCACCACAGCCGGCTGAACCGGCTGTCTGATGGAGTGGTCGGCCGCACCACCGTGCTGCCGGTACGGCCCACCCGCAGCCGTACCGTCGCCGCTACTTCTCACGCCGACCTCCGTCCTAGACCTGCCACCTCGAAGGTAGGCAGTCACCAGGGGTGCGTCAACGATCGCCACACTCGGCACGCCGAGTGATAATCACCCTGAGGGTGGTTTCCCGTGACTGGATTGCGGGAAAGGCTTGTCGAATGCGCTGACGCCGACCCCCGCCGGACGGTCACTGACTGTTGGTACCGAAGTCCTCCGGCGAGATCTGGTCGAGGAACTCGCGGAACTTCTCCACCTCGTCCTCCTGCTCGTCAGGGATCGCGATGCCCGCGTCGTCGAGCACTCCGTCACTGCCGTAGATCGGCGTGCCGGTGCGCAGGGCGAGCGCTATGGCGTCGGACGGACGCGCGCTCACCTCGACCCCGCTGGCGAAGACCAGCTCCGCGTAGAAGACCCCTTCCCGGAGATCCGTGATGCGGACCTCGGTGAGCTCCTGGCCGACGGCCTCGAGCACGTCCTTGAAGAGATCATGGGTCAGCGGCCTGGCCGGAGCCATGCCCTGCTGGGCGAAGGCGATCGCGGTCGCTTCCCCAGGGCCGATCCAAATAGGGAGGTACCGGTCGCCTCCCACTTCACGCAGGAGCACGATCGGTTGGTTGGAGGGCATTTCCACCCGGACACCCACAACGTCGAGCTCGTTCACACAGCAACCCTAGGACGTGCCCGCCATGTTTGGATAGTCGGGATCCTCCGCCCTCAGTGGAAGCCGGCCTTCAGAGCCGTCTGCACGAGGGCGGCGTGGAGCCGGACGGAGAGGTCCGCGAGCTCCCTCGCGGTGGCCTCCGCATGTGCCCTGGTCTGCGGATTCCTGTGCCGACGCAGGGGCGCGACCACTTGTTCGACCAGTCCCGCCTCGCGTTCCGCAGCCGCCTTGACGGCCCGCAGATGCCGAGGTTCCAGACCGAATCTGCCCAGATCCGCCACCAGACGGGCCACGGTCACGGCCTCGGCGTCATAGCTTCCGCCGGAGGCCGGCACGATCAGCCCGTACGACTCCCACTCGTCGAGCTGTTCCTCGCTGGCCTCCGTGGCCGCCAGGAGCTCCGCACGTCCGATCCGGGCTGCGGTGGCCCGTCCCGGCTCCTGGTCCTGCAGAAGGTCGGCGTGCTCGCCCTGACCGCCCCCGGACGGCAGTGCGGCCTTCTCGCCGCGGGCAAGGGCCTCCAGATGCTCACGGATGACCTTGAGCGGCAGGTAGTGGTCCCGCTGCATCCGCAGGACCTGGGCCAGCCGCTCGACGTCGGAAGGACGGAACTTCCGGTAACCCGAGGGCGTGCGCTGCGGCTCGATGAGCCCCTCCGCCTCCAGGAAGCGGATCTTGGAGATGGTGACTTCTGGGAATTCGTCGCGCAGCTGCAGGAGCACCGTGCCGATGCTCATCGCGCGCTGACCCGCGGAGGCGGTGCCGTGACCGGCACCGCCTGTCGATGTTCGCAGCATGGACCTTCCTGGGGTCCCCCCGGACGGTGTCCGGGGGAGGGTCACACGCCCCGCTGGCTCGCGTAGAAGACCAGCCGGTACTTTCCGATCTGGACTTCGTCGCCGTTGGTCAGCGCGACGGAATCGATGCGCTCACGGTTGACGTAGGTGCCGTTGAGGCTGCCGACATCACCCACGGTGAAACTACCGTCCGGGCTCCTGTGAAACTCCACATGACGCCGCGACACGGTCACGTCGTCGAGGAAGATGTCGCTCTGCGGGTGACGGCCGGCCGTCGTCAGGTCGCCGTCCAGCAGGAAGCGGCTTCCCGAGTTCGGGCCACGCCGGACCACCAGGAGCGCCGACCCCGCCGGCAGCGCGTCCACCGCGGCCTGGGCCTCCGGCGAGAGCGAGGGGAGGCCGGTCTGGCCCGTCGCCTCGGCCTCGTACGCCTCGATGCCTGAGATCGAGATGGTCGAGGTCGTCTCCGAGGCGCGCTCGGGCACTCCGCCCCTCAGCGGCGCGCCGCAGTTGGAGCAGAACCGACTGGCCTCGGCATTTCGATGCCCGCACCTCGTACAGACCGGCATGGACGAGCCCTCCGGAGCGGAGGCGAACCCTCCACCCGTACTCGAGGTCGATGATTCCCCGAAACCTATGCGCCCTGCACCGCCGGGGTCAACAGACGACGCGCCGGACCCACCGGCGCCGCCAGGGACCTCGTCGCGGAAGAGCGGACGCTCGGAGCCCTGCTCCTCGGCGCCCTGACCCTGGCGTGGAGCGCGATGACGGGCAGCGCTGTCGCTGTCCTGGCGGGCGCTCTTTCCGAACAACTTCGCAAACAACTTCACGGGCGTTTCCCCTTGACCGAAATAGACCCGCCCGTGGGGCAGGACGAACCCTGAATGAACACACCTGCCGACCCGGACATCCTCACAACGTCCGTATCCACCCGACAGTTTCCACCACGCGTCACCGATCCGTTGCGCCGACCCCCCGCAACGTGGTGCCCGAGTCCTTCGAGCACCCCGCGCCGACGCCTCACCGTGACGACGACCGAGCGTAATCAGGCTGCTTCGCCGGTCGCAAGGCGTCCACGACGATGTCGTCGGCGCGCGTGACCTCAGCCGTTGCCTGTTCCTTCTCCAGCGTCTGCACCACACCACCCGGGATGTTGAGAGCCGGTTCCAGGTCCTGCGGCTTGCCGATGACCTTGAACTCGTACGGGGCCTCGATCTTCCGGCCGTCCACTCTCAACTCTCCCCCGTCGCCGGAGAAGTACGTGTTCGCCACCACCCGCACACCGTTGATCTCGATCGCCTCGGCACCGGCGGCACGCAGCTCCTGGATCGTGTCGAGCAGCATGTCGGCCTCCACCGCCCCGGTCGGATCACTGATGGTCAGCGTGATGCCGGGACCGTGCGCCGCGACCGTGCCCGCCAGGATACCGAGCTGCCGCTCCTTCTCCAGCGTCTGTTTTCGGGCCTCTTCCGCCTGGTCGGAGCTGTTCTCCAGCTCCGTGCGCTGGTCGTCGAGGCGCTGCTTCTCGTCCTCGAGGCGCTCGGTGCGGTTGTCGAGTTCGTCGAGGATGCGGACCAGGTCCTCCTGACGCGCACCGCGCAGGGCGCTGTTGTCGCTGTTCGACCGGACCTGGATGGCCAGCCCCAGGCCGAGGACGAACAGCAGAAGCGCGACGATCAGTTGGGCACGGCTCACCCTGGGCGGCCAGAGGCCGGCCCGCAGGCGCTGCCGGCCGGTGACCTCCTTGGACGGGGCCTCCTCCCGGGACGGTGCCGGCGAGGTCGACTCGGGAGGGAGCGCACCGCCGTGGCGATGTTCGCCGTAGGGGTTCTGTTCGTTGCTCATCGGCCTCACGCCCGGAAGACGTGCCGGCGGATGGCCGCGGCGTTGGAGAAGATGCGGATACCGAGCACGACCACGACACCGGTGGACAGCTGGGCTCCGACGCCGAGCTTGTCCCCGAGGAAGACGATCAGCGCGGCCACCACCACGTTCGACAGGAAGGACACGACGAAGACCTTGTCCACGAAGATTCCGTCGAGCATGGCCCGCAGACCGCCGAACACGGCGTCGAGCGCGGCCACCACGGCGATCGGCAGGTAGGGCTCGACCACCGCCGGCACTTCGGGCCGGACCAACAGTCCGACCACGACTCCCACGACGAGGCCCAGTACGGCGATCACGATGTGCCCTTCCCTGTGTCTGCCGCACCACTGCCCGTGTCTGCGGCCTGAGGCTCTGCTGTACGTACGATCAGGCTGGGCGCGGCCGGAAGGCGCACCTTCTCCTGCTCGGAGATGCTGGTGCGGATGTCGAAGCTCTCGTGCAGCGCTTGAAGATACTGCCCGTCCGCGCTGTCCCGGAAGGCAGCTGCGAGCTTCTTCCCGTCCCCCACCGCGAGCACCGTGTACGGCGGCACCAGCGGCCTGTTGTCGACCAGTATGGCGTCGCCCGCCGCACGGATCGCCGAGAGAGCCGTGAGCCGCTGTCCGTTGATGGCCACCGCCTCGGCGCCGGACTGCCACAGCCCGTTGACCACGCGTTGCATGTCCCGGTCGCGTACACGCCCGGTGTCGGCGAAACCGGTGGACTCACGGGGCCCGCCGCCGCCCTGGTCGGTGTCCTCGGCGTCGTCCACGACCAGCTTGATCCCCGGTCCCTCGACTGGGGTGGCTCCGGACAGCAGCGCCACCAGACCGCCCTGGTCCCCGCCGTGCTCCTGGAGCGCCTTGCGCTGTCGCTCGCCGACGTCCTTGCGCAGTTTCTCGACGTCGGCCTCGAGGGTGTCGGCCGCCGACGTCTCGGCGTTCACGCGGTCGATGAGTTCCTCGCGCTCCTTGGCCACGACCGGTGCGGCGACCTGGGCCTCGGCAGCGCCGAGCGTCACGACGAGAGCGGCCAGGACCAGCCCCGCGGCAAGGCCCAGTTTCGACTTCAGCGTGCGGGGCATCCCCTCGCTGCCGTCGGAGCGGCGGCGCGCGGATGCCTCGGCGTATCCCTCGTCGAGGCTGTGTTCCATCACGGTGGTCAGCAGCGACATGGACGCGTCCGGGCGAGGACGCGTCGGGGCACTACTCCGATCGGGGGGCGGCTGCGACATGCCGCACATCGTCGCACGTCATGCCCGCCGCCGCCGAATGGCCCCACCGCGGGTCCGGAAGCCGCGAGACACGGCTTCCGGACCCGGGCTCGTCCGTCAGTCCCCCGCGCTGTCCACGACCGCCGCCCACTCGTCGAGCAGCGCCTGGGCCGACGCGTCGTCGGGTCCTTCCGCCCACAGGTGGGTGACCGCCTCGGACGGGTCGGGCAGCACCATCACCCAACGGCCGTCGGTCTCGACCACCCGGACACCGTCGGTGGTGTCCACGCTTCGGTCCCCCGCGGCCTCGACGACCCGGCGCATGACCAGTCCCTTGACCGCCCAGGGTGTGGCGAGGTCACGGCGCAGGACGTGCGCACGCGGGATGCGGGCATCGATCTGGCTGAGAGTGAGCTGTGTCCTGGCCACCAGGCCGATCAGCCTGACGAAGGCCGCCGCGCCGTCGAAGACGCTGCTGAACTCGGGGACGATGAAGCCGCCGCGTCCGTCACCGCCGAAGATCGTGGTGTCCTCACGCCCCACCCGGGTCAGGTCGTCGGGCGATGTGGTCGTCCACTCCACCTGCGTCCCGTGGTACGCCGCCACCTGTTCCGCGACCCGCGTGGTCGTCACCGGCAGGGCCACGCGTCCGCTCCTGCGCTCGGCGGCCACGAGATCGAGCAGGACCAGCAACGCCCGGTCGTCCTCGATGATGCGTCCGCGCTCGTCGACGAGCGACAGCCGTTCGCCGACAGGGTCGAACCTCACGCCGAAGGCGGCCCGTGCGGACGACACGATCTCGCCGAGCCGCACCAGTCCCGCACGCCTGGACTCGGCCGACTCGGTCGGCCGGGACTCGTCGAGTCCGGGGTTGATGGTGAGCGCGTCCACGCCGAGGCGTCCGAGCAGGCTGGGCAGAACGAGCCCGGCGCTGCCGTTGGAGGCGTCCACGACCACCTTGAGGCCGGCGTCGGCGATGCCTGCTGTATCGACGTTACGCAGCAGAGAACCGGTGTAGGAGTCGAAGACGCTCGACGGGAAGTGCAGGTCCCCGATCTCTCCCGGGAAGGCCCTGCGATATTCCTGTCGGGCGTAGACCCGGTCCAGTTTCCGCTGTCGCGCCTGCGAGAGATCGGCTCCACGCTCGTCGAAGAACATGATGTCGACCGAGTCCGGCACGCCGGGGGACGTGCGGATCATGATGCCGCCGGCGCTGCCCCTCGCGGTCTGCTGGCGTGCCACCGGAAGCGGCACGTTCTCCAGGTCCCTCACGTCGATGGCGCTGGCCTGCAGGGCTGAGATGACAGCCCTCTTCAGCGCGCGGGCACCACGGGAGTGGTCCCGCGCGGTGGTGACCGTCGCACCCTTCTTCAGCGTCGTCGCGTAGGCGCCGGCAAGCCTGACGGCGAGTTCCGGCGTGATCTCGACGTTGAGGATCCCGGAGACACCACGGGCCCCGAAGAGATGCGCCTGGCCGCGCGACTCCCAGATCACGGAGGTGTTGACGAAGGCGCCGGCCTCGATGGTCTTGAACGGGTAGACCCGGACGTTGCCCTGAATGATCGATTCTTCACCGATCAGGCATTCGTCGCCGATGACGGCACCGTCCTCGATGCGGGCCGCCCGCATGACGTCGGTGTTCTTACCGATCACACAGCCACGCAGATTGCTGTGCTGGCCGACGTAGACGTTGTCGTGGACGACGGCACGATGCAGGAACGCACCGGACTTCACGACGACGTTGGATCCGACGACGGTATGTTCGCGGATCTCCGCGCCGGCTTCGATCTTGGCGTAGTCACCGATGTACAGCGGCCCTCGGAGTACGGCGTCGGGGTGGACCTCGGCACCTTCCGCGACCCAGACACCCGGGGAGATCTCGAAACCGTCGAGTTCGACGTCGACCTTGCGCTCCAGCACGTCGGCCTGGGCCTTCACATAGCTTTCGTGCGTGCCCACGTCCTCCCAGTAGCCCTCCGCGATATAGCCGCAGATGAGCTTGCCGTCCTTCATCAGCTGCGGGAACACGTCGCCGGACCAGTCGACCGAGGTGTCTGCCTGGACGTAGTCGAAGACCTCGGGCTCCATGACATAGATGCCCGTGTTCACCGTGTCCGAGAAGACCTGACCCCAGGTCGGCTTCTCGAGGAAGCGCTCCACCTTCCCGTCCTCGTCCACAATCGTGATCCCGAATTCGAGTGGGTTCGGGACCCGGGTCAGGCACACCGTGACGAGTGCGCCCTTCTCCTTGTGGAATGCGATGAGATCCGTGAGATCGAAGTCGGTGAGGGCGTCACCGGAAATGACCAGGAAGGTGTCGTCCTTCAGGGCCTCTTCGGCGTTCTTCACGCTTCCCGCGGTACCGAGTGGCTTCTCCTCGTTGGCATAGCTGAGCTCCATCCCGAGCTCCTCGCCGTCGCCGAAGTAATTCTTGACGAGAGAGGCGAGGAACTGGACCGTGACAACGGTCTCGTTGAGCCCATGCCGTTTGAGCAGCCTCAGCACGTGCTCCATGATCGGCCGATTGGCCACGGGCAGGAGCGGCTTGGGCATGCTTGAGGTCATGGGGCGAAGGCGGGTGCCTTCACCGCCTGCCATCACGACGGCCTTCATGTCGGAAACGTCCTCCTCGAAGAGACGACGGTCTTGCCGACTTCACCCGTCGGGGCAACACCAAAAAATCCGGTGCGGGCCGGCGACTCTGCACGGCGCCACGTCAACGAGCTAATCGGCTACTTGATCCGCCTTGACCAGACGGCGGACCTGGACCACGTATAGGATCCCTGCCCACCAATAGAGGGTTGTACCCCATCCAGCGAACGCCCATCCGAAAATGGTGCCTAGCGAAGCCAGCCAACCACTTCCGTCGCTGAGCAGCAACAAGGGGAAGGCGTACATCAGGTTGAAGGTTGCAGCTTTCCCCAGGAAGTTCACCTGGGGCGGCGGATAGCCGTGCCTGCGCAGGATTCCCACCATGACGAGGAGCATCAGCTCACGTGCGAGGAGCGCGGCCGTCAGCCAGAGTGGAAGGATCTCCCGCCAGGTGAGCCCGACGAGGGTCGACAGGATGTACAGGCGGTCCGCAGCCGGGTCCAGGAGCCGGCCGAGGCTGCTGATCTGGTTCCACCGGCGGGCGAGCTTGCCGTCGAGGTAGTCGCTGATGCCGCTCAGCATCAGTACCAGCAGGGCCCAGCCGTCATTGTTGGGCCCGCCGAACACGGGGCGGAGAATCAGCCACAGGAAGAGCGGTACGCCGACGAGGCGAGCCATGCTGAGGATGTTGGGGATGGTGAGTACTCGGTCCGTCTGAACTCGAGTCTCCTGGACCTCCACCCGGGGGCCTCCTGTGAAGAACGTGCCAATGATGCCCCCTGACCTTACCCTCAGTCTCCGCGCAACGGTGCACAGGGGTACGGGACACCTGCCCGTGAACGCAGAAAAGCCCCGTGCCACAAGGGCACGGGGCTTTCCCGGAATAATTGTTCGGCGGCGTCCTACTCTCCCACAGGGTCCCCCCTGCAGTACCATCGGCGCTGAAAGGCTTAGCTTCCGGGTTCGGAATGTAACCGGGCGTTTCCCTAACGCAATGACCACCGAAACACTATGAAATTAACCAACACCGGATAAAAACACGGCCGTTCGTTATTTCAGAACTAACACAGTGGACGCGAGCAACTGAGGACAAGCCCTCGGCCTATTAGTACCAGTCAGCTCCACCCGTTACCGGGTTTCCACATCTGGCCTATCAACCCAGTCGTCTACTGGGAGCCTTAACCACTCAAGGTGGTGGGAATACTCATCTCGAAGCAGGCTTCCCGCTTAGATGCTTTCAGCGGTTATCCTTTCCGAACGTAGCCAACCAGCCATGCCCTTGGCAGGACAACTGGCACACCAGAGGTTCGTCCGTCCCGGTCCTCTCGTACTAGGGACAGCCCTTCTCAATATTCCTACGCGCACAGCGGATAGGGACCGAACTGTCTCACGACGTTCTAAACCCAGCTCGCGTACCGCTTTAATGGGCGAACAGCCCAACCCTTGGGACCGACTCCAGCCCCAGGATGCGACGAGCCGACATCGAGGTGCCAAACCATCCCGTCGATATGGACTCTTGGGGAAGATCAGCCTGTTATCCCCGGGGTACCTTTTATCCGTTGAGCGACAGCGCTTCCACAAGCCACTGCCGGATCACTAGTCCCGACTTTCGTCCCTGCTCGACCCGTCGGTCTCACAGTCAAGCTCCCTTGTGCACTTACACTCAACACCTGATTGCCAACCAGGCTGAGGGAACCTTTGGGCGCCTCCGTTACTCTTTAGGAGGCAACCGCCCCAGTTAAACTACCCATCAGACACTGTCCCTGATCCGGATCACGGACCCAGGTTAGACATCCAGCACGACCAGAGTGGTATTTCAACGGCGACTCCACAACCACTGGCGTGGCTGCTTCAAAGTCTCCCACCTATCCTACACAAGCCGAACCGAACACCAATATCAAACTATAGTAAAGGTCCCGGGGTCTTTCCGTCCTGCTGCGCGAAACGAGCATCTTTACTCGTAGTGCAATTTCACCGGGCCTATGGTTGAGACAGTCGAGAAGTCGTTACGCCATTCGTGCAGGTCGGAACTTACCCGACAAGGAATTTCGCTACCTTAGGATGGTTATAGTTACCACCGCCGTTTACTGGCGCTTAAGTTCTCAGCTTCGCCGACCCGAAAGTCAGCTAACCGGTCCCCTTAACGTTCCAGCACCGGGCAGGCGTCAGTCCGTATACATCGCCTTACGGCTTCGCACGGACCTGTGTTTTTAGTAAACAGTCGCTTCTCGCTGGTCTCTGCGGCCACCCCCAGCTCACCGAGTAAATCGGATCACCAGTGATGGCCCCCCTTCTCCCGAAGTTACGGGGGCATTTTGCCGAGTTCCTTAACCATAGTTCACCCGAACGCCTCGGTATTCTCTACCTGACTACCTGAGTCGGTTTAGGGTACGGGCCGCCATGAAACTCGCTAGAGGCTTTTCTCGACAGCATAGGATCATCCACTTCACCACAATCGGCTCGGCATCAGGTCTCAGCCTTAACGTGTGACGGATTTGCCTACCACACGGCCTACACCCTTACCCCGGGACAACCACCGCCCGGGCTGGACTACCTTCCTGCGTCACCCCATCGCTTACCTAGTACAAGTCTGGTTCGTCGGCTCCACCACTACCCTCAACTCCGAAGAGATCGGGCCGGCTTCACGGACTTAGCATCGCCTGATTCAGTATTGGGCGTTTCAAAGCGGGTACCGGAATATCAACCGGTTGTCCATCGACTACGCCTGTCGGCCTCGCCTTAGGTCCCGACTTACCCTGGGCAGATCAGCTTGACCCAGGAACCCTTAGTCAATCGGCGCACACGTTTCTCACGTGTGTATCGCTACTCATGCCTGCATTCTCACTCGTGAACCGTCCACAACTCGCTTCCGCGGCTGCTTCACCCGGCACACGACGCTCCCCTACCCATCCATACTCCCGTTGGGGATATGTGTATGAATGACACGACTTCGGCGGTACGCTTGAGCCCCGCTACATTGTCGGCGCGGAATCACTTGACCAGTGAGCTATTACGCACTCTTTCAAGGGTGGCTGCTTCTAAGCCAACCTCCTGGTTGTCTCTGCGACTCCACATCCTTTCCCACTTAGCGTACGCTTAGGGGCCTTAGTCGATGCTCTGGGCTGTTTCCCTCTCGACCATGGAGCTTATCCCCCACAGTCTCACTGCCGTGCTCTCACTTACCGGCATTCGGAGTTTGGCTAAGGTCAGTAACCCGGTAGGGCCCATCGCCTATCCAGTGCTCTACCTCCGGCAAGAAACACACGACGCTGCACCTAAATGCATTTCGGGGAGAACCAGCTATCACGGAGTTTGATTGGCCTTTCACCCCTAACCACAGGTCATCCCCCAGGTTTTCAACCCTGGTGGGTTCGGTCCTCCACGAAGTCTTACCTCCGCTTCAACCTGCCCATGGCTAGATCACTCCGCTTCGGGTCTAGAGCGTGCAACTCAATCGCCCTATTCGGACTCGCTTTCGCTACGGCTTCCCCACACGGGTTAACCTCGCTACACACCGCTAACTCGCAGGCTCATTCTTCAAAAGGCACGCAGTCACGACTGCATGTGCAAGCACATACAGCGACGCTCCCACGGCTTGTAGGCACACGGTTTCAGGTACTATTTCACTCCGCTCCCGCGGTACTTTTCACCATTCCCTCACGGTACTATCCGCTATCGGTCACCAGGGAATATTTAGGCTTAGCGGGTGGTCCCGCCAGATTCACACGGGATTTCTCGGGCCCCGTGCTACTTGGGTGGTTCTCAAGCAAGCCGTTGATGTTTCAGCTACGGGGGTCTTACCCTCTACGCCGGACCTTTCGCATGTCCTTCGCCTACACCAACGGTTTCTGACTTGCCGACCAATCGGCAGATTGATCAAGAGAACTCCCACAACCCCGCATGCGCAACCCCTGCCGGGTATCACACGCATACGGTTTGGCCTCATCCGGTTTCGCTCGCCACTACTCCCGGAATCACGGTTGTTTTCTCTTCCTGAGGGTACTGAGATGTTTCACTTCCCCTCGTTCCCTCCACACTGCCTATGTGTTCAGCAGCGGGTGACAGCCCATGACGGCTGCCGGGTTTCCCCATTCGGAAACCCCCGGATCAAAGCTTGGTTGACAGCTCCCCGGGGACTATCGTGGCCTCCCACGTCCTTCATCGGTTCCTGGTGCCAAGGCATCCACCGTGCGCCCTTAAAAACTTGGCCACAGATGCTCGCGTCCACTGTGCAGTTCTCAAACAACGACCAGCCACCCATCACCCCACCCTTACAGGTGAGTGCACTGGGGCCGGCAACCGAAGATCCAGACTCAACGAGCCCGTACCTTCAGATACCCAACAGCGTGCCCGACCCGACCGATCCCTCACCACGTTCCACGCCGAAGCAGTACTAGCAGTGAGTTACCTGTCGTGCCGAATAGTCAACGTTCCACCCTTGAGCAACCACCGTCGAACATTTGCCGACGAAATGGTCTCTGGATTCCCCGAAGGAAACCTAGATGCTCCTTAGAAAGGAGGTGATCCAGCCGCACCTTCCGGTACGGCTACCTTGTTACGACTTCGTCCCAATCGCCAGTCCCACCTTCGACAGCTCCCTCCCACAAGGGGTTGGGCCACCGGCTTCGGGTGTTACCGACTTTCGTGACGTGACGGGCGGTGTGTACAAGGCCCGGGAACGTATTCACCGCAGCAATGCTGATCTGCGATTACTAGCAACTCCGACTTCATGGGGTCGAGTTGCAGACCCCAATCCGAACTGAGACCGGCTTTTTGAGATTCGCTCCGCCTCGCGGCATCGCAGCTCATTGTACCGGCCATTGTAGCACGTGTGCAGCCCAAGACATAAGGGGCATGATGACTTGACGTCGTCCCCACCTTCCTCCGAGTTGACCCCGGCAGTCTCCTGTGAGTCCCCATCACCCCGAAGGGCATGCTGGCAACACAGAACAAGGGTTGCGCTCGTTGCGGGACTTAACCCAACATCTCACGACACGAGCTGACGACAGCCATGCACCACCTGTATACCGACCACAAGGGGGGCACCATCTCTGATGCTTTCCGGTATATGTCAAGCCTTGGTAAGGTTCTTCGCGTTGCGTCGAATTAAGCCACATGCTCCGCTGCTTGTGCGGGCCCCCGTCAATTCCTTTGAGTTTTAGCCTTGCGGCCGTACTCCCCAGGCGGGGAACTTAATGCGTTAGCTGCGGCACCGACGACGTGGAATGTCGCCAACACCTAGTTCCCAACGTTTACGGCGTGGACTACCAGGGTATCTAATCCTGTTCGCTCCCCACGCTTTCGCTCCTCAGCGTCAGTAATGGCCCAGAGATCCGCCTTCGCCACCGGTGTTCCTCCTGATATCTGCGCATTTCACCGCTACACCAGGAATTCCGATCTCCCCTACCACACTCTAGCTAGCCCGTATCGAATGCAGACTCGGGGTTAAGCCCCGAGCTTTCACATCCGACGTGACAAGCCGCCTACGAGCTCTTTACGCCCAATAATTCCGGACAACGCTTGCGCCCTACGTATTACCGCGGCTGCTGGCACGTAGTTAGCCGGCGCTTCTTCTGCAGGTACCGTCACTTTCGCTTCTTCCCTGCTGAAAGAGGTTTACAACCCGAAGGCCGTCATCCCTCACGCGGCGTCGCTGCATCAGGCTTTCGCCCATTGTGCAATATTCCCCACTGCTGCCTCCCGTAGGAGTCTGGGCCGTGTCTCAGTCCCAGTGTGGCCGGTCGCCCTCTCAGGCCGGCTACCCGTCGTCGCCTTGGTAGGCCATTACCCCACCAACAAGCTGATAGGCCGCGGGCTCATCCTTCACCGCCGGAGCTTTTAACCCCGCCCCATGAGGGACAGAGTGTTATCCGGTATTAGACCCCGTTTCCAGGGCTTGTCCCAGAGTGAAGGGCAGATTGCCCACGTGTTACTCACCCGTTCGCCACTAATCCACCCCGAAGGGCTTCATCGTTCGACTTGCATGTGTTAAGCACGCCGCCAGCGTTCGTCCTGAGCCAGGATCAAACTCTCCATGAATGTTTTCCCGTAATCGGGAGAGCACCATGCAAGAGCGGAACAACCAGGTCGGAATATGACCGGTTGTTCACAGCGTCCTCGCTGATGTTGCCTACCCGGTCCGAGGACCGTGCAGGACTTTTCAAAGGAACCACCAACCTGCGTGATGCAGGCCGGGGTATCAACATATCTGGCGTTGACTTTTGGCACGCTGTTGAGTTCTCAAGGAACGGACGCTTCCTTCGGTCCCGTTTCGCCGGGGCCCTCCGGGCGCTCCCCTTCGTTCTTGCGTTTCCGACTCTATCAGACTCTTTCGTGTCCGATTCCCGGTGGAAGCGGGTTACTGCGGTACTACTTTATCCGCTTTCCAGTTCTTCGCTTTCGCGTTTCCCTTTCCGGCGAGTCCGACTCTATCAGGCCTTTTCCGTGTTCCTGACCGGGGTCCTCGCGAGCATGCGAGAGCATCAGTCAGAGTTACAGTCTGGGCTTGGGAGTCGCTGCCGATCCCGGACTCTGAAGTCCCGTTGGGGTCAGGCAGGGGTACGACAGTACAGGCGACCGTGAGACGAGGCAAATCGTTTGCGGTACACCTCTAGGTCTGCCAACCGGCAGCTCTCGGGCGGAACCGGGACTTCATATGACTTACGCTGCTGATCAGTACGCCGCCCCCGATCAGCCGTGGCGGTGACCATCAGGATCCCCACCCCTGGGAGGCTCTCCATGACCACAGTGACGTCCCCTCTTGCCGGCCGCGCCATCGGGCTCACCGCGGTTCCCGACCCCGTGTTCTCCGGAGCGATGGTGGGTCCCGGCACCGCCATCGACCCCGTGCGCGAGCCCTCCGAGGCCGTCTCACCGGTCGACGGCATCGTCGTCTCCCTCCACCCGCACGCCTTTGTCGTCGTCGACGACCAGGGGCACGGAGTGCTGACGCACCTCGGGATCGACACCGTGCAGCTCAACGGCGAGGGCTTCGAGCTTCTCGTGAACAAGGGTGACACGGTGACCCGCGGTCAGGGCATCGTCCGCTGGGATCCCGCCGGCGTCGAGGCCGCCGGCAAGTCCGCGATCTGCCCGGTCGTGGCCCTGGAGGCCACGGCCGATTCCCTTTCCGACGTGCGCGAGGACGGCGACGTCAAGGTCGGCGAGACGTTGTTCGGCTGGCAGTGACACCCTCGGCGCAGTGACCAGCCAGTTGGGTATCCACCGCGACGGTGCAACCGCCGCACAATCGGAGACGGGTGAAATGGAGACAACGCTGCGAGGCGTCGGCGTGAGCCACGGTGTGGCGATCGGCGAAGTTCGGCACATGGGTACGGCGGTGCTCGAACCCCCGGCCAAACAGATTCCCTCGGACGAGGCGGAGCGCGAGCAGGGGCGTGCCCGCCAGGCCGTGGAAGCCGTTGCGGCCGACCTCATCGCGCGCGGCAATCTGGCGGGGGGCGAGGCCCAGCACGTGCTCGAGGCCCAGGCCATGATGGCGCAGGACCCCGAGCTGATCGCCGATGTCGAGCGTCGTATCGCCGTCGGCAGCACCGCCGAGCGCGGTGTCTACGACGCGTTCGCCGCGTACCGCGCTCTGTTGGCCAATGCCGGTGAGTACCTGGCGGGCCGGGTCGCCGACCTCGACGACGTCCGTAACAGGATCGTGGCTCGGCTGCTCGGAGTCCCGATGCCAGGTGTGCCGGACAGTGACGAGCCGTACGTGCTGATCGCGCGTGACCTGGCCCCCGCCGACACCGCGCTGCTCGACCCCACACTGGTTCTCGGCTTCGTGACCGAGGAGGGCGGGCCGACCAGCCACAGCGCGATTCTCGCGCGGGCACTCGGGGTGCCGGCCGTCGTGGCCCTCCCCGGCGCCGGTGAGATCGCCGAGGGCACGGTCGTGGCGGTGGACGGCAGCACGGGTGAGATCTTCGTCGAGCCGAGCCAGGAGAAGCGCGCCGAGATGGAGAGCGCGTCGGCGGCCCGCAGGGCGGCACTGTCGGCCGTGACCGGCCCCGGCGCCACCTCGGACGGTCACAAGGTGCCGCTGCTCGCGAATGTCGGTGGCCCCGGAGATGTTCCGGCGGCTCTGGAGGCAGGTGCCGAGGGCGTCGGGCTGTTCCGTACGGAGTTCCTCTTCCTGGACGACAGCAAGCAGGCGCCCTCCGAGGAGAAGCAGGTCGAGGCCTACCGCGCGGTGCTGGAGGCGTTCCCCGAGGGGCGCGTCGTCGTGCGGGTGCTGGACGCCGGTGCCGACAAGCCGCTGGAGTTCCTGACGCCCGCCGACGAGCCCAACCCCGCGCTGGGTGTGCGGGGGCTGCGCAGTCTGCTCGATCACCCGGATGTCCTTCGGACACAGCTGACCGCCCTGTCGCGCGCGGTCGAGGGTCTGCCCGTCTACCTCGAGGTCATGGCCCCGATGGTGGCCGACCGCGCGGACGCGAAGGCGTTCGCCGATGCCTGCCGTGAGGCGGGGCTGCAGGCGAAGTTCGGTGCGATGGTGGAGATTCCGTCCGCCGCGCTCCGGGCCCGGTCGATCCTGCAGGAGGTGGAGTTCCTGTCGCTGGGCACCAACGACCTGGCGCAGTACACCTTCGCGGCCGACCGTCAGGTGGGAGCCGTGTCCAGGCTCCAGGACCCGTGGCAGCCGGCGCTGCTCGACCTGGTCGCGCTCTCGGCCGAGGCCGCCAGGGCCGAGGGCAAGAGCTGTGGGGTCTGCGGTGAGGCAGCCTCGGACCCGCTCCTGGCGTGTGTACTGACCGGTCTGGGTGTCACCTCCCTGTCGATGGGTGCGGCGTCCATTCCCTATGTGCGGGCGACGCTGGCGAAGCACACACTCGCGCAGTGCGAGCGCGCGGCGTCCGCGGCGCGTGCGGCGGACTCCGCCGACGAGGCTCGGCTCGCGGCGCAGGCGGTGCTGTCGGGCGAGTGACGCCGTCCGCCGCACGCGGTCGGATGTGAAGGGGTTCCCGCCGGTTTCGGCGGGGACCCCTTCGGTCTGCCGGGGGTCAGTGGTGGGCCTCCGGTTCGTCGGTGCCGAGGTCGAACCCCGCGCAGTACTCGACGCCGGATTCCGGGGACACGGGTTCTCCCGTGTCGGCGTCGGTGCAGTAGGCGCTGAACACCTCGCCCGCAGTGAGCGGGAGGAGGCTGCCCCGGTGCAGGCGCCATCCGTGCACCCGGTCCGGGCTGCCGGGCGCGGTGGTGCGCAGGACGACGCCACCCTGGGTCTCGAGCGCGACTCCCACGGCGAGCACGGTGGCGAACTCCGCCCCTTCGGAGGACGGGAGCCGGGCCGGGCCGTCCGTGTCCTGCGAGGTGTGGAGGACGGCCAGGAGTTGTTCGTCGCCGGTGGGTGTGCTGCAGACGATGTGATGGGTGCCCGGTCCCGCCGTCCCCAGCAGACGCATCAGGAGGTGCGACGCCCGGTCGAAGGCGGCCCGGCCGATGTCCTGCCCGCAGTCGGCGCAGTCACCGAGTCCGGAGAGCAGCATCGTGGCGTACTCCCATGTCGCGTGGCGGACGGCCCGTGAGACGAGGAGCGGGATCAGTGTGTCGATGGGCTGGCCGGTGTAGGCGACCGTGGCGCCGGCTGCGGCGATCTCGGCGGTGAAGCGGCTGCGGCTCGTGCGCGCGTCGGGATCGAGGCCCGACTCGGCGCAGAACTGCGCGTAGTCCTCGGGGTCGAAGAGTGCGACGGTGGTGTGCATGCCCTGGGCCGTGAGCGTGCGCAGCAGCCCCTCGACCTGTCGGAGGTAGACCGCGTGGTCGTCGAAGGTGAAGCTGCGGTAGTGGCGCATGGCCGCGAAGTCCTCGGCGTCGACCAGGAGGCCGACGGTGCTGGGTGCTTCGCGGCGCAGTGCGCGTCGCATGGACGGTGCAAAGCCCTGACGGCTTCGCCCGGTCGGTTTGATGTGCGCCATGAGTCCCCCTGTGCGCTGCGAACGATTGCTCACTCAGAGTAATCAGAGGGACTGACAGCGGTCGTGCGGGCGGCGGGGTCAGTGGCGCTCGCGGGCGAGGTTCTCGTAGAAGTGGAGGAGTTCGAGGTTGTCGACGGACCCCGGGTTCACCGCCTTGGCCAGGGTTGTCCCCTGGAGCAGTCGCTTGACCGGAACCTCGATGCGCTTGCCGGTGAGGGTGTGGGGGATGCCGGGGACCTCGATGACCTCGTCCGGGACGTGGCGGGGTGAGAGGTTCTCGCGGATCGTCCGCTTGATGCTGTCGCGCAGCTCGTCGTCGAGCGTGGCGCCCTCGGCGAGGTGGACGAACAGAGGCATCCAGTAGCCTCCGTCCGGCTCTTCGAGGCCGATGACGAGGGACTCGCGGATCTCGGGGAGGCGTTCGACGGCCTCGTAGATGTCGGCGGACCCCATCCGGACGCCTTGCCTGTTGAGGGTGGAGTCCGAGCGGCCGTGGATGACGACGGAACCGCGGTCCGTGAGGGTGATCCAGTCCCCGTGGCGCCAGACGCCGGGGTACACGTCGAAGTAGCTGTCGTGGTAGCGGCTGCCGTCGGGGTCGTTCCAGAAGCGGACGGGCATGGAGGGCATGGGCGCGGTCACGACGAGCTCGCCGACCTCATCGGTGAGCGGTTTGCCGGCGGGGTCCCAGGACTGGAGGTCGGTGCCGAGGCAGGGGGCCTGGAGTTCGCCGATGTGGACCGGCAGGGTGGGTACCGCGCCGGCGAAGCAGCTGCAGACGTCCGTGCCGCCGCTGACGGAGGCGATCCACAGGTCGGCACCGCTCTCGTCGAACTCGTCGTGGAGCCAGCGGAAGCCGTCGGGCGGGAGCGGGGAGCCGGTGGTGGCTACGCACTGGACACGGCTGAGGTCGTGGTCGCGGGCCGGGTGGACGCCCGCTTTCCGGCAGGCCATGACGTACGCGGCCGACGTGCCGAAGAGGGTCGCTCCGGTCTGTTCCGCGACGCGCCACTGGGCGCTGATGTCGGGGTGGCCGGGGCTGCCGTCGTACAGCACCACGGTGGTGCCGGTGAGCAGGCCGGAAACCAGGAAGTTCCACATCATCCAGCCGGTGGAGGTGTACCAGAAGAATCGGTCGTCGGGGCCGAGGTCGCAGTGCAGCCCGATCTGCTTGAAGTGTTCGAGGAGGATTCCGCCCTGGGACTGCACGATCGCCTTCGGGAGTCCGGTCGTGCCGGAGGAGTACAGAACCCACAGGGGGTGGTCGAAGGGCACCTGCTCGAAGACGGGTTCGGTGTCGGAGGCGGTGAGCTCCGACCATTCGAGGGCGCCCTCGGGTGCGTCCGTGCCGAGCAGCGGGATGTGGACGACCGCGCGCAGGGTGGGGAGTTCTCGGCGGAGTTCGGCCACGGCGTCGGTGCGGTCGTGTTCCTTGCCGCCGTAGCGGTAGCCGTCGACGGTGAAGAGGACGACGGGTTCGACCTGCTGGAACCGGTCCAGGACACTGCGGGCGCCGAAGTCGGGGGCGCACGAGGTCCAGACGCCGCCCACCGCGGCGGTCGCGAGGAACGCGACGACGGCCTGGGGGATGTTGGGGAGGTATCCGCCGACCCGGTCCCCGGGGGTGACGCCGAGCGCTCGGAGTGCAGCGGCCAGCGAGGCCACCTGCCGACGGAGTTCGGACCAGCTGACGGGTGCCTGGGTGTGGGTCTCGTCGACGTACAGCAGGGCCGGGGCGTCCGCGCGGAGCGGGTCGTCGGCGGTGCGCAGCGCGTGTTCGGCGTAGTTGAGGGTGGCACCGGGGAACCACTGGGCGCCGGGCATGGCGCGGTCGCCGATGACGGTTTCGTACGGGGTGGAGAAGCGTACGTCGAACCAGTCGGCGACTGCCTTCCAGAAGGTGTCGAGTTCGTCGACCGACCAGCGGTGCAGTGCCGCGTACCCGCCGTCGGCGGGTGCTCCGTGGTGCTCGGCCGCCCAGCGCTGGAAGCGTGTGACGGCGGCGGCCTCGACACGTTCGGGCTGGGGCTGCCAGAGGGGGGCTTCGCCGGCTGCTGAGGTCATGGAGGCTCCCTGGCCTTTCGGGGTGTACGCGGGGTGTGCGTAGGTCGCGCGCACGGGCTGGGGTGTGCGCGTGAACGGCTGTGACGGACGATGCCATGTGATCGTCCCGCGCACCAGGGTCCGCCTGCCATGGTTGCGTGTCCGGCTGTGTGGTGGAGCCACAGGTGAACGGAAGCTGAACGGAGCACGCTTGTGTCCGTGCTTGTGTCGGGGCGGATGGCAAGGTGGCCGCATGGATGGTCGTGACCTGGTGCGCTCGGTGAAGATGGTGGGTTCCGTACAGGGGATGCGTGCGGTGCGCTCGGCCTGGCGGCACCGGCGTGCGGATGCCCGGGGGCTGGTGCCGCGCGGTGCGGAGCGGGCCCGTGTGCCCGGCCTCCTGGTGGGCGCGGAGCCGGGGCCGGGCGGCGGGGTGGTGCGGTTCGCCCGCTCGGAACTGCTCGTTCGGGTGGCGGTGGGCGGTGCGGTGTTCTGGTCGTGGGACGGCGCCGGACCGCTTCCCTCGTACGCCCTGCCGGGAGCCGGTCCGGAGGCGGATCCGCGGGCGTCCCTGGAACCGGACACGAACGGCGGCTGGCAGGTGGTGTCGGAGCGGCTGACGGTGGTCGTGTCACGGCACGGGGCGGTGGAACTGCGTACGCCGGGTGGGGTGTTGTTGCGCCGGGAGCTGCCGCCGCGCTGGTGGGAGCCGGTGGAGGGGGGTGCGGCCCGGTGGGTGCAGCGCTCCGAGGTGCCGGCCGACGCGCGGTTCTTCGGACTGGGCGGGCGTTCCGGGGGGCCGAGGCTGAGGGAGGGCACCTACCGGTTGTGGAACACCGATCCCGGTGGGCGTTTCGGTCCGGGGGACGATCCGCTGTATCTGACGATGCCGGTGCAGCTGGTGGTCTCCGACGCGGGGACGCATCTGGTCTTCCACGACAACTCGTGGTCGGGCGGGGTGACGCTCCGGGAGGGCGAGGAGGGTGCCGGTTCGGGGCACGACCGGCCCGGCACCTGTGAGGTGCGGATGGACGGCGGTCCGCTGCGCTGCTGGGTGGTCGCGGGTACGCCGGCCAGGGTCCTCCGGGGCTGGACGGGGCTGACGGGTGCGCCCGCGCTGCCGCCGTCGTGGGCGCTGGGGCCGCAGCACGCGCGCTGGGGGTTCGGCAGCGAGCAGGAGGTGCGGCGGATCGTCACGGGTTACCGGGAGAGGGGACTGCCTCTGTCGGTGCTGCACCTGGACATCGACCACTACGACGCGCACCAGGTGTTCACGGTCGACCCGGAGCGGTTCCCCGGTCTTCCCCGGCTGGCGAAGGAGTTGCGCGAGGAGGGCGTGCGACTGGTGTCGATCGTGGACCCGGCGGTGCGGGCGTCGGTGGGCAACGCGGTGTTCGACAGCGGCATGGAGGTAGGTGCGGAGGGTGCCTTCGTCCGGGATCCGCAGGGGCGGCCGGTGCTGGGTGAGGTGTGGCCGGGAGAGTGCGTCTATCCGGATTTCACCGATCCACAGGTGCGGGAGTGGTGGGGCGGGCTGTACGAGGAGCGGCTCGGCCAGGGGTTCGCCGGGGTGTGGCACGACATGAACGAGCCGGTGTCGTTCTCGGCCTTCGGGGATCCGTCGTTGCCGCGTTCGTCGAGGCACGCGCTGGAGGGCAGGGGCGGGGACCATCGCGAGGCGCACAACGTGTACGCGATGGCGATGGCGAGGGCCGGGTACGAGGGCCTGCGCCGGCTGCGTCCCGAGGAGCGGCCGTTCCTCTTCTCCCGTTCGGGGTGGGCGGGGATGCAGCGGTACGGGGGCACGTGGTCCGGTGATGTGGCCACCGGCTGGCCGGGGCTCCGGGCGTCTCTGGCCCTGGTGCTGGGGCTGGGGCTCTGCGGGGTGCCGTATTCGGGGCCCGATGTCGGCGGGTTCGACGGGTCGCCGTCGCCGGAGCTGTATCTGCGCTGGTTCCAGCTGGGCGCGTACATGCCGTTGTTCCGCACGCACTCGGCCATCGACGCGGGGCGCCGGGAGCCGTGGGAGTTCGGGCCGGAGGTGCTCGCGCATGCCGGGCGGGCGCTGGAGGAGCGGGAACGACTGCTTCCGTATTTCGTGACGCTGGCGCAGCTGGCCCGGCTGACGGGTGCGCCGTACGTGCGGCCCTTGTGGTGGGGTGCGCCGGGGGACCGTGAGCTGCGGGACTGCGAGGACGCGTTCCTGCTGGGTGATGCGCTGCTGGTCGCCCCGGTGCTGGAGGAGGGTGCCGGCCGTAGGTCGCTGCGGCTGCCGCGTGGCCGCTGGTACGACACGGCGACCGGGCGCGCGTACGAAGGCCCGGGGCAGGTGGTGGTGGAGGCGCCGCTGTCGCGGATTCCGGTGCTGGCACGGGCGGGTGCGGTGATCCCGGTGCGGAGCCCGGAGGGGGATCTGGAGCTGGAGGTGTGGGCTCCGCCTGTCGGGCGTGCCGGGGGCGGGCTGGTCGTGCGGGACATGGGCGACGGGTGGGAGCAGGCCCAGGTGGAGCGTTACACGTCGCGCGTCGGTGCCGGGCGTGTGGTGGTCGAGCGGGACGGTGCGGAGGAGTCCGTGCCGTATCCGGTGCGTGTTCGGGGGCTGCCGGGCGTCGCTCAGCCGTAGTCGCCGGCGAACCAGGCGCGTACGGCCCGGGTGTGCAGGGGGAAGGCGAGTTCGTCCGGAGTGTGCAGGACGTCGTGTCCCGAGGTCTCGTCGGTCGGTGCGGAGGGCGGGAGTTCCTCCGCGGGGCGTGGCGGGAGCAGTCCGAAGATCAGCAGGTGGCCGTCCGGGGAGCTCATGGCGTCGGCGAGGCGTACGTCCGTCTCGTCGGCGCGGATGCCGGTCTCCTCGCGCAGTTCGCGTACGACGGCGTGGCGCCAGTCCTCGGTCTCGTCGATGTAGCCGCCGGGCAGCGCGGTTCCGCCCCGGTGCGGCGGGATGTCGCGGGTGATGACGACGAGGCCGGTACCGTCGGCTCCGGTGACGGGCAGCAGGGCCACGGCGACGGGCAGCGGGTTGCGGTAGGCGGTACGGCCGCAGGCCGTGCAGGTACGCGGCCAGGTCTCGGAGGTGTACGGGGCCCCGCAGTTGCCGCAGTGGGAGTCGTTCACGGGCGGACTGTATCCGATCACCCTTCTCTTGCGGCGCCGAAGCTGATAGACGGTGTGCCCATGACAGGAATTGCTCGTGCTCTCCGTGCCCTGGCCGCCGCCGGCGCCGCTCTGCTCGCCGTGACGGCCGCCGCCCCGGTCGCCGTGGCCAGGCCCGAACCCAAGGCTCCGCCGGAGTTCGTCGACCTGCGCGCCGTCGATCCGACGATCATCACGGAGATGCGCTACACCACCGCGCACAACTTCATGGGCGAGCCGGTGGACGGCTACCGGCAGCCCGTCTGCATCCTGACCCGGCCCGCCGCTCTCGCGCTGCGCACCGCCCAGCGGAGCCTGCTGCGTCAGGGCTACTCGCTCAAGGTGTACGACTGCTACCGGCCCCAGCGCGCCGTCGACCATTTCGTACGCTGGGCCGAGGACCTCGACGACCAGGCCATGAAGGACGAGTTCTATCCGCTGGTCGACAAGACGCGTCTGTTCGAGGACGGTTACATCGCCGAGAAGTCCGGACACAGCCGGGGCAGCACGGTCGACCTCACCCTGGTGAAGCTGCCCGCTCCGCCGACCCGGCCGTACGAGCCGGGCGAGGAACTGGCACCGTGCTACGCGCCCGAGGGCGAGCGCTTCCCGGACAATTCGGTGGACATGGGCACGGGGTACGACTGTTTCGACACCCTGTCGCACACGGACGACCCCCGGGTGCAGGGAGAGCAGCGCGCCAACAGGCAGTTCCTCAAGTCGAAGCTCACGGAGCTGGGTTTCGTGAACCTCGCCGAGGAGTGGTGGCACTTCACCTACAGGCCGGAGCTCTTCCCCGACACGTACTTCGACTTCCCGGTGGCGAGGCGTTCCGTCGCGGGGCACTGACACCCGGACGGTGAACGGGCGACCAGGACCACCCCCGTGGGCTCCGGCCGCCCGTTCTCCTTCTCGGACGCGGAACTGACGTGTCCGGTTGCCGGCCGAGCCGTTACGGTGCCCTCATGTCACAACAGACGTTCGATTCGTACGAAGAGTTCTGGCCGTACTACGTGGCCATGCACTCCAGGGCGGCGACCAGGTGGGTGCATCTGACAGGGACGCTGACCGGTCTCGCGCTCACCGCGTACGGCCTGGCGCGCGGCCGCAAGCGGTACGCCCTGGCCCTGCCATTGATCGGGTACGGGACCGCGTGGCCGGCGCACTTCCTCATCGAGAAGAACAATCCGGCGACGTTCGGGAACCCCGCGTGGTCGCTGCGCGGCGACGCGCAGATGATCCGGATGATGCTCGCCGGGCGGGACGCAGAGCTCGCCGCAACCGCGGCCGAGTGGCTCGCCGAGAACCGGTGATCTCCTGGTGCGCGCAGGGTTGACGGGCCGTCACTCCGGGTGAAGACTCCTTCCACGCCCGCCCCCCGCACCGTACGCGCGGTCCGTACCCCGGTCGGCGGGGGTACGGGCCGCGTCCCGTGCGGGTGTCAGGTCCCCGCGGGCTCCCGGACCCGGTCGGCGTGCACCATGGCGTGTTCGACGACCGCGACGAGTACGTCCCGTACGGAGGCCTTGTCGCGCGCGTCGCAGATCAGCACGGGGACCTCGGCGTCGAGGTCGAGTGCGGCCCGGATCGTCTCCGTCGGGAACTGCTCGGCGTTCTCGAAGAGGTTGACGGCGACAGTGAAGGGGATCGCCCGGCGCTCGAAGTAGTCGACGGCCGCGAAGCAGTCCTCGAGTCTCCGGGTGTCGGCGAGGACCACCGCTCCCAGGGCGCCCTGGGCCAGCTCGTCCCAGAGGAACCAGAAGCGGTCCTGTCCGGGCGTGCCGAACAGATAGAGGACGAGGTCCTCGCGCAGGGTGATGCGGCCGAAGTCCATGGCCACGGTCGTCGTGCTCTTGCCCTCGACCCCCGCGACGTCGTCGACGGGACGGCCCGCCTCGCTCAGCCTCTCCTCCGTGCGCAGCGGTCTGATCTCGCTGACCGCGCCCACCAGGGTCGTCTTGCCCACGCCGAAGCCGCCCGCCACCAGGATTTTCAGGGTAACGGGCTCGACGGGCCGCTTTCTGCGGCTAGAGCGCCCGAAGGCCATTGATCACCTCGCGAAGAATGCTCACGTCCGGCAGCTCGGCCGGCGGAACGGGACGGGTGACATGCACCAGTTCGTCCTCGACGAGGTCACCGACCAGGACCCGGACCACCCCGACGGGGAGGTCCAGCCCGGAGGCGAGTTCGGCGATCGACTGGGGCATGTCGCTGCACAGTTCGACGATCTCCACGTGTTCCGGGGAGAGCGTCTGGTCCCGGCCGGGATCGTCGGCCGCCGGTTCGGGGACGACGATCGCGATCAGGTCGAGACGATGACGGGACGCGCTGCTGGTACGCCCCCGGGTCATCGCGTAGGGCCGGACCACCGGACCCGCTTCGGCGTCGTACCAGCGCGAGGAACCCGCTTCGGCGGACGCGGGGGGTGATCCGGGCGCGGTGTCCCGGACGGAGTCAGCGCTCATCCCCTCGCCTCACCCTCCGGCGGGCAGACCGTTGGTCCGGGGGGCGTTGGCCAGGTGGACCCCCACGCGCTTGACCATCAGGGTCATCTCGTACGCCACCTGTCCGACGTCCGAGTCCGACTCCGCCAGGACGGCGAGGCAGCTGCCGTCACCCGCCGCGGTGACGAAGAGGAACGCCTCGTCGAGCTCGACCACCGTCTGGCGGACCCGGCCGGCGTCGAAATGGCGGCCGACCCCCTTGGCCAGGCTGTGGAATCCGGAGGCGACGGCCGCCAGGTGCTCGCTGTCCTCGCGGGTCAGGTCCTGGGACGTGCCGGTGGCGAGGCCGTCGCTGGAGAGCACCAGAGCCTTGCGGATGCTCGCGACGCGCTCGACCAGTTCGTCGAGGAGCCAGTTGAGTTCGCCGGAGCCCTGGCGTGCGGCGTTGTGTGCTGCTGCGTTCGGTGCGGTCATCGACCGTCCCCTCCCGGAGTGGTTCCTGGTGCTGTCTCGCCGGGGCCGGTCACGTCCTCGGCGTTCTGCCGACGGCCGCGCTGCCAGCCGCGTTGTAGCGAGGCCATGCGATTGCGTACTTCGTCCGCGTCACGTTCGAGGTCGTCGTCGGTGTCGGCGGGGGCGTGACCGGAAGTCCGTCCTGCGGAGTCCTCCCGGAGCTGTGGGGCGAGACTGGCCTGCCGGACCCTGCGCGGGAGGCCGCCGATCGTGTCCGGGGCCGCCGGCCGGGGTGCGGACCGGAGCCGTACCGGGGGCTCGTCGGCCGTGGACGCTCCCGGACCGGGCTCCGCGGCCGTCCCGCCCGGGCCTGTGCCCTGGGGGAGCCCGTCGGTCGTGCCGTGGTGGGAACGGCCCCCGTCGCCGATGCGGCGTCCCTGGTCGCTGACGAGTGTCGGCGGCTTGCGGCGCGGCAGGGGGACGGGTCCGGCGGGCCGCATCGGCCGGACGTCCGCGGAGCGGCCGTCGGACGCCTGCTGGTGCTGCTCCCGGTCGGCCTCACGGCGCAGGTCGCGGGCCCGGAAGATGCCGCCTCGCTCGCTCTCGGTGTCCTCCAGGTCGGACACGCCGTCGAGGACGGGACCGAGGGCCGGATCGAGCTCCCTGTCCCGTGCCGGGTCGGTGAACCCGAGTGTGCCCACCGGGCCTTCGAGTTCGACGGGGCCGTCCAGCACGGACGGGTCGGTGAGACCGGTGGGGACCGGGGAGAGCCCCGAGGGCCTGCCCGGGACGTCCGTGTCCGCGATGCCGTCCCTGCGGGCCTTGTCGCTGCCGGGCGCGTTCCTGCCCGGCCGACCGCCGCCTATCGCCTTCTCGGCCCGCCGGTCGAGGCGGAAGCCGGTGCCGTGGGTGTCGGGGGCGTCGGTGAGCAGCTGCGCCGGGATGAAGACGACCGCGGTCGTCCCTCCGTACGGCGAGGTCTGCAGCGACACCCTGACGTTCTGCCGCTGGGCGAGCCGGCTGACGACGAAGAGGCCGAGCCGGTCGGTGTCGGAGAGCTCGAAGTCGGGCGTCTCCGCGAGCCTCAGGTTGGCGTCGAGGAGGATCTCCGGCGCCATGCCGAGGCCTCGGTCGTGGATCTCCAGGGTGAATCCGTTGGCGACCCGTTCACCGTGCACCTGGACAGCGGTGTGCGGGGGTGAG
Organism: Streptomyces sp. Alt3; assembly: GCF_030719215.1. NCBI lineage: Bacteria > Bacillati > Actinomycetota > Actinomycetes > Kitasatosporales > Streptomycetaceae > Streptomyces > Streptomyces glycanivorans. The sequence goes on along the minus strand of NZ_CP120983.1, from coordinate 7,177,693 downwards.
AACACCGTGGCGTTCTCCAGCAGTTCGGCGATGAGGTGGGTCAGGTCGGCCACGGCCGGGCCGCCGACACCGATGCGGGGCAGGCGGCGGACCTCGATGCGCTCGTAGTCCTCCACCTCCGCGACCGCCGCCCGCACCACGTCCATCAGCTGGATCGGCTTGCGCCACTGCCGGGACGGGGCCGCCCCGGAGAGGATCACGAGGCCTTCCGCGTGGCGGCGCATGCGGGTGGTGAGGTGGTCGAGGCGGAAGAGGTCGGCGAGCTCGTCGCCGTTCTCGGTGCGCCGCTCCATGGTGTCCAGGAGCGTCAGCTGGCGGTGCAGGAGCACCTGGTTGCGGCGTGCGAGGTTGACGAAGACCTCGGACACCCCGCGACGCATGTCCGCCTGCTTGACCGCGGCCTCGACGGCGGCCCGCTGCAGAGTGTTGAGCGCCTGTCCTACCTGGCCGATCTCGTCGCGCTCGTAGCTGAGGTGGGGGGCTTCGGTCTCGACGTCGACCTGTTCACCCGCGGCCAGCCGCCGCATGACGCTGGGCAGCCGCACCCCGGACACCTCGTGGGCGTCCTTGCGCAGCCGGGAGAGGTCACGGACGAGCTCGCGTCCCACGCGCACGGAGACGAAGACCGAGACGAGCAGGGCGACGAATCCGAGGACTCCGGCGCCACCTGCCCGGATCAGGACGCGGTAGCCGGCGGGTTCCGCGCGGTCCTGGAAGCGGTTGGACATCTCGGTGCCGTCGTTGGCCAGGCGCTCCAGGACCGGCGGGGCGACTTCCTCCCAGCGCGCGGAGTCGACGGCGCCCGGCTCGGTGATCGGCCCCGCGGCGATGAGCTTCTGCTCCGTCGTCCGGAGCGGTTCGGTGTCGGGGCTGCCCCAGTACTGCTCCATGCGCGTGCGTTCACTGGCCGGCAGGAGCTCGAGGTTGACCTCGTACAGGAGCTTGCGGCTGGCGGCGAGGTCGGAGACGACGCGGAGTTCGGGTGCGCCGAGGCGTCCCGCGATGAGGCCCGAAGCGATCAGCGCGTCCTCGCGGGAGAGCATCTCGCGGGCCCGGGAGATGCCGACCAGCGCCCGGACCTGCTTGTCCATCGAGACGTTCTCCATCGTGTGGAGACCGTTGAGGAAACGGTAGCAGGGGTCGACGAGGCCGTTGTAGAAGGCGAGGGCCCTGGTCCGGTCGATGGTGCGCCTCTCGACGGACCCGCGCAGCGCGTCCAGGCCGTCGATCTCGCCGAGGATCGAGTCGAGCTGGGCCTCCGAATCCGGGCTGAGCTTGTCCCGGACGTCCGTGCTCCTCGCGCTCTGCCTGACGTCGGCCACGACCCTGTCGGTCACGGCGCGCCGACGGCGCAGAAGGGGGAGGGCGTCGGAGGCCCGTGGATCGGCGAGGAAGACGAGCGTCTGGCGCCGTTCGCCCTGGACGGCGCGGATGGTGTCTTCCAGCGGGTGGCCGACCTGCTCCACGATGGCACTGGCGCCCATCAGCTCGCCGGCCTCACGGCCGGTGACGTAGGTGGCGAAGACCCAGAGGCCCGTGAGGGAGGCGAGCGGCACCAGGAGCAACGCCACGATCTTCCTGCGGATGGACTTCCCGCGAAAGCGCATGGCCTCCCCCAGCTCGGCCCCGCACCGCGGGGGTGTTCGTGTCGGCGTTCCGGGCGGTTCCGGCTGCCCGGTCTTCCTGGATGATCCGGCGTTCTGCCGCGGCCCACCGGGCGCCTGCCCCGTGTTCCGTCAACAAACGGCGCGAGCCTACTACTGACTCCCCGGTAACTCGAAGACGTGTCCGGACGATTTCCGGCCGCTCTTTCCTGCGTTGTTCACCAGTTGTCCCGGTATTCCCTGCGAAGAAGTTCGCGAAAGCGACAGAGAATCGCTGGACGGACGCGGTGCATCCACACAAGGCAGTTGGCTGGAATTCTTCGTTCCGTGACCTTTCGGGGCTGGTTGATGCCTCCTGGCGGGAATCTTCGCGGCCTTGCGTTCGTCCGTACGTACGGGGCAGAAGAACCTCACGGGGGTACGTGCGACAGGCGAACCGCTCGGTCCGCGTAGAACGGTCGCGAGGCGGGAAGCCACCCCTTGTGCCGGACAGTGATGGGGAGTTGAGGTCCTTGGACACGGACGAGCGCCGGGGGACGGCGGCACCACCGGCGGCCGGCGCGTCAACGGATGCCGCGGCCGGTGCCAGGATTCCGCGGCAGCTGTGGGTCGAGGAACCCGCGATACGGCGGAGAATGCCGGACCCGGTGAGGACGGCGGCCGTGCGGGCCGTCCTCATCATGTCGCTGACCATCATTCAGGCCTTGGTGGCTTTCCTGTGCACGCTGGCCGGGTCATGGCTGGCCTTCCCCATGGTGCTGGGCGGCGTGGCGAGCACGGTGGTGGCGACATGGTCGGTGCTGGACGTCTGGGTGACCCGTCAGGTGTGGAACCAGCGCAACGGCGTGGTCTCCGTGCCCAGCAGCACGGCGCGGCGTATGCGCCGGGAGCGGCGGACCGCCAGGCGCGGCGCCCGGGCCAGGGCGCGCGGGGAGGCCCGGATACGGCGCCGGGGCGAAGGCAGGCTCTCGCGGGCCTGAGCGCCTCCGCCCCGGCGTCCTAGCGCCCGTCCGAGGCAGGTGCGGGTTCCAGGTGCGCGTCCGTGCGCGTGTCCGTCATCTCCGTGCGCATCTCAGGGACGGCGGTCCCCGGAGTGCTTCCGGGCGTCCCGCCGGTCCTCTTGAACATGCGGGTCGCGGTGATCTCGCCGTGGACGGTCTCGCCCTCGGGGTCCTGCTGCGGCAGTCCGGGCCTGAGGTGCTCCTCCACGCTGATGTACTTCAGTCCCGCCCTGAGGTCCGCGTCGTTGCGGAGGCGGATGACCAGCGGGAACTCGGCGAGTGCCGTGGTGTCGAACAGCCCGGTCGTGTACAGCAGCTGGACGCCCAGCGCGTCGGAGACCGCGCGCTGCAGCTCCAGCAGGTACGTGGCGTTGGCACGGCCGATGGGGTTGTCGAGGAAGAGCGTGCCGGCGTGCCGGTGCCGGTCGCGGCCCCGGTCGTTGCTGCGCAGGGCCGCCATCGTGCAGTACAGCGCGATCGCGGCGGTGAGCAGCTGGCCGCCGGAGAAGACGTCGCCCATCTGCCCGACCGGGACGCGCTCGGCGCGGAGCACCGCGTCCGGCTTGAGGATCTCCACGGCGATGCCCTTGGGCTGCAGCGCCGCCTGCACACCACGCAGCAGGAGGGACATGCCGTCCCTGCGCAGGTCGGAGTTCTTCTTGAGGGCCGCGTGCGTTGCCTCGTCGATGACCTCGCCGAGCCTCTCGGTGAGCGTGGCCTGGTCGGGTTCCTCGAAGCGGATCCGCAGGAACTCCTGCCCGGACCACTCCCCCAGGCCTTCGGGAAGCTGGGACAGCCGCTGCGCCGAGCGGAGCGTCGTGAGGGCCGACTCGACCAGCCCGCGGAGCCGGTCGACGATGGACTCGCGGTTGCGTTCCAGCTGGGCCAGCTCGTCGGTGAGCACGCGCAGCCTGGGCGCGAAGGCCGCGGCCCACTTCTCCGCGTGGTCGGGCAGAGCGGTGGCCGGGAGTTCCCGGATCTGCTGCCGTGCCGGGGTGCGGACCTGCTCGTAGCGTGTGGAGTTGGCGTGCCGTACGAGGACGTCGCTCGCCTCGCGTACGGAACCCTCGGCCGCCGAGAGATCGGTGGCGCAGCCGCGCAGTGAACGGCGCGCCTCGGCGGCGGACTGCCTGGCTTCCTCGAGGGTCCCCGGGTATGGGTCGGGGGAATCGGTCTCGTCCTCAGGGCCGTGGTCCCTGAGCAGGTCGCGCAGGAGCGCGGCGGTCTCGTCGAAGCCGCTCGCGGAGTCCTCGGTGGTGCGGTGAGCGCGGAGCAGCTCGGCATGGGCCGCACGCGCGGTGTCCAGTGCCTGGGCGGCGGTGGCGAGTTCGGCCGTGGCCGTGCGGAGCAGGGTCTGCGCCTGGTCGGCGTCTGCCGGGGCGAGGTCGGCGGGCAGCTCGGTGTGATGCGGAGCCTCGTCGGCGGGGGCGAGCCGTTCGGCCTCGCCCCGCAGCCGGCCGAGCTGCTCGCTGGCGGTCGACGCACGGGTCTCCAGCAGCTGGACCAGGGACTCGGCGCGGGCGGAGGCCGCCTGCCGGGAGGGCCCGTCGGCTCCGTCGGTCCCTTCGAGGAGCTGCGCGGCTCGGGTGCGGACCTTGTTGGTCAGGCGGTCGAGCTCCGCCAGAGCGGCGCTCTCGTCGCTCTCGGCGCGCGCCTGTTCGGCACGCAGGTCCGCTCCGACACCCACCTTCTCGTACAGCTGGGAGGCAGCCCGGTACGCCTCGCGGAGGGCGGGCAGGGAGGTGCGTGCGGCGGAGGCGTCGGGCTCCGGCAGGGATTCCGGGGCGCCGGCGATCTCGGCGCGCTCGGCACGCAGGGCGCGGGCGGTGCGGTGGGCGTCGTCCGCGGCGCGCTGTGCGGCCCGGCGGTCCTCGTCGGCGGCGCGTGCCCGCTCAAGATATGCCGTGGCCCGTGCCTCGGACTCGGCCGCCTCGTCGGTCAGTTCACGCAGTCGCGCCTGCCAGCCCGCCCGGTCGCGGAGCCGGTGGGCGAGTCCGGCGAGCGCGTCCGCGGCGCGGCGTGCGCGCTGGGCCGCCTCCTGGCGTTCGTCGCGGACCCTCGCGGCGTCGGCGGCGGCCTCGTCGGCCTCGGCGCGCACGGTACGGGCCTCGGCGAGTTCGGCTTCCGCGGTCCGAGCGGCGGCGCGGGCCGTGCGGGCGGCTTCACCGAGCTCGGCGAGCATTCCGGGCGGGCAGTCGGCCCGCCAGGAGCCGATGCGGGCGGCGAGGGAGCGGTCGGCGGTGAGCCGGGCTGCGAGCGATCTGATGTCCTCGTCGCGTGCCGCTGCCCGCTCCCTCAGCGCCTGGCGCTCCTCGTCGGCGGCGTGTTCGTCGTGCATCGCGGGGTTGGGCGGGACGAGGAACACGCCGTCGTCGGCGGCGCCACCGGGTGCGGGCACGGGCGCGAGGAGTGCCTTGGTGGTGCCGACCGCCACGGCCGACCTCGGCAGCAGGGCGGCGGCGGCCAGGACCTCGCGGGCGCGGGTGTGTGCGTCCGGGTCGGTGATCACGACGCCGTCGACGAGCTCGGGCCGGGCGGCGAGGACCGCCGCGTGGTCGGCGGGGTCCACGGCCTGCGCGAGGTAGCGCCAGCCGGGCAGCGCCGGGATGCCGTGCTCGCCGAGGTGTTCGACGGTGGCGAGGACGTCGGGCCCCGGGGGCAGCAGTCCCCCGTCGCCGAGGGCACCGAGGATGCGGGAGTCGTCGGCGGCTGCGGTGCGCAGGTCGAAGAGCCTGCGTTCGGCGGCGGTGACGCTCCTCTCGAGGAGCTCCCTCAGTTCGTCGGCGCTGTTGTCGAACTCCTCGGCCGTGAGGGACCTCGCGTCGCCGGAAGACGCTTCGTGCGGGCCGTCGGTGGTGTCGTCCGCCCCGGAGGCGGCGCGGCGGGGATGGGGGACACCGGCTCCCGCTGCCGTGGGCAGACCCAGCAGGTCGGTGAGACGGTCGTCGGCGGCGATCGACTCGGCGGCCCTGCGCTCGGCCTCGTAGGACTGTTCCGCGGCCTGGGCGGCATCGGCCCCGCGGGCCGCCGCGAGCTCGGTGCGGCTCTCCGCCGCCCCGGCTTCCCTGGCCTGGTCGGCGGTGGCACGGGCGGCTTCGCGCGCGGTGTCCCAGGCCGCGACCGCGGTCTGTTCGGCGTCGTTCGCGGCGAGGGCGGCGCGTGCGGGGTCGGCGTCCGGCGCGGTGTCGTCGAGCCAGCCGGCCCGTACGGCCTCCGCGGTCTCCTGCTCGACCTCGGCGAGGCGCTGGCGCAGGTGCCCGGCCTCACTGCGGGCGCGCTGGGCCTCGGTGGCGGCGGTGGTGGCGTCCCGGTGCGCCGTCTCCCCGGTGGACTGGAGGGTCGCCGAGCGCTCCTCCTCCTCCTCGGCCACCCGCTCCCCCGCCTCCGCGGCGGTGTGCAGGGCACGTACGAGGTCGGCGGCGGCTGTGGCGCGTGCGGCGAGGGCCGGGGCCGCGTCGCGCTCGGCCTCCCGGATGGCGACGGCGACGCGGGCTGAGCGGTCTGCCGCGGCCCGGTGGCGCAGGACCGCTTCGGCGGCCTGCCAGGCGGAGTGCAGGGTGCGCGCCTCGCCCAGCTCGCGGCGCTGGGCCGCCGCGCTCTTCTCGGCGGCGGTCAGGGCCAGCGAGGCGTGCCGGTAGGCCAGTTCGGCAGCGATCAGGTCCCGGTGGCCGCGGGTGGCCTCGGCCTCGGTGACGGTGTGGGCGGCTGCCGTGACCTGCCGGGCGAGCTCGCCGGTGCGGCCGCGCTCCTCGGCGGCCCGGCCGGAGAGCCTGCGGGCGAGGGTGCGGGTGCGCCGCTCGGCACCGGCGTGGATGTCGCGGCTGCGGGCCCTGGTCGCGGTGGCGTCGACGATCCGGCCGAGGAGGTCGACGGAACCGGCGGTGAAGTCGCGTTCGGCTGTGAGCTCGGCGCGGCGGCCGAGCTTGTTGCCGAAGCCGCTGACGAGGTCGGCGAGGCCGTCCGTGTCGCGGGTGTCGGTGACGGCCCGCAGCAGCAGGTCGGTGAAGTCGGAGTCCTTCTTGACGGCGAAGAGGCCGGCGGCCTCGCCCTCGTCGGCGTTCATCTCCCTCTGGTAACGGAAGAGTTCGGGGTCGAGTCCGAGGTCGCCGAGGTGTTCGTTCCAGCGGTCGTGGATCTCCTCCCAGTGCACGTCGAGGTGCGGGTAGAACTTGCCGGCGTCGGTGAGGGCGTCGCGGAAGCCCTTCATGGTGCGGCGCCTGCCACGTGCGGTCGAGACGCCTTCGGCGGGCCGGCCCACCGAGCCGGCCTCGGAGACGGGGAGGCTGTCGAGGCCGAGGCCGGGGCCCGGGCGGAAGGAGTACCAGGCCTCGGCGAACTTGCGCGGGTCGTTGGAGACCTGCCGGCCGCGCCATTCGCTGACCTTGCCGACGACGACGCATTCACCGGTGAGTGTGTGCTGCCACTCGAGGGCGACGTGTCCGCAGTCGTCGGCGAGCAGGAACTTGCGCAGCACGCCGGAGCTGGCTCCGCCCAGCGTGTTGCGGTGGCCCGGCAGCATCACCGAGAAGATCAGCTTGAGCAGGACGGACTTGCCGCCGCCGTTCTCCAGGAACAGCACACCGGCGGGCGCCGGGCGACGTGGCGGGCCGACGGGCTCGTCCTCGAAGAACTCCGCCTGGGCCGGGGCGGGCCTGGGCACCGGCTGACCGACACCGCGCAGGTCCAGCACGGTGTCGGCGTAGCGCGCACCGGCGGGTCCGATGGAGTAGAGGCGGACCCGGGACAACTCGTACATGGCGGCGGACTCTCGTCGTTCAGGCGGGGGGGGCGGGCGGCTGCGGCTGGGGCGGTTCAGGAGTGGAAGGGGAGGCCCGCGTCTGCGGCCAGTTCCAGGCCTTCGGTGTCGGGCGGGGGCAGCAGGGTGGCCGAGCCGTCCGAGACAGGGACGACTCCGAGTTCCAGCAGCTCGGCCATGGCGGCGCTGCCCGCCATGTCGCGTACCTGGAGCTGGTATCGGGCCGTGGTGCGGTAGGCGCCGCCCGCGTCGTCCCCGGTGCGCTGGAGGAAGCCGGAGTCGGTGAGGAAGACGACGGCCTTGCCGATGATGCCGGTCGTGGAACCGGCGAGCCTGCGGGCGTCCTTGGTCGCTCCGGTGGAACTCCGGCGGGAGTAGACCCGCCACCCGGACTCCAGGCCGGGGGCGTCGGTGGCGGGGTCGGTGTTGTCCCCCTGTTCCTCCGCGCGTTCCTCCAGACGGTGGCAGGCCTGCCGGACGAACGCGTCGACGCCGTTCACCGTGATGCGGCCGATGTAGGAGTCGTCGGCCAGGTCCTCGGGCCGGGGGAAGGCCATGGCGGCGACGGCCAGGTGGGCGAGGCCGTGCAGGAAGCGGTCGGCGGAGTCGGAGGACGCGCGGCGGGCGTAGTCGCCCATCCGGACGGCGAAGACGGAGTCCTCTCCGGCGGTCACGGCCATACCGGCGCGGGTGGAGACCTCCAGGACGACGAGTCCGAGGCCGGTGGCGACGGCGTCGGCGAGCCGGGCGAAGGCGGGCTCCTCCCGGTAGCGGCGGAGCAGCTCGGTGTACTCGGAGTCGCGGGCGGGCATCAGCTTCGGCTGCAGCCCGAAGGAGACCAGCCGGGCCGCGTCGGCCGCGTCCGCCGGGGTGACAGCGGCGGGAGCGGCCGGCCGTGCGGCGTCGGCCGCGTGCGTGGGGCGCGGGTCTCCCCACGCGTCGGTGTGCTCGGCGTGCTGCTCGCTCAACTCTGTGACTCCTCGGTACGGGTGCCGCGCTCGGGCGGCTGGGGGTGGGGGGTCGGGCCGTCGACGCTCACGAGGCGTCCTTGCGGTCCGCGGCCATGCCCGCCGCGTCCAGCAGGGCCGTGCCCACTATCAGGTCGGCTCCGCCGAACTCGTGGTCCTCGAGCGGGGTGCCGTCGTCGACGGCGAACAGCAGCCGGCGCTCGCCCTGGCGGTAGGCCGTGCCGACCGGCGGACTGGCGGCGTGGACGACGAGCAGCGCGACCAGGTAGGGAAGCTCGGGGTCACGCAGCCGGGCCTCGGCGAGGAGTCCGGAGAGCCTCCGCGGGAGGTCGTGGTCGAGGTCGAGCAGTTCCATGGCCGCGGAGAGCTGTTCCTCGCTGAACCGGCTGTCGTCCGGGGTGGCGATGAGGTCGGGCTCGGGCATCTCCGCGCCCAGGTGCTCCCGCTCCACCGGGGGCATGAGCAGCAGGTCGACGAGGTCACCGACGCGGACCGAGGTGGGGGTGCGCAGCCCGGTGCCGTGCGCGAAGAACGCGTCGGTGGCCCTGGTCGCCTGTTCGACGGGGAGTGGCAGCAGAGGTGCGACGAGCTGGCCGTACAGGTCGAGACCGGTCCGCGCGGTGGGGGCGGCGAAGGCCTGCCGGTCCTGCTCGGCGCGGAACAGCGGCCCGGCCTCCAGCAGCCTGGACTGGAGCTGGGTGTGGCGGCGGATGCAGTCCTTGACGATGTCGACGAGCTCGGCGGCGCGGCGCTTGTGCTCGGGTTCCTCGGCCTCGTCCCTGGCCTTGCGGATGTTGGTGAGGATCGCGTTCTCGTGTCGGTAGCGGTCGGCGACGTGGTCCAGGGCCTCCGTGATCATGTCGGGGACCGCGTTGAGCCAGTCGACGGCGCGGACGTTGCGCCGGGTCGCCTCCAGCGTCCTGCGGAGCGTCTCGGCGTACTGCACGGTGCGGTAGCGGGCCTGTTCGGCGGCGAGCTGCGCGTCCGCGAGGCGGCCCCTGCTGATGAGGACCTCCAGCTTCACCTCGGCGGCGATCTGGGCGCTGGTGACGTCCGTGTCCAGGGCGCCGACCAGGACGTTGACCGCTTCGTCGGTGGCTCGGAGATAGACGGTGCCGCCGTGGCCCGGGACCTCCTCGACGAGCTTGAAGTCGTAGTCCCGGCGGATGTAGACGCCGTCGGGCCCGAAGGTGCCGTAGACGGCGCGGAAGCCGCGGTCCACGCTGCCGACGTTGATCAGGTTCTCCAGGACCCAGCGCGCGACCCGTTCGTGCTCGGTGGCGGGCCGGCCGGGCGCCTGGGCCGCGACCCGCGGGAGGAGCCTGGCCACTATCTGGTCGTGGTCGGCACCGGTGTCGAAGTCCATGTTGAGCGTGACGAGGTCGATGGCGGCGAGGGCTACTTCGGCCATGGCGTAGACCGTGTACTCACCGGCCAGATTCGTCTTGCGCACGTCGAGGTCGTGCAGGGGGGCGGTGCATGCGAGCGCGCGCAGCCGACGCGAGAGCCCCTCATCGGCAGCGGGTCCCGGAGCGGGCCTCGGTCCCGCGCTGAGCTGGGGCGCAGCGGTCTGGGTGTCGGCAGGCGAAGTCACGCTGCACAGATTAGGTCCTCACACCGACAACGGTCGAAACGGCGCAGAAGCGACCGGTCACGGGCGGCCGTAGCCACCGCCTCCGGGGGTGCGGAGCACGAGGACGTCGTCGGTGTCCAGCGCGGCCGTGTCGCAGCCTTCGAGGGGGGTCACGGTCCTGCCGTCGGCCCGTTCGACGTACTGCTCGCCGAGGGCCCCGGGGCCGCCTCCCGCCATGCCGTACGGCGGGACCCGGCGGTGTCCCGACAGCAGGGCCACGGTGACGGGTTCGAGGAAGCGGATCCTGCGTTCCACCCCGCTGCCGCCGTGCCAGCGGCCGTTGCCGCCGCCGGCCCGGCGTACGCCGAAACTCTCCAGCAGCACCGGGTAGCGCCATTCGAGGATCTCGGGGTCGGTGAGGCGGGAGTTGGTCATGTGGGTCTGGACCGCGTCGGCGCCGTCGAAGCCCTCGCCGGCGCCCGAACCGCTGGCGACGGTCTCGTAGTACTGGACCCGGTCGTTGCCGAAAGTGAGGTTGTTCATGGTTCCGGACCCCTCGGCCTGTACGCCCAGCGCCGCGTAGAGGGCGCCGGTGACGGCCTGGGAGGTCTCGACGTTGCCGGCGACGGTCGCCGCCGGGTGGACGGGAGCCAGCATCGATCCTTCCGGGACGCGGATGTCCAGGGGCTCCAGGCAGCCGCTGTTGAGCGGGATGTCCTCCTCGACGAGGGTCCGGAACACATAGAGGACGGCGGCCATGACGACGGACCGTGGGGCGTTGAAGTTGCCGCTCTGCTGGGGGGAGGTCCCTTCGAAGTCGATGACGGCGCGGCGTGCGTCGCGGTCCACGGTCACCCTCACCGCGATGACCGCCCCGTTGTCGGTCCCGTAGCGGCAGGAGCCGTCGCGCAGCCCGGCCACGATCCGGCGTACGGACTCCTCGGCGTTGTCCTGGACGTGGCCCATGTAGGCCTCGACGACGTCCTGGCCGAACTGCTCGGTCGTGCGGCGCAGTTCCGTGATGCCCTTCTCGTTGGCCGCGATCTGGGCCCGCAGGTCGGCGAGGTTGGTGTCCGGGTCGCGCGAGGGGTGGGCGGCGCCGGTGAGCAGCTGCCGGGTCTCCGCCTCGCGGAGCGTGCCGTCGCGCACCAGGAGCCAGTTGTCGAACAGGACGCCCTCCTCGTCGACGGTACGGCTGAAGGCGGGCATGGAGCCGGGAGTGATGCCGCCGATCTCCGCGTGGTGGCCGCGTGAGGCGACCAGGAAGCGCAGCCGGGGCTCCTCGCCATGAGCGGGCTCGTCGAACACCGGTGTCACGACCGTCACATCGGGCAGGTGCGTCCCGCCGTGGTACGGGTCGTTGACGGCGTAGACGTCGCCGGGCCGCAGGGAACCGTCGTTGCGCCGGAGCACCTCCTTGATGGACTCCCCCATCGACCCGAGGTGCACCGGGATGTGCGGGGCGTTGGCGACCAGAGCGCCGTCCGCGTCGAACAGGGCACAGGAGAAGTCCAGCCGCTCCTTGATGTTGACGGAGTGTGCCGTGTTCTCCAGTCGCACGCCCATCTGCTCGGCGATCGACATGAAGAGGTTGTTGAACACTTCGAGCATGACCGGGTCCACCCGTGTGCCGACGGCGGTCCGCCCCGGTCTCGGTTCGGCCCGGCTCAGCACGAGGTGCCCGGCGGCCCCGGCCGTGGCCTGCCAGCCGAGGTCGACGACGGTGGTGGCGTCGTCCTCCGCGATGACGGCAGGCCCCCTCACGACGTCCTCCGCGCGCAGTGTGTCGCGGCGGTGCAGCCCGGCGTCCCGCCATCCTTCCCCGGTGAACATCCTGACGGTTCCGAGGGGCTTCGGCGGCCCCTCCCCCGTACGCAGGCCGGTCCTGGGCGCGGTGTGCGGGCCGGCGGTTCCGGTGGCCTCCACGGAAACGGCCTCGGCCACCAGGGGTTTGTCCATGGTGAAGCCGTACCGCGCCCGGTGGGCCCCGGTGAACTCCCGTGCCATGGCGGCGACGGTGCCGTGGCTCACGGGCAGGGAGGCGTCCGTCCCGGCGTAGCGCAGGAGGATCCGCGCCCGGGTGGTGATGGCGCTGTCGGGGATGCCGTCGGCGCGGAGTTCTGCCCGGGTGCGCTCCGCCAGTTCGTCGCGGACCGCGCGCACGCGCCGCCCGGTGTCCTCGTCCAGGGGTGCCTCGACGGACTGTTCGCGGATCGCGGTGGCGTCGGCGAGACCGATTCCGTACGCGGAGAGGACACCGGCCAGCGGCGGTACGAGGACGGTGTCGATGCCCAGGGCGTCGGCGACGGCGCAGGCGTGCTGTCCTCCGGCGCCGCCGAAGGAGGTGAGGGCGTAGCGGGTGATGTCGTGGCCCCGCTGGACGGAGATCTTCTTGACCGCGTTCGCCATGTTCAGTACGGCGATCTCCAGGAACCCGGCGGCCACCTCGGCGGCCGTACGCCTGCTCCCCGTGGCGGCCGACACCTCGTCGGCCAGGGCGTCGAAACGCTCACCGACGAGATCCGCGTCGAGCCGCTCGCCGCCTACGGGGCCGAAGACGGCGGGGAAGTGCTCCGGACGGATACGGCCGAGCATCACGTTGGCGTCGGTGACGGTGAGCGGCCCGCCCCGGCGGTAGCAGGCTGGGCCCGGGTCCGCCCCGGCCGAGTCGGGGCCGACCCGGTAGCGCCGTCCGTCGAAGTGCAGGACGGACCCTCCGCCGGCCGCGACGGTGTGGATGCTCATCATGGGCGCGCTCATCCGCACCCCTGCCACCTGGGTTCCGAGTTCGCGTTCGAACTCGCCCGCGTAGTGGGAGACGTCGGTGGAGGTGCCGCCCATGTCGAAACCGATGACCCGGTCGTGGCCGGCCTGGGCGGACGTGCGCACCATGCCGACGACGCCGCCGGCGGGGCCGGAGAGCACGGCGTCCTTGCCCCTGAAGTGCGCCGCCTCGCGCAGCCCGCCGTTGGACTGCATGAACATGAGCCTGATCCCCGCGAGTTCGGCGGCCACCTCCTCGACGTATCTGCGCAGGATCGGTGAGAGGTAGGCGTCGACGACCGTGGTGTCACCGCGCGGGATGAGCTTGATCAGCGGGCTGACCTCGTGCGAGCAGCTGATCTGGGTGAAACCCGCCCGCTCCGCTTCCTGCGCCACGGCTCGCTCGTGATCCGGGTACCGGTAGCCGTGCATGAGCACGACGGCGGCGCTGCGGATGCCGTCCCCCGCGGCGGCCCTGAGCCGTTCGGCCACGACTGCGCGGTCCAGTGCCCGCACCACGTCTCCCCGGGCGCCGGTGCGTTCCGGGACCTCGACGACCCGGTCGTAGACGGCCTCGGGGAGCAGGATGCGGCGGTCGAACAGGCGGGGCCTGTTCTGGTAAGCGATCCTCAGGGCGTCCCGGAAGCCTTCGGTGATGACCAGGACGGTCGGTTCGCCCCGACGTTCCAGGAGCGCGTTGGTGGCGACCGTCGTGCCCATCTTGACGCCCGCGACCCGGTCGGCGGGGACCGGGTCGTGGGGGCCGAGGCCGAGCAGCAGACGGATTCCGGCGACCGCGGCGTCGCGGTGGCGCCCGGGGTCGTGCGACAGCAGCTTGCGGGAGACCAGTCGGCCACCGGGGTCGCGTCCCACCACGTCCGTGAAGGTGCCGCCGCGGTCGATCCAGAACTCCCAGCGTCCGGTCATCCCTCCATTCTGGCGCGGGGGACGTACGCCCGCAGAAAGGGTGTAAGCGGCAATCCGTCCAGCGCTTCGCGGCTCCGCCCGCGCGTCGGGAGGGCCGCGCGGACCTGCGGGTGGCCGGGCAGGGGCGGCGAGGGCACGCGGGCCACGCCGTTGGCGTCGGGCGGGAAAGGGTGCGGTGACGATGACGGCACACCTACGGGTGTTGTCACCAGGTCGGGCGCGTTCCTGCGAACTCGGATCTGTCCGCACGGGGAAGTCCCATGAGCGTCTGCCGCGCGCCCCCGGCGCGCGGCGTCCGGACTCCGTCGGTCTGCGGAGTGCCGGCTCAGACGGCGGGTGCGTCCGGTCCGATCCTGCTGCGTACGGCGGTCTGGACCTCGGCCTCCTCGGCCGGGTCGGCGGCGAGCCGCCTCAGCCGTTCGGCCACCCGGATGTCCCCGGTCTCCGCGTGGTTTGCGGCGAGCTCCCGGGTGGTCTCCTCGCAGTCCCAGAGGCATTCGACGGCGAATCCGCTGGCGAAGGAGGGGTCGGTGGCGGCCAGCGCCCGTGCCGCGCGGCCGCGCAGGTGCGAGGAGGACGTCTCCCGGTACACATGGCGCAGGACGGGTGCGGCGCAGGCGATGCCCAGCCGGCCCGTGCCGTCGACCAGGGTCCACAGCTGCGGGGTGTCGGGGCCCTCGCCGCGGACCGCCTCGCGCAGTGCGGCGAGGACGAGCGGGGCGTCCTGCGAGGCGCCGCGGCAGGCCAGGACTCCGGCCGCCGAGGCCCCGAGGGCGTCGGGCCGGTGGGCCCAGCGCCGCGCACGGCCGACCGCCTCTTCCCCGCACATGCGCTCGAAGGCGGCCACGGCAGCCTCCGCGACGGTGCGGGAGGGGCCGGCGACGGCCTGTTCGACGAGGTCGAGAACGGCGGGGTCCCTGGCCTCGGCGAGGTAGTGCAGGGCGGCGCAGCGCACACCCTCCGGGCCGCTGCGGGCGGCCTCGACGATCAGGGGGCGGTCCTCGGTCCCGGCGACCGCCGAGAGGCAGCGGGCAGCGGGGACGTGGAGCGCGCTGCCGCGCTCCAGCCCTTCCTGGGCCCAGTCGAAGACGGCCTGGACGCTCCAGCCGGGGCGTGGTCCGCCCGGCCTCATCTGCCGCTGCCAGCGGTCGAAGGAGCCCTGCTCCGTCGCCGACCTGACGCGGGCGCCGACCGTTTCGCGCGGGTCGTCGGCCCAGAGCCGCCAGGGTCGGGGCTCGAAGGCGTCCCGCACGGTGGCGGCCAGCTCGGCGGTGCCCTCCGGGGTGGCGGGGAAGCGTGCGAGCACCGCCTCGGCGAGGGAGCGCAGCCCGGTGTCGTCGTCGCGCAGGGCCAGCTCGTCGAGCGCCCAGGCCCAGTTGGCCCCGGTCGCCGCGTACCGGCGCAGGAGCACGAGGGCGTCGTCGCGCCCGTAGGAGGCGAGGTGCCCGAGCACGGCGAGTGCGAGTCCCGTGCGGGAGTCGTCGGTGTCGAGGTGGTCCTCGGGGTCCCACAGGTGCCGCTCGATCTCCTCGGTGCCACCGTCCAGATCGAGGTAGAGGCGGGCGTAGTAGAGGGAGCGGTTCTCGACCTGCCAGTCATGACGCGGATCGCTCAGGACGCAGTGGTTGAGAGCCGCGAGGGCCTCGGAGCGGGGGGCGGCGAGCGCGTGGAGCGTGCCGTCGCCGCGGCCCCTCTGCAGCAGGCCGAGCAGTGTGCCGCTCGGCGCTATGAACGGATCGAACATGGGGAAAGCCTCACATCAAGCTGTCGACGCAACCGGGACTGTGCTGTTCCATGTGCCGGGGTGACATCCCCTAGGCCGCGCAGCAACATGATCGGCCGACCGCCGTCTTCTGCCTGGTGTTCATCTTCCTCTGCCTCTCGTCGGTGGCCCGATTCGGACCCGCGACGTCATGATGACCCAGCCATTTCGCCGACGCGACCACATTTACGACGCACCGGTCGGCGGGCGGTCCGGGCCGCCGCTCAGCGCGCACCGAAGAGTTCCAGCAGGTCGTCCTTGCCGAACATGCGCGCGGTGTCCACGGCGGAGGGTGTTCCGGCGGCCGGGTCGGCCCCCGCGGCGAGCAGCGCGTCGATCACTTCGCGCTCGCCCTTGAAGACGGCTCCGGCCAACGGGGTCTGCCCCCGGTCGTTGGCCCGGTCCGGGTCGGCGCCACGGTCCGCGAGCGCCACGACGGCGGGCGCGTGGCCGTGGTAGGCGGCGAGCATGAGCAGGGTGTCGCCCCGGTCGTTGGTGAGGTTCGCGGGCACTCCCGCGTCGACGTAGGCGGCGAGCGCGTCGCTCTCGCCCCGGCGGGCCAGGTCGAAGACCTTCGTCGCCAGCTCGACCACCTCGGGATCGGGGGTTTCGCTCATGGGGACGGTCCGCCTTTCAGGGCCTTCGCGGCCGTGGCCGGCCTGGTGGGGGTACGGCGAGGGCCGTACGGGTGAATCGACAGGGTACTGCTCGGGGCAGTCGTCAGCCTTCCCCGGAGCGGCGGAAGATCACGGCGCCGGGGCCACATTTCCGACGGGGACAGGGCCGCGGCGGCTCACGCGGGCAGCGGGGTGGCGGGCGTCCACCCACCGGTCGAGTGAAATCGTACCTTGATCACCCAGTTGCACCTTTTATCGTATAGATACATCTTGTGATCCTGGAAGTACTCATGGTGACTGTCCCCTCGACCAGGAGAACCGCTCATGATCCTCTCCATCTCGGGCGTGGTGCTGCTCGGCATCATCGCCTTCCTGTTCTTCAAGAAGGACGGGCTCAAGGCGTCCCACGCCCTCGTCTGCGCCCTGTTCGGCTTCTACCTGGCCGGCACGGCGATCGCCCCGAGCATCACAGCCGGCGGGGCGAGCCTCGCCAGCATGCTGGGCGGGATCAAGTTCTGACGCACCGAAACCGCTCCCACCTCTTCAGGAGACCGACGTGGCCCGGCGACCGCTCCCCCGCATCCTTCAGCGCGGCAGCGCTTCGATCACCCGCAGTCGCGAGATCGCGCGCACGGCCGCCGACAACGCCACCGACGTCCTCCATCCGCTGATCACGGTCACCCGTGGCATGCGGCTGCTGGCGGGAGCGGGGCGGCAGAAGTGGGCCGCGACACCCAGGGACCGGCGCGGACACGTGCTGTTCCTCGTCGCGGCCTGCGTACTGGCGGTGGCGCTCATCCCCTTCGGGCCGCTGCTGGCCCTCATCTCGGTGATGGGCGCCGCCGCGTGGCGGGGGCGCGACCGCACCCCCGCGAAGACCGGCCCCGACGAGGCGGAGACCGCACGGCTCCAGGCTCTGTACGAGGCCCTGGTCCCGCACTTCTCCGTGTCCGACGACCCAGCGCCGTTGTTCTCACACGGCGGCGACTGGGAGAAGACCTTCGGCACCTCGTACGCCTTCGACGCCGACGGCCGACCGACCCGGCTCCAGGTCAACTACCCGGCGTACTTCACCGACGGCGATCCCGCGGCCCGCTCCCGGGTCGAGCAGGTGCTCCACGCCAAGTCGGGCCGGGGCCGTGAATACCACTTCGCCTGGGACGAGGAGAGCAACCACCTCCTCATGACCGTGCTGGCCGCCCTGCCCACCACCATCGCCGCCCAGCGGTTCGTCACCGCGCCCGGCGAGACCGTGCTGGGCTTCACCGACGCCGACGCGGTCCGGCGGACCGTGCCGGTCCAGGACGGCGACGTGACCCGGGACGCCTCCCCGGTGATCTGGCGGACCGGGGCCCGTTCGACGGAGCCCCATCTGCTGATCGCGGGGCACCCCGGCAGCGGCACCACTACCCTGCTGCGTTCCCTCGCCCTGCAGGCGCTCCAGCAGGGCGACGTCCTCGTGGTGGAGGGCGGCGGCAACGGCGAGTACGGCTTCCTGGCCGGCCGGGACGGAGTACTGGCCGTGGAACGCGGTCTGGCGGGGGCCCTCGCGACACTCGAATGGGCGGCTCACGAGACCGAGCGGCGCCTCATCGCCGCCAACCGGGCCCGCCAGTCCGGGTACCCGGAACCCGAGGACATCGGACGCCCCCTCTGGATCCTGCTCGACCGCCCGAGCGCTCTCGGGCACCTCGCCGCCGCCGACGGCCGACAGGATCCGCAGGAGCTGCTCCAGGTGCCGCTGCGGCACGGCCGTGCCGCCGGGGTCACGGTCGTCGTCGCGGAACAGTTCGACAGCCTGGACGCCCTCGACGAGACCGTACGGACCCACACCAGGGCACGCGTCGTCCTCGGCCCGGCGGACCGCGAGCAGGTCGAGGCCGTCCTCGGCACGCAGCCGCACACCACACCCGTACCCGACGTCCCGCCGGGCCGCGGATACACCCGGCTGGGCGGCGGATCCGTCCTGCGGCTCCAGGTCCCGGCCACTCCGGATCCGTACGACGACGCCACCAGCGAGGCGCACCGCGAGGCGGTGCTCGGCCTGCTGCCCGGCGCGGCGCCTGCGGTCGAGGCCGTGCAGGAGGCCCTTCCGGAGCCGGAGCCCGAGACGCTCCCGGCCCACAAGGACCAGCTGATCGGGGCACCGGCCGCCGTGGAGGGCTGAGGAGCGGGAGCCTCAGGCCACGAAGGTCCGGGGCGCCTCGGCCCCCACCCCCGCGCCGGAGGCGACCAGGCCGGCGGCCGTGGCGAGCCGCTGAGCCGCCTCGTCCGCCACCGCGCCGCCCACCGTGAACGGCAGCCGTACATAGCCCTCGAAGGCCCCGTCGACCCCGAACCGGGGTCCCGACGGGACGCGGACGCCGACCCGTTCGCCGGCCACGGCCAGCCGGGAGCCGGAGAGTCCGCCGGTGCGCACCCAGAGCGTGAGGCCACCGCGCGGCACCTCGAACTCCCACTCGGGAAGCTCCCTGCGCACCGCCCGCACCAGGGCATCCCTGTTCTCCCGCGCCTGCTCACGACGGACGGCCACGGCCTGCTCCCAGCCGCCGGTCCGCATCAGCCAGTTGATGGCGAGCTGCTCCAGCACCGGGGTTCCCATGTCGGCGTACGCGCGTGCCGCGACCAGGCTGCGGATCA
Source organism: Streptomyces sp. Alt3 (assembly GCF_030719215.1). Lineage (NCBI taxonomy): Bacteria > Bacillati > Actinomycetota > Actinomycetes > Kitasatosporales > Streptomycetaceae > Streptomyces > Streptomyces glycanivorans. The sequence continues at coordinate 7,159,082 of NZ_CP120983.1, read as the reverse complement.
CGTCCGGCGCGGCACGGACCCAGCCGATCCGCATGCCGGCCCAGAACGCCTTGCTGGCGGACCCGACGGTCAGGACGGTGCTGCCCGCGGGGTCGAAGGCGCAGACCTTGCGCGGCATGTCGCCGTCGGCGTCCAGGTCCAGTTCACCCATGGTCTCGTCGACCACCAGGACCGTGCCGGCCGACCGCGCGGCCTCGACCAGGGCACGGCGCTGCTGTTCGTCGGCCAGGGCGCCCGTGGGGTTGTGGAAGTCCGCGACGACGTAGGCCAGCCTCGGTGCCGCGTCCCGCAGCACCTGCCGCCACCGGTTCATGTCCCAGCCGCCGAGCCCCTCCTCCATCGCCACGGGCACCAGCCTGGCGCCCGTCTCCCGCATGAGTTGGAGGATGTTGGCGTAGCTCGGGGACTCCACGGCGATGCGCTCGCCGCGCCCGGCGAAGAGGTGGCAGATGGCGTCGATGGCCCCCATCGCCCCGGTGGTGACCATGATCTGTTCCGGCATCGTCGGGATGCCGCACCCGGTGTAGCGGTCCGCGATCATCTGCCGGAGGGCGGGCAGGCCCGCCGGGTAGTCGCCGTGGGTGTGCGCGTACGGCGGCAGCTCCTCCAGCGCCCCCTGGACGGCCCGGGTCAGCCACGGTTCCGGGGCGGGCAGGGCCGCGCAGCCGAGGTCGATCATCGAGCCGAGCGATTCCGGGGGCAGCGGTTCGAGGCCCCGGGCCGGCAGCGGGTTCCCCGCCGGCACGGCGGTCCAGCTGCCGGCACCACGGCGTGACTCCAGGAATCCCTCCGCGCGCAGTGCCTCGTAGGCGGCGGCTACGGTGGTGCGGCTCAGGGACAGGGCGAGGGCGAGCTCCCGCTCGGCCGGGAGCCTGGCGGCGACCGGGACCCGGCCCTCCAGGACGAGCAGGCGGACGCCGTCGGCCAGGGCGCGGTAGGCGGGCGGTTTGCGGGTGCCCGGCGCCAGGGGACGGGCCTGCTGCCCCTGGAGCTGGCGGGCGAGCTGTGCCGCACCGACGGTCGAGGTCCACTGCACCATGCGAATCAGTCCACCTTCCTCGGATTGGCCGTAGTTGGCAGCCAATCCCCTGCCACAGAGTGACATGCAGCAGTCCACCACCACCACACAGGGGGCACCACCTTGTCCGATCCCACCGCCCGGAGCGGTACCAGGCTCACCCGGCGGCTGACCCATCTGTACGTGGGTCTGGCCCTGTACGGAGCCAGTTCGGCGCTCCTGGTGCGCGCCGGGCTGGGACTCGAACCGTGGGGAGTGCTGCACCAGGGCCTCTCCGAGCGGACCGGCATCTCCATCGGGGTCGTCTCGATCGTCATCGGGGCGGTCGTCCTGCTCCTGTGGATCCCGATCGGACAGCGCCCGGGGCTCGGCACCGTCTCCAACGTCTTCGCCGTCGGAATCGCGATGGACGCCACCCTCGCCCTCGTGCCGGACGTGCACGGCCTCGGGGCGCGGATCCCGGTGATGGTGGCGGGCATCGCGCTCAACGGCGTGGCCACCGGCCTGTACATCTCCGCGCGTTTCGGTCCGGGCCCCCGCGACGGCCTGATGACGGGCCTGAACCGGCTCACGGGCCGTTCCGTCCGGCTGGTGCGCACGGGGATCGAGGTGGCGGTGGTCGTGACCGGCTTCCTCCTCGGCGGGTCCCTGGGCGTCGGTACCGTCCTGTACGCCCTGGCCATCGGGCCGCTCGCCCAGTTCTTCCTGCGCGTCTTCGACCTCTCCACGCCGGACGCCCGCACCGTGACCGATACCGGCGGGTCATCGCGGGAGGCGATACTTCCGCGGTGACCGCAGCGACTTCGGGGCGCCACCCCTACCTGGACCACCCTTCGACGATTCCCTTCGCCCACCGCGGCGGGGCGGCGGACGGCTTGGAGAACACCGCAGCCGCGTTCCGCCGGGCGTCCGACGCCGGCTACCGCTACTTCGAGACCGATGTGCACGCCACGGCGGACGGGCGCCTGGTCGCCTTCCACGACCCGACGCTGGACCGGGTGACGGACGCGCGGGGCCGGATAGCCCGGCTGCCCTGGAGCGCGGTGCGCCGGGCGAGGGTGGCGGGCAGCGAGCCTCTGCCGCTGTTCGAGGAACTGCTGGAGGAGTTCCCGCACGCCCGCTGGAACGTGGACATCAAGGCGGAGCCCGCCCTGGTGCCGCTCGTCGACCTGATCCGCAGGACCGACGCCTGGGACCGGGTCTGCGTGGGGTCGTTCTCGGAGACGCGGGTGGCGCGGGCCGCCCGCCTCGCGGGTCCGGGGCTGGCCACCTCCTACGGGGTGCGCGGCGTGCTGGGCCTGCGACTGCGCTCGTACGGCATCCCGGCGGCGCTCAGGGCGGGTGCCGTCTGCGCGCAGGTCCCTGAGAGCCAGAACGGCATCCGTGTCGTCGACCGGAGGTTCGTCCGCGCGGCGCACGCTCGCGGCCTGCAGGTCCATGTCTGGACGGTCAACGAACCGGAACGGATGGCGGCGCTCCTGGACCTCGGGGTGGATGGCATCATGACCGATCACATCGAGACGCTGCGCACGGTGCTGAGCGAGCGGGGGGCCTGGGCCTGACGCCGGGACCGGCCGCGTCCGTACGGGACGAACGAGGGGTCGCGGCGTGAGCACCGGAACCACAGGGACAGCGGATCCGGCCGGGACCGCCGGGCGCAGACGTGAGCAACGCGGCTGGTACTTCTACGACTTCGCGTGCTCGGTGTACTCCACCAGCGTGCTGACGGTCTTCCTCGGCCCGTACCTGACGTCGATAGCCAAGGCGGCCGCGGACGCGGAGGGGTTCGTTCACCCGCTGGGCATACCCGTCCGGGCCGGCTCGCTCTTCGCGTACGCCGTGTCGGCGTCCATCGTCGTGGCGGTGGTCGTGATGCCGGTCGTGGGTGCGGCGGCGGACCGCACGGGACGCAAGAAGCCCTTGCTCGCGGCGGCCGCCTACACGGGCGCGACGGCGACGGCCTGCATGTTCTTCCTGGACGGCCAGCGCTATCTCCTGGGCGCCTTCCTGCTGATCGTGGCGAACGCGTCGATCTCCGTGTCGATGGCCCTGTACAACGCGTATCTGCCCCAGATCGCCACCCCGGAGGAGCGCGACGCGGTCTCCTCGCGCGGGTGGGCGTTCGGGTACACCTCGGGCGCGTTCGTCCTCGTCCTGAACCTGGTCCTCTACACCGGCCACGACTCCTTCGGGCTGTCGGAGTCCGACGCGGTCCGGATCTGCATCGCCTCGGCCGGTGTGTGGTGGGGCGCCTTCGCCCTCGTGCCACTGCGGCGGCTGCGCGACCGGCGGGTCGAGCCCGGAGGTGACGGAGCGGTCGGCTCCGGATGGCGGCAGTTGCGGGCGACCCTGCGCGACATGCGGCGCCATCCGCTCACCCTGTCCTTCCTGCTCGCCTACCTGGTCTACAACGACGGCATCCAGACGGTGATCTCGCAGGCATCCCTGTACGGCTCCGAGGAACTCGGCCTCGATCAGACGACCCTGATCACGGCGGTGCTGCTCGTGCAGGTGCTCGCGGTGGCCGGGGCCCTGGGGATGGGCCGACTCGCCCGGCTGTACGGGGCGAAACGCACGATTCTGGTGTCACTGGCGGCCTGGACCCTGATCCTCGCCGCGGCGTACGTACTCCCCTCCGACACGCCGGTGTTCTTCTACGTCCTGGCAGCCGCGATCGGGCTCGTGATGGGCGGCAGCCAGGCTCTCTCACGGTCGCTGTTCTCGCATCTGATCCCCCGCGGAAAGGAGGCGGAGTACTTCTCCGCCTACGAGATGAGCGACCGGGGACTCAGCTGGCTGGGGCCCCTGGTCTTCGGTCTGGGCTACCAGCTCACCGACAGTTACCGGGATGCGATCCTGTCCCTGGTGCTCTTCTTCGCGGTCGGCTCGGTCCTCCTGGCGAGGGTGCCTGTGCGGGCCGCGGTGGCCGCCGCGGGCAATCCCGTTCCGGAACGGATTTAGACGCCGAAGTGAAAGGCCGGTAGTATACGCCTTTGGCCTGCCCGGAGGACCGTTACTGCGAGTGGAAGACGTCGAACCGTTGGGTGACAACGTCGACCAGAAGTGACAAACCGGGCACCGATGGGTAAGCAACCCAGACCAAGCAGCGGCACGACGGGCGACGCATGACCGGCAACGGGAATCTTTGCCGCCGACCGGACGTTGACCGGATGACGACGACAGCGACACCTGTCCTGTGGGCGACAAGCCCGGGAGGCACGATTCATGAGTGAGCGAGCTCTCCGCGGCACGCGACTCGTGGTTACCAGCTACGAGACGGACCGCGGCATCGATCTGGCCCCGCGCCAGGCGGTGGAGTACGCATGCCCGAACGGACATCGATTTGAGATGCCGTTCTCGGTAGAGGCGGAAATTCCGCCGGAGTGGGAGTGCAAGGCGTGCGGCGCCACGGCACTCCTGGTGGACGGGGATGGCCCCGAAGAGAAGAAGGGCAAGCCTGCGCGTACGCATTGGGACATGCTCATGGAGCGGCGCACCCGCGAGGAGCTGGAAGAGGTGCTGGCCGAGAGGCTGGCGGTTCTGCGCTCCGGTGCCATGAACATCGCCGTGCACCCGCGGGACAGCAGGAAGTCTGCCTGACCGCCTGACACCGCAAAGATCAAGAGCCGCGGGCCGCGACACAGAACATGTGTCGCGGCCCGCGGCTCTTGGTGCGTCCGGTCCTCCCGGGATGCCCGCTGCCGGGACACCGCCGCCGCTCCCCCGTGACGGGGTGACGGCGGCGGGGCCGGGGACTCAGGGGATCAGCGGCGGGCGGTCCGTGCCCGTGCCGTCGTCCGGGCGGGGGTGCCCGGGCCGGCCGTCCTCGCGGATGACCTCGCCCTGGACGACCTTGCCGTCCGGCCGGTGGATGCGTGCCTGCTGGAAGGCGTCCGAGAACCCGCCGGGCGTCGCCGCCCTCATCCGGCGCTCCAGGGAGCGCTCCGCGAGGCGTCCGAGCACGGTGCGGACCGGGGGCAGCAGGAGCAGGAGCCCCGCCGCGTCGGAGATCACGCCGGGGATCATAAGGAGCAGGCCGCCCAGCATCAGGAAGCCGTTGCCCTTGGTGCCGGACGGGGCCTCGGCCGGGGCCGCGGGAGCGCCGGGCTGCCCGGGCATCTGCTGCAGGGTCTCGGTGAGGTTGCGGAAGGCGCGCCGGCCCGCGCGCTTGATCACCGCGGCGCCGAGCACGGCGCCTGCGACCAGGATCAGCAGCACGGTGAAGCCGTTCGTCGCACCGGCCACCACGGTCAGCAGCCAGATCTCCAGGACCAGCCAGGCGGCGACGCCCAGCGGCAGGAGGGTACGGGCGCGTGAGCGCCGTGGACGGGTCGGAGGCGGTGTGCCGGTCGTCATGCCCCCAGTGTGCCTGTACGGGCGTGCAGGCGGCGTAAGGGGGTGATCATGAGGCTGCGGCGGCCGGGCGGTCGGGCTGCGACGGTCAGGGGGTCCTGCGGCCCAGCACCTTGTTGGCCCGGCCGGTGATTCCCCAGCCGGTGACCCGCCACAGGGCCTCCACGAGGATGTCGCGGCTCATCTTGGAGTCGCCGATCTCGCGCTCCATGAAGGTGATCGGCACCTCGACCACGTGATAGCCCGCCTCGACGGCCCGCCGGGCGAGGTCGACCTGGAAGCAGTACCCCTGCGAGGCGACCTCGTCGAGGCCGAGTCCGTCCAGGGTCTCGGTGCGGAAGGCCCGGTAGCCGCCGGTGACGTCCCGGACCGAGAGGCCCAGCAGCATCCGGGAGTAGAGGCTGCCGCCGCGCGAGATCATCTCGCGGTGCCGGGGCCAGTTGACCACCCGGCCGCCGGGCACCCAGCGCGAGCCGAGGACCAGGTCGGCGCCCTTCAGGGCGGTGAGGAGACGGGGCAGTTCCTCCGGCTGGTGCGAGCCGTCCGCGTCCATCTCGACCAGGACGCCGTAGCCGTGCTCGGAGCCCCAGCGGAAACCGGCCAGGTAGGCGGCGCCGAGCCCTTCCTTGCCCTTGCGGTGCAGGACCTGCACATGGCTGTCGCCGACCGCCAGCTCGTCGGCGACCTTGCCGGTGCCGTCGGGGCTGTTGTCGTCGGCGACGAGGATGTCCGCTTCCGGAACGGCGGCGCGCACCCGGGCGACGATCAGCTTGACGTTCTCGGCCTCGTTGTAGGTCGGAATGATCACCAAGACTCTGCCGAGCGGGCCGAACTGCCTCTGACCGCCGTCGTTCACTACTGCCCCTTAAAGTCCGTACGCAGGTGCACACCATATCCAGCACGGGGCGGCAGGACTCCGACATGGTCACGGGGTGGCGTCCGCCCACGCGGACAGAAGCACGGAACTGCGGACAGAAGGGGGCCACTGCGGATGGGGGCCCGGTGTCCTTCGGGCCGACCTGGGATCCGCTGGCTGCGGGTCGACCTAGAGCCGTTGTCTACTGAACCTCCGGGCCCCACCCGGGTCGCACCTGCCGTCCGGACGAAACCTTCCCTCGCCCCCGAGGCGCGGGCGCTGAACCTGGCTGTCAGTGGTGGTGCACCGGTGCGGCGCACCACCCCACATGACCCAGCGGCGTTCGACGACTGCGTGGAGGTTTGACCGGTCGGACGTCCAGTGGTGGACCCGGCCGAACCTACCGGCCCGTGGGCGCTTTCTGTCAACAGTCGCCCGACCTGCTATTTCTTCGGAAAACGCCTGGTCAGCGCCGAGGACGCGCAGGTCGTCGCAGAGTCCCCGCGCCATCGATCGGCGGTACGGAATATCGCGACGTCACTCGTTCGGCCGTACGTAGACATTTTGTCCGAACACCACCGTGCGAAGGCACACAGGAAGGTCCGCGCCCGGGGTGAGATCGGGCAGGCCAGGGGTACCGGAGCGGGGATCGGTCGACCAGCGCGCCACCCGGTCGTCGGGGGCCTGGACCAGCAGGTCACCCGTACGCCAGACGGCGTAGTCGGCCGGGGCCCCCGGGACGAGTACGCCCCCGTCGTCCCGCCCCACGGCTCGCCAGCCGCCCCGTGTGTGCGCGGCGAAACCGGCGCGCACAGAGACCCGGTGGCCGGGTGTGCGGTGGTGGGCGGCGGCCCGCACGGTCCCCCAGGGGTCCAGCGGGGTGACCGGGCTGTCCGAGCCGAAGGCGAGGGGCACACCGGCGCGCAGCAGGGCGGCGTACGGATTGAGCGTCGCGGCGCGCTCGGCGCCGAGGCGCCGGGCGTACATGCCGTCGGGGCCGCCCCAGGCCGCGTCGAAGGCCGGCTGGACGGAGGCGGTGAGCCCCAGCTCGGCGAAGGCGGCGATGGTCTCAGGGGTGAGCATCTCGGCGTGCTCCACCCGGTGCCTGGCGGCTCGGACCCGGGCCGTACCCAGGGCCCCGGCGGCGGCTCGGACGCCCGCCACCACGGCGGAGACCGCCGCGTCACCGATGGCGTGGAAGCCGGCCTGGAGCCCCGCCTCGGTGCACGCCGTCACATGTGCGGCGATCGCCGCGGCGTCGAGACGGCCGTCGCCGGTGTGCGGGGCGTCGGTGTACGGCTCGTGCAGGAGGGCGGTGTGCGAGCCCAGCGACCCGTCCACGAAGAGGTCACCGGCGGCGCCGACGGCACCGAGCTCGCGGATCCGCCGGGCGCCCTTCGCGTCCTCGATCCGCTCTGCCCAGTAGCCGAAGACCCGGGGTCCCGGCTGCTCCGAGGCCAGCTCGAGGAGCGCGGTGAAGTCCTCCTCGTCGGAGATCTCGGGGCCCGCGCACTCGTGCACGGTGCCGATCCCCAGCGAGGCGGCGTGTGCGAGGGCGGCGCGCTGGGCCCGGGCCCGCTGCGCCGGGGTGACGGCCCCGTGGGCCGCCGCGCGCACCGCGTGGTGGGCGTCGCCGGTCAGGGGGGCGTCGGGGTGGTAGCCGGCCATGCCGGTGACGCCCGGGACCAGGTCCAGGAGCGCCGTCGTCACGACGGCCGAGTGGACGTCCACCCGGGGCAGGTAGAGGGCTCGACCTCCGGCCGCTTCGTCGAGCTCCCGGCGCGACGGAGGGCGCTGCTCGGGCCAGCGGGCCGCGTCCCATCCGTGACCGAGGATCACCCCGCCGTCCGCCCGGTCGTTCGCGAACGCGCGCACCAGCCCGAGGGCTTCGGGAAGCGTGCGCGCCCCGGAGAGGTCCAGCCCGGTCAGGGCGAGTCCGGTCGACGTGGTGTGGACGTGGGAGTCGGTGAACGCGGGGGTGACCAGGGACCCCTCCAGGTCGATCACCTCGTCGACGCCGCTCGCGAAGGCGTCGGCCGCCCCCTCGGACCCCACCCAGGCGACATGGCCGCGTTCGACGACCATCGCGGTGGCGAACGGATCGGCGGGGCTGTGGACGTCTCCACCGCGCAGCAGCACGGTGCGGTGTTCGCTCTGGGGGGCGGTGCTCTCGGTCATGGGACCAGTCTCGCGCCTGCCGGGACCGGTTCCTCCCCCGCCCCCTCCCCGGCGTCGGGCGGGAGCCCTCAGACGCGCGGCGGCCGCGCCTCGTAGGGCGTGGAGAGGACGACGGTCGTACGGGTGGAGACGCCGGCCAGCGTCCGGATCCGGGTGAGCAGGTGCTCGAGCTCCAGAGGGCTGGCGACCCGCACCTTGAGGATGTAGTTCTCGTCGCCCGCGACGCTGTGGCACGCCTCGAGCTCCGGCACACCGGCGAGCCGCTCGGCGATGTCGTCGGGGGCGCTCGGGTCGAAGGGTTTCACCGAGATGAACGCGGTGAGGGGCAGGCCGACGGCCTCGGGGTCGACGACAGCGGCGTAGCCCCGGATCACTCCCCGCTGCTCCAGCCGGCGGACGCGCTGATGAACGGCCGAGGTGGACAGGCCCGTGGCCTTGCCCAGGTCGGTGTAGCTCATCCGCCCGTCCTTGACGAGCAACTCCACAATCTGACGGTCCAGCTCCTCCATGCGGATCAACCTATGGCCCCAGGTCCCTCCAGGCACAGTCGTAGGCGCCCCGGAAGGGCACGTTCGAGGGGCATGTGACCAATACCACATGTTTACGGGTGGGTAGCCGACGGCCTCGCGATTACGGCCGACTTCCGACGGGAAGTGCTTGCTGTGGCCGAGGCCGTGGCGCCATGCCGGCCCACCCGAGGGGGGAAAGACCCATGCAGAGCCTGAAGCTCACCGGACGTACCGAACCGCAGCCCGATACGGACGCGGTGGTCACCGCGTTCACCGCGCCGGACGAGGACACCGTCCTCGACGCGTACGACACCTTCGAGATGTACCGGGTGATCTGCCCGGACTGCTCCCAGCCGATCGCCCTGCTGGCGGACGAGGACGTACTTCCCGAGCACGCGCTGTGCGCCACGCCGTGGAACCCGTTCGTCCTCACCGTCTGCCCCGGCACGAACCGCGACGCCTCCCTGGCACTCCCGGCGGACGAGTCACTGGAGGCCCAGGAGCAGGAGACCGCACTGCTGTTGACGCTCCCTCAGGGGCTCGACTGGCGGATGCAGCCGTTCTCGCACGCCGGCGGCCCCGGTTCGCGCCCTCTGCGGTACGTGCCGCAGCTGCGGCGGGACGCCGCCTGACGCCCCCGCGCCCGAGGGCGCGTTCCTGTGCGCACCACGACGGCCGGGCCGACGTGGTGCGACAGTCCACCGGCCGGCTGGCCGCGGCACCCGAGGAACGGGCGCGCGAATCGGCCGGACAGTGACCCCGGACCCCGCAAAGGCGTTGGCTCTGCATGACCACGCTGCATCCAACGGCCGGACCCGCCCGGCGCCGTCTCGCCGCACCGGCGCCTGGAGAATCGGTTCCCCGGTCCGGGCCGTCGCCCCAGGAGTCCGCGCGGCAGTCCGTGCCGCACAGCACCGACCCGCCCATCTACCGGGCCATGCTGCGCCATTGGGAGAGCATGGGCCGGACCCTGCCGGGCCGCCATGACCAGGAGTGGAACCGGATCATGACGACACCGGTCTGGTCGGACCGGCCCCTGCGGTTCAGCGCGTCTCGGGACCCGCGAGGTGACGGGCGATGACCATGCGCTGGATCTGGTTGGTGCCCTCGACGATCTGGAGCACCTTGGCCTCGCGCATCAGCCGCTCGACCGGGAAGTCGAGGGTGTAGCCGTAGCCCCCGAGCACCTGGACCGCGTCGGTGGTCACCCTCATGGCCGCGTCGGTGCAGAAGAGCTTCGCCATCGCCGCCTGCCGCGAGAACGCCAGGCCCGCGTCGCGGAGCCGTGCCGCCTCCAGGTAGAGCGCCCTCCCGGCCTCGATCTGGGTCGCCATGTCGGCGAGCATGAACCGCAGCCCCTGGAAGTCCGCGACGGGACGGCCGAACTGGCGCCGGTCGGTGGCGTATCGGACGGCCTCGTCCAGGGCGGCCTGGGCGACACCGACGGCGCACGCGGCGATGCCCAGGCGCCCCGAGTCGAGTGCGGACAGGGCGATGGCGAATCCCTGCCCCTCCTCACCGATACGGCGGTCGCCCGGGATACGTACGCCGTCGAAGTGCAGTTGGGCTGTGGGCGAGCCCTTCATGCCCATCTTCTTCTCGGGCAGGGCCGCGCCCAGGCCCTGGGCGTCACCGGGGACGAGGAAGGCGGTGATGCCCCGGGGGCCGTCCACCCCGGTACGGGCCAGCACCGTGTAGAAGTCGGCGATGCCGCCGTGCGTGATCCACGCCTTGGTCCCGGTGAGCACCCAGTCCTCACCGTCCCGCACGGCTTTCGTGCGGAGGGAGGCGGCGTCGGAGCCCGAGGACGGTTCGGAGAGGCAGTAGGCGCCGAGCAGGCCGCCCGCGAGCATCTCCGGCAGGTGGGCGGCTCGTTGCTCCTCGGTCCCGAATCCGGCGAGCGCGTGACAGGCGAGCGAGTGGACGCTGACGCCGAGACCGACGGTGAGCCGGGCGGCGGCCAGCTCTTCCAGGACCTGGAGATAGACCTCGTACGGCTGGTCACCGCCGCCGTGCGCGGAGTCGTACGGCAGTCCGAGCAGGCCGGCTTCGGAGAGCAGGGTGAAGACCGGGCGCGGGAACAGCCCCGCTTCCTCCTCCTCGGCCGCCCGCGGGGCGATCTCCTTCGACACGATGTCGCGTACGAGCTCGACGAGCTGCCGGGACTCCTCGGTGGGCAGACGGCGTTCCACCGGCTGCGGGGCACGGTCGGACATGACGGCGCTCTCCTCCCTGTCGGGCGTGACGGCGGTCGCGCGCGGGGTGTGCGCGGCACCGCCGGGTGGTCCCGGGCGATGCCCGGAAATCTACGGCTCCTCAGCCGATCCTGCCTTCCCGGATCACGGGAGGCGCTGGCCAGCGGCTGTGGCGCGTCGAGTATGCCCGATCGGAGCGCACCCGTCACCGGGTGGCGGGGGACGTGATCAGGGAAATTGGTCCGAACCATTGACCCAACTGGTCTAGTCCTTCTACGGTCTCCACCAATGCCTCTTCGCGTCCATGCCAATCACGGGCGGACGGGGCAGGCACCCCCCACAACACCCAAGCCCTCCCCCACGAGGAGCCACAATGACCGGACTTCACCGTCCCCGCGCCCGTCTCCGGGCCCTCGCCGCGACCTTCTGCACCGCCGCACTGGGAGCCGCGCTCCTCGGTGTCGCGGGTACGTCCTCCGCGGGCGCGGCCCCCACCGCGTCCGCTCCGGCGGCAGCCGAGGCCGCCCCGGCCGCGGCCGGCGACAAGGTGGTCGGATACTTCACCAACTGGGGTGTCTACCAGCGTGATTACCACGTCAAGAACATCGAGACCTCGGGCTCGGCCGACAAGCTGACGCACATCAACTACGCCTTCGGCAACGTCCAGGGCGGCAAGTGCACCATCGGGGACAGTTACGCCGACTACGAGAAGGCCTACACGGCCGACCAGTCGGTGGACGGTGTCGCGGACACCTGGGACCAGGAACTGCGCGGCAACTTCAACCAGTTGCGCAAGCTGAAGAAGCTGCACCCCGATCTGAAGGTCATCTGGTCCTTCGGGGGCTGGAGTTGGTCCGGCGGCTTCGCCGAGGCCGCGAAGAACCCGGCCGCCTTCGCCGAGTCCTGCCACGGTCTGGTCGAGGACCCGCGCTGGGCCGATGTCTTCGACGGCATCGACATCGACTGGGAGTACCCGAACGCCTGCGGCCTGACCTGCGACACGAGCGGTCGCGACGCGTACGGGGACCTCCTGTCGGCGCTGCGGTCGAAGTTCGGCACGGACAGCCTGATCACCTCGGCGACCACCGCGGACGGCTCCGACGGCGGCAAGATCGACGCGGTGGACTACGCGGGGGCGGCTCAGTACCTCGACTGGTACAACCCGATGACCTACGACTTCTTCGGCGCCTTCGCGGCACAGGGCCCGACCGCTCCGCACTCACCGCTGACCTCCTACCCGGGCATCCCGACCGAGGGCTTCAACAGCGACGCGGCGATCTCCAAGCTCAAGGGCCTGGGCATCCCCGCGGAGAAGCTGCTGCTGGGCATCGGCTTCTACGGGCGCGGCTGGACCGGCGTCACCCAGTCCGAGCCGGGCGGCACGGCGACCGGGGCAGCTCCGGGGACGTATGAGGCGGGCATCGAGGACTACAAGGTCCTGAAGGACAGCTGCCCTGCCACCGGCACCGTCGCGGGCACCGCCTACGCCCACTGCGGCACCAACTGGTGGAGCTACGACACCCCGGCCACCATCGCCACGAAGATGGACTACAAGAACCAGCAGGGCCTGGGCGGCACCTTCTTCTGGGAGCTCAGCGGCGACACCGCGAGCGGTGAGCTCATCAAGGCCATCAACTAGCCCCGGCGGGGTACACGCACCGCAGGGCGGGTCAGGGGTGGGGTGCCGGGCGGGCGCCCCACCCCACCCGTCTAGAGCGGGGGCCGCGGGTCACATGAGACCGGGGCGTGGCCGTGCGGTGGGAGGCGCCGGGTACGAGGGCCGCCGCATCTCGCGTCGAAGGGCGGTCGCCGGTCATCCTGCCGATGCCCCGGAGAGGTGCGTGGGCCCACGCTTCGGGCATGGAATCCCGAAGCGCGGCGGGCGCGGAATCCCGCTTCTCGGTACGCAGGATCAGGACGCTGCTCACGGTGATCGTCGCCGTGGCGGCCACGGCCGTTCTCACCGCCGCCCCGGCGCGGGCGGAGACCGGCTTCCACGAGGTGCCGGCGTTCGGCAGCAACCCCGGCAATCTGAGGATGTTCGCGTACGTCCCGGAGCAGGCACAGTCAGGCGCCCCCGTCGTGGTCCTCTTCCACGGCTGCGGCGGCTCCGCCGAGGACCTGGACATCGACACGGGCTGGCGCAAGTACGCCGACACGTACGGGTTCACCCTCGTCCTGCCCGAGCAGAAGGACGAGAACGTCGGATCCGGCGGCATCGTGCCGCACAGGTGCTTCAGTGCGTGGAACCCGGCCGACCGCACGCACGACGGCGAGGGCGAGGCCCGCTCGGTGGTGCAGATGGTCGACCACATGAAGGCGCGGTACTCCGCCGACGCGGACCGCGTCTACGCCGCCGGCTACTCCGGTGGCGGCGCTGCGACCAATGTGATGCTGGCGGCCCACCCGGAGGTGTTCGAGGCGGGTGCCGTGTTCTTCGGTATGGCCTACGGCTGCGCCGACACCGAGACGGACTACTTCCGGACCGGTTCCCTCGCCCCGTGTCCCGGGCGGTACAACCTCGTCTCCCCGACGGAGTGGGGCGACAGGATCCGCAGCGCCCACCCCGGGTACACCGGCGCACGGCCGCGGGTGCAAATCTGGCACGGCGGCTCCGACCTGCTGATCAACAAGAAGTCGCTGGAGAAGCAACGCGACGGGTGGACCGACGTGTTCGGTGTCCCGCAGACTCCGACGTCCTCCTCCAGCCCGGCCTCCGGCGTCACCAAGCAGGTGTACGGCAGCGGGCAGGTGGAGACGTATCTGATCGACGCGATGGGCCATGAGGCCCCGGTCGACCCCGGCACCGGCATCGACCGGTGCGGCACGGTGGGGCGGGGCCACGACTCGCTCTGCGGTCCCTACTACGCGTCGCGCTTCTTCGGCCTGGGCGGCTGAGTCGCGCCGAATTCCGCGTCCCGCCGAGCCGGCGCACGGCCGGGGACGGAATTCCGGGCGGTTCCCCGGAACTCCTTCGGAGTGGACGGCCTGCGCGTCGGAAACCTTTGGGGAAGAAATATCCGGGGCGGAAACCTTTCGGAAATGTGCCGCAGATGCTGGAATGCATGAGGGAGACGCGCATACGCGGGAGAGCCCGACATCACGGCGGCAAACCACGCCGCACCGGAGCGCGTTCGCGTACGAATTCGCCCGCGACGGCCCCGCCTCGCGACCGTTTCTCCTCGGCCGGCCCGGGAAACCGCACGCTTCGCACCCCGTCCCAGGCTTGTTGTGCACGGGCAGGCAACATCCGTGCGTGCGCAGGCAAGGGTGCGCGGCAGTCCCGGCCTAGCGTTTCCTGCCCACCCTATTGATTCCCCGGTGCACGCACCCGGCACGACCCGGCACGGTGCGCCGGATTCACGAATTGCAGGAGTACCGCTCATGCCTGAAGACGTCGCACGTACCTCCCCCGTGCTGGAGCCGGCCGCTGCCGCTTTCGCCGAGGCGACGGCGAACCCGCCCTATCTCTTCGAACTCGCCCCCGCGGAAGGCCGTAAGGCGGTGGACGAGGTCCAGTCCGGCGACGGCGTCGAGAAGCCGGAGGTCGACGAGGAGTGGATCACGGTCCAGGGCGGGCCGACGGGCGACGTCCGGGCGCGCATCGTGAAGCCGGCCGGCGCCACGGGGACGCTGCCGGTGATCCTCTACATCCACGGCGCCGGCTGGGTGTTCGGCAACGCCCACACGCACGACCGCCTGGTGCGCGAGCTCGCCGTCGGCGCGGGCGCGGCCGTGGTCTTCCCCGAGTACGACCTCTCGCCCGAGGCCCGCTACCCGGTGGCCATCGAGCAGAACTACGCCGTCGCCCGGTGGATCGTCCAGGACGGTGCCACCAAGCAGCTGGACGGTTCCCGGCTGGCCGTGGCCGGTGACTCGGTGGGCGGCAACATGACCGCCGCTCTGACGCTGATGGCCAAGCAGCGCGGTGACGTGGCCCTCAAGCACCAGGTGCTGTTCTACCCGGTGACCGACGCGAGCTTCGACACCGGCTCGTACCAGCAGTTCGCCACCGGCTACTTCCTGCGCCGTGACGGCATGCAGTGGTTCTGGGACCAGTACACGACCGACGAGGCCGAGCGCGCCCAGATCACCGCCTCGCCGCTGAGGGCGACGACCGAGCAGCTCAGCGGGCTCCCCGCGGCTCTCGTGATCACCGGCGAGGCGGACGTGCTGCGCGACGAGGGCGAGGCCTACGCCGACAAGCTGCGTGAGGCCGGCGTGCCCGTCACCGCCGTGCGCTTCCAGGGCATCATCCACGACTTCGTCATGCTCGACGCCCTGCGTGGGACCCACGCCGCGGAAGCCGCGATCACCATGGCCGTCCAGACGCTGCGCACCGCCCTGCACGGCAGCTGACCGCGACCGCCCTGCACCCACACCGACCCGAGACAGGCTGAGAGATGACCACCACCCCCACCGTCGTACTCGTCCACGGAGCCTTCGCCGACGCAGGCAGCTGGTCCGGCGTCGTGACCGAGCTCCGGAGCCACGGCATCCCCGTGGTGGCCGCCGCGAACCCGCTGCGGGGGCTCGCCTCCGACGCCGCCTACATCGCGGCAGTGGCCTCCCGGATCGACGGACCCGTCGTCCTGGTCGGGCACTCCTACGGCGGCGCTCTCATCACCGTGGCGGGGACCGCCGAGAACGTCGTCGGGCTCGTCTACATCGCGGCCTACGTGCCCGACGAGGGCGAGAGCCTGGGCGAGCTCCAGGGCCGCTTCCCTCTCTCGCCCCTGGTCAGCAACCTGCGCGAGGGTGTGTACCCGGTCGCGGGCGAGGAGACCGCCGTCGAGGTCACCATCGCGGCCGAGAAGTTCCCGGAGATCTTCGCCGCGGACGTCCCGGCCGACGTCACCGAGGTGCTCGCCGTCGCACAGCGGCCGCTGTCGACCACGGTGTTCACGGAGACCGCCGCCGCGGCCGCGTGGCGGACCAAGCCGTCGTGGGCTCTCGTCGCGGGCGCCGACCAGGCGATCAACCCCGACGTCGAGCGCTTCGGCGCGGAGCGGGCCGGTGCGACGACGGTCGAGCTGGACGGCGCCTCGCACGCCGTCGCGGTCTCCCGGCCGAAGGAGGTCGCCGCGCTGATCGTCGACGCGGTGACGGCCACGACCCGCTGATCACTCGCACACGGACCGCGGCGCGGCCGGGCCATCGGGCCCGGCCGCGCCGCGGTCGTCGTGCCACCCGTGCTCGGCGACTCCGGCGCTGCCCGATAATGGTGGTTCGGTCGTGAAAGCGATTCGGTCGTGCTACCTCCGACGGCGGCACTGCGGGCCCGACGAGCGAGGACAGCATGAGTGTGCGGGAGACCGGTCTTCCCGGTGACGGGGACGACGGGCCGGAACTGGTGGGACGCGCGGCCGAGCGTGCGGCTCTCTCGGCCGCGCTGTCCGGGGCCGGTAACGCCGTGCTTCTGCGCGGTGACCCCGGGATCGGCAAGACCAGCCTGCTCGAATGGGCCGTCCGCCGGGCCAGGGCCGCGGACGCGAGGGTGCTGCGCATGGTCGGCGCGGCGGCGGAGTCGGGCCTGGCCTACGCCGCGCTCCACCAGGTGCTGTGGCCGTTGCTGGACGAGTCCGCGGGCCTTCCCCCGGCCCAGCAGGACGCACTGGAGCGGGCTCTCGGCGTGCGTGAGGGGGCGCCGCCGGACGGATTCGCCCTGGGCGACGCCGCGCTCGGCCTGCTCGCCAGGACGGCCGCGCGCCGGCCGCTGCTCGTGGTCCTCGACGACCTCCAGTGGTCCGACGAGACGAGTGCCACGGTCTTCGCCTTCCTGCAGCGGCGGATCGAGCGGACGGCGGTGGTCCTGCTGGCTGCCACGCGCGACGAGGAGGCACGGTTCGACGGGCCCACCAGCACGGTGATCGACGTGGGATGTCTCAGCTCCGACGAGGCGGGCGTCCTGGTGGACTCCCGCTGCCCCGACCTGGAGTCCGGGGTGCGTCACCGCATCCTGCACGAGGCCGGCGGCAACCCGCTCGCGCTGACCGAGCTGCCGCTCCAGCTGGACCCCGATGTCGGCCGGGGCGCGCTGCCCCTGCCGGACCACCTTCCGGTGGGCACTCGCCTCGGACGCCTGTTCGAGGAGCGTATTGGTCGTCTCTCCTCCCCGGCGCGGGACCGGCTGCTGCGGCTCGCCCTCGGGGAGGCCGGGCGCAGGGCGGACCTGCCGGGTGCCCGGGTCCGCGTGCCGCATCCACCGGGTGACGACGGTCTGCGGGAGGAACTCACCGATTCCGGCCTGGCGGTCGTGGATCCCGCGACGTCGGAGCTCCGCTTCCGCCATCCGCTGGTCGCGTCGTGTGTCGTGGAACTCGCGCCGAAGGCGGCGGTACGCAAGGCGCATCTGCGGATCGCGGCACTGCTGCCGCCGAACCACCCGCAGCGTGCCCTGCATCTGTCGGCCGGGACCGTGGACCCCGACGAGGGCACGGCGTCGTGTCTCGAACGGGCGGCTGAGGAGATGGCGCAGCGGCGCGGCGAGGTGGAGGCAGCCCGGCTGTACGGCAGAGCGGCGGCGCTCAGCGAAAGCCCGTCCGGTGCCGTGCGCCGGTGGATCATGGCCGCGTCGCTCGCCACCCGGGGGGCGGCTCCGCTGGACTTCATCCGCCGCCTCCTGGACGAGGCGTCGCGGCATCCCGTGCCGGAGGACCTCGCTGTCCTCCACCAGTTCTCGATCGCCTTCTTCCAGCTGCACGAGGGTTCGGACTACCGCGCTCCGGCCGTGGTCATGTCCGAGATCCTGGACGGCCTGGGAGCGCTCCCCCAGGAGGAACCGGGCGGTCTGAGGGACTCGCTGTTCTGCCTGCTGATCCTGACCACCGTCTACACCGGGGACGACGCCCTCTGGCGGAACCTGGACCGGCACATTTCCCAGGCCTCTCCACTCGCCGCGCTCTGCTACGACGTGTGGAAGGACCCCGCCCGCACCGCGCACGGCGCCGCCGAGCGGCTGCGGCCGGTGCTGGCGGCCCTGACGCCCGAGCAGGAAGCCATGTCCGTCTGGCTGATCCTGTGGACGGCCGTCGGTGCCGACGTGATCGGTGAGCACCCCGAGCTGCTCGGGAGGCTGCAGAGGCAGCACCTCTGGGGGACCCGCTCCTTCCTCGACCTCGTCACCTGCCGGGACGACGTGATCAGGGGCCGCTGGGAGAGCGCCCTGCGCACGGCCGGCCGGGGAGCCCGGGAGTCGGCGGCACGGGGCTTCGACATCCACCGGATGACCTATCACCTGCATGCCGGGTTCGTGCTGGCCGGCAGGGGCGAAGCAGAGGCGCTCGATGCCCTGCACGAACAGCTGGGGCCCTGGGCCAGGGAGCGGGGGCTGCGCTTCCTCCTGGACGGGATGCACGCCCACCGCTCCCTCCTGGCCCTGGGGGCGGGCCGGTACGAGGACGCCTACGCCCACGCGGCTGCGGTGACCCCGCCCGGCACGCTGCCCGCCCGCGCTCCCTGGTTCCTGCACAGCTTCCTGGACCTGGTGGAAGCGGCGGGACACACCGGACGTGGGGAGCAGGCACGCGCGCACGTAGACGCGGCCGTTGCCGCCGGTGTCTCGGAGATCTCCGGTCATCACGCGTTCACCGTGGCCGCCGCGTCGGCCCTCGTCGCCCAGGACGACGCCCTGTTCCGTGCGGCGCTGGCCCGTCCCGGTGCGGAGCAGTGGCCTTTGACCCATGCCCGTCTGCACCTGGCGTACGGCGGTCACCTGCGCCGCCGGAGCCGACGTAAGGACGCCGTGCTCCCGCTGCTGGAGGCACGGCGGGTCTTCGCCGGGCTCGGCGCCGTGCAGTGGGTGGCCGCGGCCGACCGGGAGCTGAGCGCCGCGGGCGGTGCCGTCCCGGCGGCGGGGCGGGGCGAGACGCGGCCGGTGCTGACCGCGCAGGAACGCCGCATCGCCGAGCTGGCCGCCGGCGGCCTCACCAACCGGGAGATCGCGAACCGTGTCCGGGTGTCCCCCCGTACGGTCGGCGCGCACCTGTACCGGATCTTCCCCAAGCTCGGAGTGACCTCCCGTGCCGCGCTCTCCGAGGCGCTGGCGGACGCCGGTGCGCGCAGGTCCGCACCGGACACCCGGTAGCGGTCCGCCGGGCCCGGTTGCCGGTCCGATCGGAACCCGTCAGTCAAACGACGTACTCCCGCGTCCCCCCGCTGTCGCAGCATCGAGTGACAGACGTGTCGCGGGAAGGGGTTCTCATGAGGTCGGCCGGTCCGGAGCCTGTCGGTGCCGCCGAGGCGGTGGACGACGGGCTCCCCGAGCTGCACGTCCGTACGGACGACGGGCCGGCCGATGTGCGCAGCCACGTGGTCGGGCCGCTGCGCGTCACCACGGTCCGTGGCCCGGCGCTCGCTCTGCGGGCCGTACCCGGGGGTGCGCCAGGCGTCACGGCGCTGGTGCACGTACGCGGCTCGGCGGTCCTCGGCGACGGCGGCACCGGGCGGTGCGGCCCCGGGGATCTCGTGGTGTGTGACGGCCCGTTCGCCCTGCGGGAGACGGAGGACTTCCTCCTCCACATGGTCCAGCTGCCCCTGCACGTGCTGGGTCCGGCCCTCGACCCGGCGGGCCTGCGCGGGGTTCACCGGCCGGCGGACAGCCCCACGGCCTCCCTGATCGAACCGCTGCTGGTGTCCCTGGCCGGGCCGGGCGAGGCATGGCAGGGACCGACCGCGGACCGGCTGGCCTCCGACACGGCGGGGCTGCTCACGACCCTGGCGAGGGAGACGGGCAGCGCCTTCCCTCCGGACGCCGGATCCGACCGGCACCTGCTGACGACCCGTCTGCGGGCCTACGTCAACGAGAACCTCTTCGACCGGGGTCTGTCACCGGAGAGCATCGCCGCCCGTCACCACATCTCGGTGCGCTACCTGCACAAGCTGTTCGCCGGTGAGGGAGTCACGGTCAGCCGGTGGATACAGCAGCGCCGGCTGGAGGAGTGCCTGCGTGAGCTGGGCCGTCGGGGCGGGACGCCCCGGCCGGCCGTGGCGGTGGTGGGCAAGCGCTGGGGCTTCGGCAACGCGGCCCACTTCAGCCGGAGTTTCCGTGCGGCGTACGGCATCGCGCCCCGTGACCGGTCCGGCCGCCCTGTCCGCCCGTCCTGATCCGTGCAGCGGCGGACGTCCCGCGGCCCGCCGCTCGTGGCTCAGGGCCGGACGGTGTCCGTCGTCGCCGGTGCGGCCCCGCGCCACCGGCCGGGCGGGTGGCCGTACAGCGCCTTGAAGGCCCGGCTGAAGTGCGCCGGGCTGTGGAATCCCCAGCGCGACGACACCGCCGAGACGGTGGCGCTGACGCCCCCGCGACGGGCCAGTTCCTTCGCGCATTCCTCGACGCGGCGCCGCTGGACGAGCCGGCTCACCGTGACGGCCTCGTCCTCGAAGAGGCGGTGGAGGTAGCGCACGGAGATGCGGTGGGCGGCGGCGATGGTCTCGGGGCCGAGGTCCGGGTCGCCGAGATGACGGTCGATGTGACGGAGCACGGACCGCACCAGCCGGTCGCGGGCGGCCCCCGCGTGGTCGTCGTCGTCCGGGTCGGACGCGTCGTGCACCAGGGTGGCGAGCAGATCGGTGGTGTTGCCGCCCAGGGCGTCGGCTACCGAGGGGGGTATCCGGCCGGCCGTGACGGCGAGCCGGGCGAGGAGGGGGACGAGCAGCGCGGGTACTCCGTCACGTGGTGACAGGGCGCGCCCTGTCACCCTCCGGACGGAGTGCTCGGGTACGTCGAGCGCGTGGTCCGGCACGCGCAGGACGCGGAGGCGGAACCGTTCCCGCTCGTCCAGCGCGAAGGGCCGCCGCAGGTCGACGACGGCGGCCTGCCCGGGTTCCAGCACGGTACTGCGGCCGTCCTGGGTGAGGGCCGCGTGTCCGTGTTCCTGGAGGACGACCGCGACCGCCCGGGCGGGTGCGCTCTCGACGAGTCCGGGGGTGCGGCTGAGCCGGACGGGGTCCGCCTCCAGCGACAGCAGGCGTACGTAACCGAGCGGCACGCCGGTGAGCGACGCCGCGAAGGGGCCGTCGTGCCGACGGCCCGCCTTCACCGCGGCCAGCCGCAGCCCGACTTCGCGCTGCCAGGCGGCCAGGTGGCCGGTGCCGGCGTGGCGGGCGGGGTCGGGGTGCACAGGGGTCTCCTCATTCGTACTGTCACCCGAGTCTGACCGGCCGGAGCGCCCGGTCATTAGGTCATCTGACTGACCGCCGCGGCAGGGCGGACACCGTGCGGTGCCGGGCGCGGACGAAGTGTGCACGGATCGGCATGTCCCGGTGCGCCGGGCGGTGCCGCGGCGTTCGCGGCGGCCGTAGGGTGGTGCTCCGGTGCCGGGAGCGGGAAGCTCCCGGCACCGGGTGTTTGCCTGCGTGGCCGCGGCGGGCTCCGCTCCCCCGCTCCCGGCCGCGCCACGCGCAGGAGTCCTCATGGAACAGCAGGGTCAGCCCCTGGAACCGCCGCTCGTCCTGGAACGCCTCGCGCGGGCCTTCACCGAGGGGAACCGCTGTCCCGGGGCCGGGGACGGATCCGACGTGGCGAGGGCCAGGGACACCGCCGCCGCCTGGCAGGACGGCTCCGCGGGCGACCCGGACGTGACGGAGGAGTGGCTGGCTCTGCCGGGACCGGCGGGGCGGCGGATCAGGGTCTGCATCCTCAGGCCCGCGGGGGTGACGGGGCCGTTGCCGGTGGTGCTGTATCTGCACGGGATCGGCTGGACACTGGGGAGTGCCACCGCCCATCGGCGGCTGATCGACGACCTGGTGCTCGGCGTGGACGCGGCCGTCGTCGTGCCCGAGTACGACCGGGTCCCCGAGGCCCGCTATCCGGTGGCGGTGGAACAGGGGCTCGCGGTCGCCGGATGGATCGCCGACCACGGTGCACAGTGGCAGTTGGACGCCGGGCGGATGGCGGTGGCGGGGGTCTCGGCGGGCGCCAATCTGGCCGCCGGGGTCACGCTGCTGGCCCGACGCAGCGCCGGGGTCCGGTTCCGGCACCAGGTACTGGTCTGCCCGGTCACCGACTCGGCCATGGACACACCGTCGTACGGCCTCTTCGCCGAGGGGTTCTTCCTGGGCCGCGCCGCGATGAGCGGCTTCTGGGAGGCCTACGTGCCGGATCCCGCACGGCGGTCCGAGAGCGCCGCCTCGCCCCTGCGGGCCACCCCCGAGGAGCTGTCGGGACTGCCCCCGGCCCTGGTCGTGACCGCCGAGGCGGACGTCGTACGCGACGAGGGCGAGGCGTACGCAGCGAGGATGCGGGAGGCCGGGGTGCCGGTGGTGTCGGTGCGGTACCAGGGGACGGTCCACGGCTTCGTCCTGTTCGGCGCCCTCCGGGAGAGCCACGCCTCCCGGGCGGCCAGGACCCAGATGACGGACACGCTCCATGTCGCCCTGCACAGCGGCTGTCCCTGAGTCCGGGCCGCCGCCCTGCGCGCCGTGCAGTGTCGGAACAGCACCGGTCGTCCACGGTCAAGGCCCGGGCCGGGGGCGGCCGTAGCGTCGTCGGTGGGCCGTCGCGCCCGCCACGCGGTGGGCGTTTCCCGGCTCCCGCGTGCGACACCGAGTCTCAGGAGCACCACCCTCATGACCACCGCTTCCGCCGCGCCGGCCACGTCCGCCACCACGGCACCGGCCGCTGCCCAGCCCCTGCTGCACCAACGGGGTGCGGAGATCCAGCACTTCGGCACGGTCAAGCAGCTGCCGATCGCCCTGTCGCACGATGCCCGGATGTACGCGTGCCAGCGGCTGAACCGTCTCCTGGCGGATACGCAGATGCTGTACGGCCTCTACAAGAAGCACCACTGGCTGATGCGCGGCGCGACCTTCCACCAGCTCCACCTGCTGCTCGACCAGCACGCGACCGCGCAGCTCGCCGTGGTGGACGCCCTCGCCGAGCGGGTGCAGAGCCTCGGCGGAGTGGCCGTCGGCGACCCCCGTCACGCCGCCGAGATCACCTCGATCCCCCGTCCGCCGAACGGCGTCGAGGAGGTTCCGGCGATGCTGTCGCGGCTGCTGGAGGCACACGAGACGATCCTCGGTGACGCCCGGGACGCCGCACGGAAGGTCGCGGAGCACGGGGACGACGGATCCAACGACATGATCGTCTCCGAGGTGATCCGTACCGGCGAGACCCAGACGTGGTTCCTGGCCGAGCACCTCGTCGACACACCGCTCACCCATGTGAGCCGGACGGCTGCCGCGCGCCCTCAGGACGGCGCCGCTCGCGGCTGAGCCCTCGGCGGTCCCGTCGCCCGGGTGGCCGGGTCCGAAAGACGCCCCGCCGGTGCCCCGGGAAGGGACGAACCCGTCCCGGGCGCCGTCAGCCCTCGCGCAGGGCCTGCGCGAGGGCTGCCCGCGAGGTGATCCCGAGCTTGGGATAGATCTTGTACAGATGGGTGGCGACGGTACGGGGTGAGAGCTGGAGCTGCTGCCCGATGTCCTTGTTCGTCAGTCCGGTGGCGGCGAGCCGGGCGATACGCGTCTCCTGCCCGGTGAGCTGCTCCCGGCCCTCGGCCCGGGTACCCACCTGGTGGCCGTCCGCCCGCAGTTCGGCCGCGCACCGCTCCTCCCAGGGCGTGGCGCCCAGTCCGGAGAAGACCTGGCGGGCCTCCATCAGGACGTCGCGGGCTCCGGCCCGGCGGTGTCTGCGCAGCCATGAACCGTGCGCGAGCCGCAGCCGGGCCGTCTCGAAGACCCAGCGTTCCGCACCCGGCACGGCGCACGCCTGGCGGTAGCGTTCCTCGGCCTCGTCGTCGGGCGCGGCCAGGGCCTCGGCCGCGGCCAGCAGGAACGCGTGATGGGCGGAGATCCCGTCCATCCGGGCTGCCCGCCCCGCCTCCAGGTGCCGCTGCGCCTGCTCCCGCCGGCCGGTGTGCACCGCGGCGTCCACGAAGTCGAAGAACGGCAGGTGGAACCAGGGGAGACCGGTCGGCAGCACCCCCGGCGGGGTGAGTTCGGCCATGCGGGAGTACGCCTCCTCGTACCGCCCGTGGGCGAGGGCGGCCAGGCCGTGCAGATGGTCGAGGTGGTCGGTGACGAACCGCATACGGGCCGTGCGGGCGACCGGGCCGATCAGCGCCTCGATCCGCTTCAGGCCCTCCTCGTCGCCCCGTCCGGCGAGGAAGTGCGCGTAGTGGTGCCGGAACAGCAGGGCGTTGCAGTGGTAGCCGAGTCCCTCGGACGCCTCGGCCTCACGCAGGCAGTCGTCCGCGGAGTCCCAGCGGCCGAGGAGGAAGTCCTGGTAGTACCTTGCCTTGGCGACCGAACCCTGGGTGGCGTAGGCGTGCTGGCCGGTGAACCGCCGCCACAGGCCGCTGTCGGCGACGTCGACGGCCGTGGCGGTCCACAGCAGCAGCCAGGCGGCGCCGGCCTCCTGTTCCTCGTTCAGCCCCTCGCTGAGCAGCGCGAGTTCGTCGGCGGCGCCCTGCGCCGTGCGGGCCGGGTCGGACCAGGCGCGATGGCAGAGCCTCGCCAGCGGCGACACGTTGTCCAGGTGTCTGTCCAGGGCGTGCCAGGCGCGAGCGTCGTCCGTGTACGTGGCGGCGAGCAGCAGCTTGAAGAACACCTGCTCGGCCAGGCCGCCGAAGGAGTCCGCGCCGGGCACGGCGAGGGCGTCGAGCGCGCCGGGCAGCAGGGTGAACGAGGACTCGAAGTCGATCCGGTGGCTCTGGTCGACGTAGACGACGGCGTAGGCGAGGAGCGGTGCGATGTCGTCGGGCACGGGCCCCCGGCGCAGCTCCTCGACGAGCCGGCCGGTGTGGGCGAGGCGGCCACCGCGGGCGGCGGTCACGGCTGCCCAGGTCATGCGTCGGGCGCGGTCCGCGGGGTCGGAACTGAGCATCGCCGCGCGGTCGAGCAGCAGTGCGCCCTCGGCGTCGGCGCCCCGCGCGGCGATGCGCTGTCCGGCCCGCTCCAGGCGGCCCGCGAGTGCCTCGTCGGGGTGCGCGGCGGCGGAGGCCTCGTGGACCAGCCGTCTGGGTTCGTCGTGCGGCAGCCGCGCCGCCAGTGCGAGGTGGGCCTGACGTCGTTGGTCCTCCGTCGCCCGGGAGATCACGGCGCTGCGCACGAGCGGATGCCGGAAGGCGAGGCGCCCCGATGGGTCCGAGCGGGCCAGGCCCGTGGCCTCGACCTGCTCCCTCACGTCCTCCGCCACCTCCCCCGCCGGTCCCGGCTGCCCGGCCGGGGAGGCGCCGTACGCCCCGCCGCCCAGGGCGGCCAGCAGGAGAACCCGCGCGGCGTCCGGCGACAGCACCTCCAGCCGGTCGGCGAACATCCGCTCCAGCTT
The DNA here is from genome assembly GCF_030719215.1 of Streptomyces sp. Alt3. Taxonomy (NCBI): domain Bacteria; kingdom Bacillati; phylum Actinomycetota; class Actinomycetes; order Kitasatosporales; family Streptomycetaceae; genus Streptomyces; species Streptomyces glycanivorans. The sequence goes on along the minus strand of NZ_CP120983.1, from coordinate 7,133,707 downwards.
CTGTCCGAACGGCAGACGTTCGGGCAGGGGCTCGAGCCCGCGGAGCACGTCCCCGTCCAGTTGCGCGGGGAGCTCGACCAGCGCCAGCGGATTGCCGGCCGCCTCCGACAGAACCCTGTCGGCGGTGCTGGCCGCCAGGCCGGGATGCCTGCTGCGTAGCAGTGCGCCGGCCTCCTCGGGTGCGAGAGCGTGGATCTCGGCGGGTGACGCGGGCCAGCCCTCGGCCGCCGCGGCCCCCGGCCGGGCGGCTGTGACGAAGGCCAGTGGCAGTTCACCGATGCGGCGGTGGAGGAAGGCGAACACCCCGGCGCTGGAGGAATCGATCCACTGCAGATCGTCGATGACGATCAGCAGAGGGCGGACGCGTGCCGCCTCGGCCAGCAGGGCCATCGAGGCGGCGCCCACCAGGAACCCGCCGGCCGGCGGCCCGGAGCGCAGCCCCAGAACACTCTCCAACGCCTCGCGCTGCGGGTTCGACAGGGCCGAGGAGCGTTCCAGCAGGGGGTGCAGCAGCTGGTGCAGCGCACCGAACGCGGTTTCCGCCTCGGCTTCCACCCCGACCGCCCGCAGGACGGCGAACCCGCTGTCGCGGGCGAGCGTCTCTGCCAGCTCCAGCAGCGCCGTCTTACCGATGCCGGCCTCACCGCGCAGCAGGACGGACGATCCCCCGGATCCCGACCGGGCGTGGCTCAGGACGCGGCCGAGCAGGTCCCTCTCCGCGTGCCGGCCGACGAGTTCGCTGCCGGCCATCTCGGCGGACCTCCTCATGTGCCCCGGACACGTGGCGCGTCCGGCTGAAAGACAGCATATCGACCGTTTGTCCGAGTGGACGGCCGGCCGCCGCGGACAGTCCGGCACCGGCCTGTGCGCGGCTCCGGACGCCCGGCACCGCGGGCGCCGACCCCGAGGGCGGCCCCGGCCCGACCGGGGCCAGGCATCTTCTACAGGGGAGTAGAAGCATAGAGTTGCCCCCGCCGGCTCATGGCGCCGACCGGTGCGCTCGGTGGCCGGGAACGTGGTTTCGGTCAGAATCGTTGTGTGTGAGCACGCCTAGATGAGGAGCCCTCGCTTGTCCGCCAGATCGACGGACCCTTCGGGATACAGTCCCCGACCATCCCGCCCAGCGCTTCCTGAGCACGGCACGCGGCGGGGTGGTGTCGGATGAGTGCCGTACAGGCGTGGCTGGGCGTGCTGTCCGTCTTCGTGCTGACCGCGGGCACCGGTTATTTCGTCGCCCAGGAGTTCGCGTACGTCTCCGCCGACCGGCTCGCCCTCGCCCGGGAGGCCGAAGCCGGGGACAGGAGGGCCGCCCGGGCGCTGACCGTGCTGGGCCGGTTGTCGTTCATGCTGTCGGGCGCCCAGCTCGGTATCACCGTGACCGGTCTGGTCGTCGGTTTCATCGCGGAGCCGTCCGTCTCCGCGCTCCTGCGGCCGGCCCTGTCCGGCCTGGGCATCCCCGACGGCGCCGTGAGCGGCATCTCCGTGGTGCTCGCGTTCGTCCTGGCCACCGTGGTGCAGATGGTGCTGGGCGAGCTGGCCCCCAAGAATCTGGCCATCGCCGTCCCGGAGCGGCTGGCGAAGTCCCTGGCCGGTTCCACACTGGCGTATCTCAAGGTCGTCGGCCCGGTGGTGCGGATCTTCGACGGGGCGGCGAACAAGCTGCTGCGGAAGGTCGGCATCGAGCCGGTCGAGGAGCTGCACCACGGCGCCACCCTGGAGGAGCTCGGCCATCTGATCGGCGAGTCCCACGAACAGGGCCAGCTTCCGCGCGGCACGGCGGAACTGCTCGACCACGCCCTGGAGTTCTCGGAGCGGACCCTGCACGCGGTGATGGTGCCGCGCGCCGACGCGGTCTTCGTCCGCAAGGACGCCACGGCCGCCGAGGCGATCGGTCTCATCGGCAGGCACGGCCACTCCAACTACCCGGTGCTCGGCGACCACCCCGACGATGTCGCGGGTGTGCTGGGCGTGCGGGAGCTCATGGGGCTGCCCGCCGGCCGGCTGACCGCCGCGACCGCCGGGGCGGTGGCACGCGGGGCGCTGCTGCTGCCGGACACCCTGCCGCTGCCGGCTGCCGTGGAGCGGATGCGGGAGCGGGACGACGAGTTCGCCGTCGTCCTGGACGAGCACGGCGGCGTCGCCGGGGTCGTCACGTACGAGGACATCGCCGAGGAGCTCGTGGGTGACATCGCCGACGAGTCCGACACGGTCACCGAGGTGGCCGTCGCGGACGGCGACGGGTGGATCGTGGACGCCGGGCGCCGCCTGGACGAGGTGGCGGAGACCACCGGGATCGAGCTGCCCGCCGAGGAGGACTACGACACCGTGGCCGGCCTGATCATCGACCGGCTCGGGCGCTTCCCGGCCATCGGCGACCGTCTCACGGTGCCGCTGTCCCACGGGGCGGTCGCGGCCATCGACGTACGCGCCCTCGACCGGCACGTGCCGGAGCGCATCCGTATCGAGCGTCTGGCGGACCGGCCGGAGGAGCAGGCATGAGTTTCCCGATGGCGATCTTCGTCACCGTGCTGCTGCTGGTCGGCAGCGGGTTCTTCGTCGCGGCCGAGTTCGCACTGGTCGCCGCCAAACGGCACCGCATGGAGAAGGCCGTGGCCGAGGGCCGGCGCGGCGCGAAGGCGGCGCTGGCCGGTATGCGCGAGCTGTCACTGATGCTGGCCGGCGCACAGCTCGGCATCACGGTGTGCACGCTGGGCCTGGGTTCGGTCTCCAAACCGGCGATCTCCCACGAGCTCGACCCCCTGCTGCACGACCTGGGGCTCCCCACCGCGCTCAGTTACGGCGTCGCGTTCGCGGTGGCGATGATCGTGGTGGTCTTCCTGCACATGGTGCTCGGCGAGATGGCACCCAAGTCCTGGGCCATCGCCCACCCCGAACGCTCCGCGATGCTGCTCTCCCCGCCCTTCCGGAGCGTCGTGAAGACGGTGCGCCCGCTGATCTGGGTCCTGAACAGGATCAGCAACGCACTCGTACGGCTGTGCAAGGTCACCCCGCGCGACGAGCTGACCTCCGTCCACAACCGCGAGCAGCTCACCCACCTGGTGGAGGAGTCCGAGCGGCTGGGCCTGATCAGCGAGACCGACTCCGAGCTGCTGACCCGCTCACTGACCGAACCGGACACCCCGGTGCGCGACCTTCAGATCCCCGCTTCCGGCATCTCCGCCGTCGACGGCGACGCGGACGCGGAACAGATCCTGCGCCTCGCTGCCGACACCGACCGCACCCGGCTGCTGGTCCTCCGGGACGGGACCGTCCTGGGTTCGGTGCACGCCCGTGACGTCCTCGTCGCGCGCGCCCAGGGACGGGCGGCCTCGGCACGTGAGCTGGCCCGTCCCGTGCCGGAACTGACCGAGGACGCCACGGTCGCCGAGGCGATCGAGCTGCTGCGCCGGCGCCGGGCCTCGCTCGCCGTCGTCCGGGACGCCTCGGGACGGCTCACCGGCATGGTGAGTCTGGACGACCTGCTGGCCCGCCTCCTGCAACCCCAGTCCGCGTAGGACCCGCACGTCTCCGAGCGCCCCGGCCCTGCGCCGGGGCGCTCACGCGTGAGGGTTCACCGGACCGGCCGGCGCCTGCCTCCCCTGCGCAGCGGCAGATCGCCGAAGGCGGCGTCGTTGGGGGTGAGTTCCACGGTCCGGGCACTCTTGTACTCGTGGATCAGGATGGACCGGTGGCGGTCCGTCGTGTTGCTGCTGGCACGGTGCTCGGTGAGGCAGTGCAGGAACAGCACCGATCCCGGACGGGCAAGGACCGGCACCGCCTCGTGGGCCCCGGGCTCGGACTCGTGGCGGAGGTGGCTGCCCGGCCGTACGAGGGTGGCGCCGGACTCCGCGTCCATGTCGTCGAGGTAGATCAGCGCGGTGACCAGCTCGGGCCGGGTGTGCCGGTCCGTTTCGAGGTCGCGGTGCCAGCCCTCCTCGGCCCTCAGACGGGAGGGTCGCAGCCGGGCGAATCCCATGTGGAAGTTGATGTCGGGCCCCAGCAGCTCCTCCACGACGTCCAGGACCCGCTCCTCGCGGATGAGCGCGTACCAGTCGTCCCCGGCCAGCGGAGTGTTGACGATCTTCCACACGGCGTACGGGTTGAACGGGTCCAGGTGGGGCAGGGGCGTCCCGGACGCGGCGTGGACGTGCAGCCGGGGGTGGCCGGAGTACGGAGGGTCGATGAGGCCGGACAGCATCTTCTTCAGCTGCGCCACCTCCGCCTCCGAGTAGAGGTCGGCCACCAGATATCCGTCACGCTCGAACACGTCGCGGTTGTTCATAGCGGGCTCCTCATGAACCGGTGCTGGAGTAGCGGTCGATCCCGCTCCGCCAGAGCAGGACCGCGGGCAGGAACAGCAGGGGCCCCGCGAGAGGCAGGAGCCAGACGAACGGTGAGTCGGTCCTGCCCAGGATGTAGAGGCAGGGGAAGTAGCCGACGAAGGCGAACGGCACGACCGTGGAGAACACCGTCATCAGCCACTTCGGGTAGAAGCTCATCGGCAGTTGCGCGAAGGTGTCCAGACGCCAGATCAGCATGCTCAGCATCGCGTCCTGCCGCAGCCAGAAGGACAGGGCGGTGACGGCGAGGTGCATGGCCGCGAAGACCAGCGCCGAACCGGCCAGCGCCAGCGGGATGAAGAGCAGCACGGGCCCGGAGAGCTCCGCCCCGCCGACGTGGAGGGCGACGCCGAGCATGCCCGTACCGACGGCGATCTCGATCCAGACGTCCGTGTCGACCTTCGAGAACAGGATGAGCATCAGCGGGTTCGCCGGACGGACGAGGTAGTGGTCGAGCTCCCCGCTGCGCACCATGTCCGGGATGTCGAGGGTGCCGAAGAAGACCGTGTTCCACAGGGCGCGGGCCACCGTCGTGAAGCCCGTGAGCGCCGCCCACTCGGCCAGTGTCCAGCCGTGGATGCCGTCCGACGCGGAGAGGGCCAGCATGAAGACGGCTGCTCCGGACACGGCCTGGACGAGCGCCCCGATGTTGGCCAGCAGGACCTCGCCCGGGTGCACCAGATGGCTCCGGAAGTTCATCCGGGTGGCGAGCAGCGCGATTCCCGCGGACTTCCGCATCCCGGCCAGGGTGTCAGCCACCGGCGATCACCAGCTTCCGCAGGGCGGCACGGGTGCACAGGACAGCGGCCGCGGACAGCAGGACGGCCCAGCAGGCGCCGAGGGCGACGACCCGGTCGTCGACGAAGGGGTCCCGGACCAGGGTGCCGAGCGGGGTGTAGAAGCCGTGCACGAAGGGGGTCCAGAGCGCGGCGTCACGCAGACCGGCGGGGTACAGCGAGATCGGCATCATCGAGCCGCCGAGCAGGAGCAGCAGTGCCTCACGGACCTCGTTGAGCCCTTCGACACGACGGATGAAGAACGCGGACAGACCGATCAGGTAGCTGAAGTCGAAAAGGACGACGAAGGCGATGGCGGTCGTCAGCATCAGACGCCCGACGTGGGCAGGATCGAGGGTGAAGGGGTGAAGCACCGCGGCTCCGGCGATCGACGCGGGCACGCCGACGAGCACGGTGACACCGGCGGTGCGGCCGATCGCGGCGGAGAACCACTGCGTCAGGAACCCGGTGGGCAGGAGGAGTTCGGACACGATCCTGCCGTCCCTGATCTTCGTCTCCAGCTGCCGGGCCAGCGCGAGCCCGGGGAGACACAGCACCCAGACGGTACCGGCCGCCGCGTACACCGTCGTCTGGTGCAGGGTCAGCCCGCCTGCCCGCACCTGGCCGTCGCCGCCGGCGTACACGGCGCTCCACAGCGCCACCTGGAGGCCGATCAGCAGGAGGGCGCCGATCCCCTGCGCGAAGGCCCGGGTCCGGTAGTGGAAGGCCAGTTTCATCTGCATGCCGGCGATGGCCTGCTGGGTCCGCCATCCACGCCGCAGAGTGCCCGTCACGCTCCCTCCAGGTAGAGGTCCTTGATGAGGGTCTCCAGGCTGGGGGCCTCGATCCGCACGTCGTCGACCTGTGGGTCGGCGAAGAGTTCCGTGAGGAGCCCGCCGGGCAGCTCCCCCTGGGCGAAGACGTACGTGGTGACCGTGCTGGTCCGTTCCTCGGACCGGGCAGGTCCCGGCAGCGGGGGCAGCCGGTGGCCCGCCGCGTGGTGGATCACCAGGGTCCGGCGGCCGCCGCCGAGCGTCCGGAGCTCGTCGATCTTCCCGTCGTACACCAGCCGGCCGTCGTCGATCATGACGATGCGGTCGCAGATGGCCTCGACGTCCCGCAGGTCGTGGCTGGCCATGAGAACGGTGGGCGCGGTGTCCTGGCGGAGGTCGCGCAGGACGTCGCAGATGGCCTCCCGCGCGAAGATGTCGAGGCCGATGGTCGGTTCGTCGAGCAGGAGAAGACGCGGCGCGTGCAGCAGTGTGCCCACGAGCTCGGCCCGGGTGCGGTTGCCGAGGGAGAGCTCACGCACGGGGGTGCCGAGGTGCCGCCCGATGTCGAGGCGGGCGACGAGATGGTCGTGGCGGCGTCGGAAGAGGGCCGGCTCGATGTCGTAGACCCGCCGCAGCAGCTCGTAGGAGTCCCTCACCGGGAGGTCCCACCAGAGGCTGGCGCGCTGGGCGGCGAGATACCCCAGCTCCGCGGAGAGACGACGGCGTTCCGCGTGCGGGTCACGGCCGTCCACCGTGACCCGGCCGGAGGTCGGCGTGAGGATCCCGGCGACGAGCTTCATGGTGGTGGACTTGCCGGCCCCGTTGAGCCCGATGTAGCCGACCGCCTCGCCCTCGTCCACCCGCAGGTCGATGCCCCGCAGCGCCTCCACCTCGCCGCTGACCCTGCGAAGCAGCCGGGTGAGGCGGCCGCCGGTCTCGGGGGCCCGGCGCACCCGGTAGGAGCGGTGCACGGACTCCAGCTGGACTCTCACGGGGCCGCCCCCGTCCACGCGTCGTCGGCGATGCGGTCGATCGCAGCCACCTCGGCGGAGGTCAGGGCGAACTCGCCGGCCGTGAGGTTCGCGGTGAGATGGGCGGGTGAGGCCGCCTTCGCCACGGCCGGCACCCCGTGTTCCAGGTGCCAGCGCAGCAGGATCTGATGGACGCCCCGGCCGCGGTGTCCGGCGACGGCCTTCAGCACGGGGTGCCCGAGGTCGTTCTCGCTGAAGGGACTGTGCCCCTGGACCGCGACGCCCAGGGCGGCGTGGTGCCGGAGAAGGGCGGGGTCGAACCAGCGCGGGCCGAAGGCGACCTGGTTCACCGAGGGGGTCACGCCCGAGCGGGCGACGAGGTCGTCCACCTGCGCGGGCCGGAAGTTGCTGACTCCGATGGCACGGACCAGGCCCGCCTCCCGTGCGTCGACGAACCGCTCCCACACGGCCAGTGACCCGTCCGGGTCCAGCGGTCCGTGGATCAGCCAGAGGTCCAGGTGGTCCACACCCAGCAGGTCCAGGCTTCGCAGCAGCGTCTCGCGTTCACGTCCGGCGTCCTCCTCGGGGAACTTGGTGACGATCAGCAGGTCGTCGCGCTCGACGCCCGATGCGCGGATCCCCGCCCCCACGTCCTGCTCGTTGTCGTACCCGGTGGCGGTGTCGACGCAGCGATATCCCAGGGCGAGGGCCTGCTGGACCGCGCGGCTCGCCTCCCGGCCGCGCAGCTGCCAGGTGCCCAGGCTCACCGGGGGGAGACCGAACGGCAGGGTGCCGGCCCCGCTCACCGGGCGCCGCTCCCGCCGGTCACGGCGTCCAGCCGGTCGAACGCCGTACTCACAGCCGTGAGCAGATCGAGGTTCGCCCGGTCCCCCAGGATCTCGAAGTAGCGTCGCGCGAAGCCGAGGTTGGACCGGTTGATGAAGTTGGCGGTGACGGAGACGGTGCCCGTGAGGTTGTGCACCTCGTGGGCCCAGCCGCTGGGTGTCACCACGATGTCTCCCGGCTCCTGGACCAGCGTGACGGCGTCCGTGCCCTCTCCGCCCGGCGGACCGCCGCAGCCAGGAGGCAGCAGACGCAGCTCCTCGGCGCGGTTGGGAGGGTGGAAGGTCCATCGCTTGCGCCCCGATCCGAGCAGGTTCCAGGCGGAGCTCGCCATCGTGTCGACGTGCAGCGGGGAACTGGTCCCGGCGCCGCCGATCATCAGCCACACCCAGTCGGGGCGTACGTCATCGGGCAGGGCCAGCAGCCAGTTCATCCTGCGGACCTCACGCGGGACCAGTTTCCACAGCGTGGGTTCGAACTCCGAGACCAGCTGGTCGCGCAGGTACAGTCCCCGTGGCCGCTCGGCCCGCGACTCGTCGAGGATCTCCCGCAGAGCCACGGTCACGGGCCTGCGCCCGGCGCCCTCCGCGACCACGGGGCGGTCTTCGAGCTCCCGCAGCCGCGCCTCCCCCAGCGCGGCGTACACCGGCCAGTCGCGGCCGGCACCGCGCAGCACGGCGGGCCGGTCGCCGCACATCGCGGCGGTGACGGTGCCGTCAGGCGTTGAAGTAGTCAACGCGGCTGCCTCCTTGCGCCTGACGTGCCCAGTCCTCGCGGTGCCCGCTCAAGGCCTGCGCCCCGAAGGTGTCCTCGATGTCGGCCCGTGCGCGCAGGCCCTGTTCGAGGTTCTCCCGCTCCGACATGCAGCGCGCCCGCTTGGCCGTCACCTTCTCCCGTACGGTCCCGGCGGGGTCCGACGCCCGGAAGGGCGCCTCCGGCACGGTCACCGTGCACATCGGCGCCGCCCAGCAGGTCCGGCAGGAACCCGCCTGTACGGCGTCCCGGAACATGCCGAGCTGCTCGACCCCGGCCAGCGGGTCGACGCCCCGGTCCGTGTGGCCGACTGCGAAGTCCGGGGACTGGTATTCGTACGAGGAGTACAGCGTGCCGTCCGAGCCGAGCACGAGGTATTCGTTGCCCGGGACGAACTGGACGCCCAGCAGGTGCCCGAGCCGGGGGCCGCCGTCCCGCGCCGGCTGGTTCAGGGCCCGGTGGAAGGACCGGTGGAGGAAGCCGTGGCTGAAGGCGAAGCGGTAACGGCCCGACTGTTCCCGGGTCTCGTAGGGCAGTTGGTGCGACGCGACGAAGAGGTCCCAGACCCGGCGCTGTTCCGCGAACATCTGCCGGAAGTCCGAGTAGGACTCCTCGCCTCCCGGCAGCAGCAGGTCGAAGTCCCAGGCCAGCGCGCGCAGCGCGGTCGGCCACTCACTGAAGTACCGGTACAGGGAGGCCTCGTCGAGCGGCGCGGACAGGACGCAGATGACGGCGACGCGTGAGGCGAAGTACTCGGGCCGGTACTCCGCGAGCCAGTCGGTCCGCTCCCGTACCCGGTCGTGGGTCCCTCTGCCGCGCCGGTCGATCCGGTAGCGGTCGTGGTTGGGCCCGTCGATGGAGATGTTGAGGTAGATGTCGTGCTCGACCAGGAAGTCGACGATGTCGGGGGTGAGCAGCATGCCGTTGGAGTTGACCTGGATGATCAGGTTCTCCAGGTGCGAACCGACCTCCCGCTTCCGCTCCTCCAGGGTGAGTACGGCCTGTTTCAGCTGGTCGAAGGCCATCAGCGGCTCACCGCCGAAGAAGTAGACCGCCCGTTGGGCGGGCTCCAGCCGTTCCTCCCCGGTGACGAACAGGTCGATCGCCGCCTTCACCATGTCCGCTGCGGGCGACGCGGTCTGATGCGGCCGTGTCCCCGGATAGGCGCCGCCGTAGTAGCAGTACGTGCAGCGGATGTTGCACTGCTCCGTGGGGTTCAGCATGAGCACGCGTACCCGCGGCTGTTCCAGACGCGCGTCCGGCGGCAAATCGGGGAACTGCCAGCCGGTTCCTTCGAACGGCCTGATCAGTGCGGCCAGTTCCTCGATCTCGCTCTCCTCCCAGACATCTTCGGGTGGGGCCGGGGGGCCGCCCCGGGCCTCTTCCGGGGCCGGCGGCCCAGTGGTCCGCCCGCAGGAGGGACGCCTGGCGGGGAGTGATCCGGTGGACCTCTCCGGTGGCGGGTGCGTACAGGTGGAAGCGGCCCGCCCTGCGGTCGCTCTCCCAGACCTTGTAGAGCCAGGTACGACCGCGCTCCTGACGGATCGACACATCGCTCTCACCGGCGTTGACGCCGGTGCTGGAGTCCCCGCTCGTCCGGGTGGCGGGCCGGTCCGTCCGCTCGATCAGTTCGATCTGCCAGTCGTGCAGGCGGTGGGTCCCGCTCTGTTCTGCCGTGTCCGTACTCATCGGCCCCGTGTCCCTCCTCGGTGGTGGTCGTCCAGCAGTGCCCGGAGGCAGCTCATGACGAGCGCGGAGATCGTGGCGCTCGTCGCCCTGTTCTCGCGGTCGTCCTGGAGGGCCTCCACGATGTCGACGGCGACCACGCGGCGTGTACGGCACACGTGCTCGACCGCGGCGAGCAGTTCCCGCAGGCGGTAGCCCCCCGCTTCGGGGTGTCCGGTCGCCGGGAACTCCATGGGGTCGATCACGTCGAGGTCGATCGACAGATGGACCGGCTCGTCCTCCACGGTGTCCGCCGGCTCCGGGAAGCCGTACGCGTACGTACAGCGCAGGTCCGCCGGAAGCGGTCCGCACGAGGCCGGAAGCAAGGTGCGTACGCCGTACAGTTCGCACGCGGTGACCGCTCCGGTCTGGAACAGGTGCCCCAGGAAGTCGCCGTGCGTGATGTCGGTGACACCCGGCATCGGCCGGGCGCCGAAGTCGCAGTGGGCGTCGAAGCACACGACGCGCACGGGTCCGTGCACGGCCGCGAGTCCCGTCACCACGGGCGCGGAGAGACTGTGGTCCCCGCCGATGAAGAGGGGGACGGCCCGCGTCCTGGTGAGCCGTTCCACGAGACCGGTCAGCGCCCGGTAGTACGCGGCCCGGCCGACCCGGGGGTCGATCGGTACGGCGCCGAGGTCGCCGAGGTCGAACACCCGGCGGCCGGCGAGCACCGGCCCCCCGGTGAGCGGGTCGATCAGTCCGCCCAGCGCCCCGTCGTCGTCGACGCTCCAGTCGTGCCCCGGACTCAGCTTGCGGAAGATCTCGGGTCCGTGGCGTTGGCCGGGCACCCCCGTCACCCCGGCGTCGAACGGCAGGCCCATGATCACCGCTTCGGCCTCCAGGGACCCGGACACGACGGGGTCGACGTCGGCCGCGGGCAGCCCCAGGGCGCCCGCACCCGGCCGGACCGAGGGGTGCCTCACGAGGCCCGCCACCCTTCGGCCGGTTCGGCGCGGCCGTCGGCGACCGTGACCAGGCGGGCCCGGAGCAACGCGGAGACCAGGGCCGACACGGCGGCCGGGGAGGCACCCGACTGTTCGGCGAGCTCGGCCATACCGACACGTCGTGCCCGGACCAGCACCTCGCACGCCTCCCTGTGGGCGGCGGGCAGGACGAACTCCTGGTCCGCGGCGGTGAGAACCAGCTGCTCGCCCCTGAGCTCGATCAGCGGCGCCTGGACGGTGGCCAGTTCGACGGACGTCCCGGCCGAGGGGCGCGCCTTCAGTACGTCCCAGGGCAGGCTGGCCGTGTCCCGGCCCCCGCTCCTGCGCCGCTCGGCGTCGAAGAAGTCCCGCAGTGTCACCGCCTTCGCCTCGTTCACGAACGCCGTGACGAGCCGCTCGGCCTGGGCGCGCTGCTCCTCCGGGGTCCCGGCGCGGGCCAGGCTCTCCCGTACGTCGGTGCTGTCCAGAGCCCGGTAGGCCACCCAGCGCAGCCAGTCGTAGCCCGTACGCCGGGTGAAGGCGAAGGTCAGGTGCAGGCTGGATTCGCCGCCTCCGCGCACGGTGTGCCACCACCCGCGCGGCACGTGGATCACGTCGCCCGGTTCCAGCGTCCGCTCGAAGAGCACGGTCTCCGGGCAGCGGGCGGGGTCGCTGTCCCCGTACTCCGGGAGGGGGTGCTCCTCCGAAGGCCCGTGCACCTGCCAGCTCTTGGTGCCGAGCACCTGGAGGACGAAGGTGTCCACCTCGTCGAAATGGCTGGCGAAGGCCTGCGAGTCGTCGAAGGTGACGAAGAGGTTGCAGGAGGCGGTCTCGCCGACCATGCGCATGACGTCGTCGGTCGCGGCGCGTACGGCGGGGTGGATCCGGTCCAGCGAGTCGATGACGAGACTGGCTCCGGACCGCATGAGCGAGAACGTCCGGGTGAGGTCAACCACGCGGTGGCCCGCCCGCGTCACCGTGTACTCGTGCCGGGGCAGGGATCTGCCTCCGGTGCACAGCTTCAGTTCCGCCGGTTCGACACGGCCCCGGGAGAGGATCTCGTTGAGGTCGCGCCAGGAGAAGTGTTCCTGGAGAAGTTCCGGATCGAGATGCCGGAGTACCACGTCGGTGCTGAGGTGTTTCACCACGAAGTCAGGGCCGAACGCGGCCGCCAATGCCCGGCCGAGTTCCGAGGCGGGTGCCGTCATGATCCCGATGTCTCCCTAGTCGCCGCCGAACGGAGGAATTCGCGAAAAGGCGATGGAAACGGGTTCCGCGTGCACCGGACCCGGTCGGTCCGGCGCACGCGGAACCCTGGGCCCTACTTCACCGAGTCACCGAACATCTGGGTGAAGTCCGGAACACCCGCACGATTGTGCGTCTTGGCGAAGGTCGCCCGCGCCCTCTCGGCCACGGGTGAGACCTGGACCTCCACCTCGGGGAATTCCTGCTCCTGGGCATTCCTTGCTGTGTTGTCAGCCATGTTCGCCTCCAAAGCGACGTTGCCGGCAGTTCCCGGTGAGAGTACGACGGTCTTTACCGGACGAACAAGGGGCGATATTCGGAGCGCAACGAAAAGGGATGCGTTCGCCATTCTGTAGCAGGAAAACCCGTTCTATTCGACGGGCTCGTCATTCCACTGCGGGACGGTCACCTTCCCGGACAGCCAGTCCCGGCGCAGAATCGCGTATCCGACCGCGTCGTGGACCCCGCCGTCCGACGACGGCCACGCGTCCCGGTAGTGCGCCTCCTTGGCGTAGCCGGAGCGCACGAAGACGCGTCGCATCGCACGGTTGTCCTGCCGGGTCGTGCCCTCGATGCGGCGCACGTCGGGGAATTCCTCGAAGAGATACCTGGTCAGCCATGCGACCGCCACGGCCCCGACGCCACGGCCCCGGTCCGCGGCCCGCAGGCGCAGGTCGAACAGCGGTGTGGCGTCCCCGAGGTCCATGAGGCGGACCAGACCGACCGCCGCCCCGTCGTCGGCCACCCAGAAACTCCTGTTCTCCTCACTCTCGAAGCGACCCTCGGTGACCCATTGGCCGGCGGTCTCCCGGTCCACCTCGCTCACGGCGTGGAACGGCCAGTTCTCGCTGGTCAGAAAGGTGACCAGAGGCCCGGATTCGGAGGCGGAAAGTCGCCTGAAGGAAATATTCATGATCGCTACCGTACGACCTCGCAGCCGTCCGTGAGAACCTTCCGGACCCGGGCCCTGGGCAGAGGTGCGTCGTAGAGTCAGAGTCCGGATATAGATGCTGGAAGTCTTTCGCCGCGGGGAATAATGCGCACGCGATTCCGGGGCGCCGAACAAGGATTCAACGACTTCTCCCGGTCGGCACTGTGGCGCATTCGCGCTCCCGTGATGAAAGCCGACGCACAGCCCCCGCCCACTCCGGCATGCGTGGTGGCTGAAATGGCATGCCACAGTCGGCGTCCCTGCCGGTTCCGCGTGCTGCGCACAAACCCGAGGGTGTCGCGCCGCGGAACTGTGCCATCGCCATGGAACCGGCCATTTCGCGGAACAGCGAAGAATCGTGCCGGGGCGGGGAGGGCCGCTCCGGCGCGCACGCCGTGCATTCGCCGTGCGCGCCGGTCCGTGCGGTCCTCAGACGCAGGTGCTCGTCTCAGGGGTGCAGAACATGACCTGCGGGTATCGGGCGGAGGGCTCGTCCAGGAGAGGCTGGGGCCGGTGGCGCAGATGCAGCTGCATGAACGCACGGGTGTAACCGCGGACGATCTCCGAGACCCGGGCCGCCGGGAAGGCCGGCACCGATGTCGATGCCCAACTGCTCCGCCAGCAGGCCGACATCGGTGAACGAGGCGTGTTCGGCCCCGGACACCACGAGCCACCGCTTCCACCCGGTCAGGTGCCGCCAGTCGCGCTCCCAGGTGGCGACCGCATCGCCACCGCTGCCGGGGCTGTACTGGGACTGCCTTCCGAGGAACAGGAACGGCCTGGACAGGCCGCTGTCCGGGACCGGGACCTGGGTCGTGCCGTCGATGTCGATCCCGGCGCTTATCCGGGAATCGGCGAGCAGGGACGTCAGCGCGCCGGCACCGCCCACGGAATGGCCCGCCATGGCGATGCGTGACGGGTCGACGAGCCGCGCGCCGTCCCACTTCGCGTGCCCGCCGGTCAGCTCGTCCAGGACGAACGAGACGTCGGCGGCCCGGCTCGTCACCAGCCGGTCCCAGAACGCTTCGTCGTGCGGGAGGTCGCAGGCGGCGCAGGTGGCGACCCGCCCGTCCGGGAAGGTGGTGGCGACACTCTCGTAGGTGTGGCCGATCGCGGCCACCACGTAGCCGTGGCTGGCGAGGTCCTCGGCGAGCGTGGTCAGCGTGGCGCGCGGCTTCTTGAAGCCCGGGGACAGCACGACCAGCGGAAGACCGCGGGTGGCGCCCGTCGGGCGGGCTCCGGCGAACGCGTTGGTCCGTGTCGTGCTCAGCACGTCCGGCTCCGGGCCGGTGATGCCCCCGTCCTCGAGAAGCAGCTCCGACTCCGTCGGCGTCATGTACTGCGCACGCCGCCCGTTCGGGGACGCCGTCGGGTACCACAGGGAGACCATCAGTTCCCGCGCGTCCACCCCGGCGGCCCAGGGGTCGGGGCGGGAGTCGTCCGTCAGGTGCAGTGACGTGGTGCCGACCGCACGGGGGCCGGTCGGTGCGGGCAGCCGCGGTGCGCTGCCGGATTCCCCGGCCGCCGCGGCGGGGGGTGCGCCCATGGCGACGGCGAGCGTCAGTAACGCGGTCGCGGCGGTCAGGCCGCGACGGAAGAACGTGTGGTTCATGGAGTCGTCCGTTCTCTGCTCGGGGTGGGCCGTGGATGCCGGCCTCGTCCCGGCGCCCCGACGCGCTCCGGTCCGCACCGCGTCGCACGGGGCGGGCCGTCGTGGTGGCGGGCCCCGTCCCGCGGAGTCCGTGCACCGGTGCGGTCGTCCGGCGGCTCCTCGGGATCCGGTCGGCCGGATGAACGTTACGAGCGGCCCCGGGCAGCGCGCGTCGTCCGCAGGCACCCCATGCGGTACCGCGCCGGGACGAGCGCCGTGGATGTCATCCCGGCGGTGTAGGCGGGTGAAGTACCCGGCCGGGTGAGGGCGCGCACCGGGACGGC
Source organism: Streptomyces sp. Alt3 (assembly GCF_030719215.1). Lineage (NCBI taxonomy): Bacteria > Bacillati > Actinomycetota > Actinomycetes > Kitasatosporales > Streptomycetaceae > Streptomyces > Streptomyces glycanivorans. The sequence goes on along the minus strand of NZ_CP120983.1, from coordinate 7,118,489 downwards.
GCGGCACGACCGGCGGACCGGGCGCTGCGGCGGCACCGGCGGCCGGAACCATGGGCGGGGCGGAGCAGGAACTCGACGCGGCGGGCGCCGTCGAGCAGTACGTGCTCGAACCGGCGCCTGCCGCCGCCGCACCGGCCGGGACGTACCCCGGCCGCGGAACTACTTGCTGATCGCGAAGCGCATCAGGGCGTGCTCGTCACCCGGCTTGATCTTCCCCGTCGCGTTGATCACTTCGAGCTTCCACGAGCCGCCGACCCGCACGGCCTTCGCCACCGCGCAGCCGTTGTCCTGCGTCAGCAGGCTGGGCCAGATGTCGGCCACCTGCTGGGTGGTTCCGCCGGTCCCGTCGTAGACCTTGAAGCTGATGTTGCGGGCCTTCTGGAAGGAGCTGCCCTTCTTGAAGGCCGCGGCGACGAAGACGATCGACGTGATGTTGGTGGGTACGCGTGAGAACTCCACCGTGACCGTCTCGTCGTCACCGTCGCCGCGCCCGGTCTGGTTGTCGCCGCTGTGTACCAGGGAGCCGTTGCCCATGGGGTCCAGCGAGTCCAGGCCCGCCAGACGCACCGGGTCCGCGCCCTGCATGGCGATGGCGATCAGGTCGAGGTCGGTGCCGGTCTTGCGGCGGAGCATGCCCATGACCCCTCCGCTGCTCCCGGCCGTGGGGTCCCAGGACACGCCTATGGACAGGTGGGTGACGCCGTCCAGGTCCGCCGGCCCGTCTTCCTTGCTGAGCGTAATCATGCGTGGATCATCC